>JBJOII010000066.1:0-23182 GCA_046047235.1 Verrucomicrobiota bacterium | reverse complement strand
GCCGGCGAGAGACCGGCAATCCACCAAAGCAGGATGGGCAGAGTTGCTCTCAGCCCGGCTTAACCGAGGTCCACAGGTATTCAGATACCCCCAGGCCCTGGCCCAATGAAGGCGCTAGGCACGCCTGATCAGTTCCTGAATCTGCTTGGTGGCGATGCCGACCGGCCGATCGAAAGGAACCCCCGCGCAGGCCAAAAGGGTCGTGAGGAGGTCACCCTGGTTGCCCTTGATGTCGGGCAGAAACCGACCGGTGTTGAGCGTCCCTCCACCTCTTCCCGCAATGATGAAAGGGAGATTCTCGCGGGCGTGGATGTTCCCGTCCTCCAGACCGGAACCCCACATCATGATGCAGTTGTCGAGCAGGCTGCCGTCCCCCTCCCGCAGCCCGGCCATCTTCTTCACCATGTAAGCAAACTGGTCGATGTTGAATTTGGTGATCGCCGCCACTTTCCTGACCTTCTCGGCTTCATGGTTGTGATGCGTCTGGGAATGGTGCTCATTGCTGAACCCAAGTTCTGGATAGGACACCCCGTTTGGGGTTGAACCGATGTAGGTACTCACACGGGTGGTGTCCGTCTGGAACGCAAGGATGTTCAGATCGCACATGACCTGCATGTATTCGCTGCGCTTCTCCCCCTCCGGAATCTTGATCTCGATGGGGGGCGAATCCGATGCGTTCCGTTTGCTGGCACTTACCCCGGCCTTTTCGAGTGCCGCCTCCTTCTGCCGATATTCGATGGCGGCGATGCGGCGCTCGACCGACCTCACGCTGTCGAGGTACTCATCCAGCTTCTGCTGGTCGTTGCGGGGCAGTTTACGCCGAAATTCCTTCGCGCCGCCAATCACCAGGTCGAGCATCCGACGATCCAGCGGGTCCGCCTTGGCCAGATGCCCGGAACGATCGGTCTTGCCAAAGAGCCGATTCAAGACATTGCGCGGATTGATTTCGGCCGGAACGGGCTGGGTTGGCGAGCGAAAGCTGCAGTGCGTGTAGTAGCCCTCGTTTAGCCCCTCCTGGTTTTCCTTGTGCGTCTGGGGCATCGTGGCCAGCTCAAGGGATGGCAAGGCGGTAAATCCACCAACATAATTCGCCGCGATCTGATCCGCCGAGATCCCAATGTTGATTTGGTGCCGCGTGTTCGCATCCGGCAACATCGCAGTCAACCAGGTCGACAACTCAAGCGCATGCGGAGCACCGTTGAAGGGTGCGATGGGGACGCCAGAAATCCCCTTCATCATCAGGCATTGATCCAACACCGGCCGCAATGATTCGATGGCTGGTGGCGGCGCCGAGAGATAACTCTCAGCGTTTGCCGGCCAAAACTGATCCATAATCACCCCGTGGGGCATGTACATGAACCCCAGTCGGACGGGCGGCTTGCCGCCCCCCTTCCCGGCCTGCTCCGCCCACCCCATGCACTCGAGCAATGGCAGGGCGAGCGATGCTCCAATGCCCTTGAGACAGGTCCGGCGGTTAATCAGAAGGTGCTTTTTCATGTGGGTTAAATGCGAGTGGTTCCTCGATCCGGCGATGCCCGAAAGGATAACTGGCTGCGATCTCCGCGATGATCGTCTGCATGCCATATCCCTGCCCGGCAACGTTCCTCATCAACTCATCCACCACAATCTCGTCATAGCCCTCCAGGGGGCGGCACAAGGCGTAGGCCAACAGCTTCTCAGTCAGGTTACGGGCCAACTGCTCGACCCTGCCGGCAAGGATTACCTTGAGCTCAGCGGGGGACGAAAAGCGTTCCCCCGTGGGCAACTCCCCGGAGGCATCAATGCCACCGCCTGAATCATCCTGTTCACGCCATCGTCCGATGGCATCAAAGTTCTCCAGACCAAACCCGATTGGATCCAGGATCTTGTGGCAGTTGGCGCACGTGGGATCACTGACATGCAGTTCCGTGCGCTCACGCAGGGTCAGATTCTCAACCGCCTTTCGCTCCTGCTGATCCAATGCCGGAACATTCGGCGGCGGCGGCGGAATGTGCTCCCCCAACACCTGCTCCAGCACCCACACGCCGCGCTTGACCGGGCTGGTCCGGTTCGGGAATGAGGTGGTGGCCAGCACCCCCGGCATACCCAGAATCCCGCCACGATTCCTGTCTTCCAAATCCACTTTCCTCATTCCCGGTCCTTGAACCTGCCCTTCCAGCCCGTAAATGGCCGCCAGCGTTCCGTTCAAGAACGTGTAGTCCGCATCCACCAGGCCGATCACCCCCCGGTTGTGGCGCACGAGATCCTCAAAAAACAAACGCGCTTCATCATACATCGCCGCACGCATCTCACTCGTCATCTGGGGAAACTTCTCCTCGTCAAACGTCCTGTCTTCCAGGTCACCCAGGCCAAGCCACTGCGAACCAAAACCATCAAACAACCCACGCGCCCGATCGTCATCCAGCATCCGCTTGACCTGAGCCCGCAAAACCTCCGGCTCGTGCAGCCTTCCACTGTCGGCCAGGCTCGACAATGCTTCATCCGGCATGGTCGCCCACAGAAGATATGAGAGCCTCGATGCCAGCTGATAGTCGTCCAAAGAAACCACGCCGGACGTCGCCCCGACCTCGTCCATGCTTGGCGTAATGTACAGGAATTGCGGCGATACCAGAACGGCCTTGAACATCAGGCGGACGGCGTCCAGGTAGGCGAGCCCGTTTTCGCGGGCCAGATCAAACACGTCCAGCAACACATCCAGCTCCGTCTCCGACGGTGGACGCCGGTAGGCAGCGCGGGCGAACGACCGGGCAACCTCTCCGGCGGCGACGCGTTGATCGGTTCCAGCTTCCGGCACTTCACCAACCCACCGTCGCCGGATCGCCGCAGGCCCGGACCCGCTCGGACCAAACACTTCGTCCAAGACGCTGTTGGCAATTTCCAAATACTGCTCGGTCTGGAGAGGCGACAGCGTGTTCAGGTAACCGGCACCAAACACCTCGTCCGGCAATTCATCCGCCACCGAAGCGTCCACCCCAAGCAGGTCATGCAGTGTGTTGCCATACTCCAGCTTGTTTAAACGGCGGATGACAAACAACCCGGGATCCCTGACGCTGAGATATTTCAGCTTTCCCATCGCAACCAGAAAGTCCCGCCGTTCCTCGTCCAAAGGCTGCTTCTCCACGTCCTGCGGTGGCATATCACTGGACTTGATGACCGCAATAACCTGCTTCCAGAGATGGTTCGCCGCGGTCTCACCCGGGTTCTTCACCGCCGACTCCAGGTTGATCCCGCCTCGCTGACGGTCCTGACCGTGACAACGCTGGCAATAGTCCTTTACAAAGGGAGCGATGACCTCCTCGAAAGCTTTTCCGGCATCCGTTCGAAGAGCCTCTTCATCACGCTCAATCAACGACTCCCCACGGCAGGACAACACCAGTGCAAGCGCCAGCCACACTCGCAACGCACCCCTCACCCCACGGTTCATGAATCCAACGATGGTCATACAGGCTTCGGACAAAGATGCATAAACCGCCTGGATCATTCAATGCCCTCGTCCCTGTGCGGTTGCGCCCAGGTTGACTCCCAGGTTTTGACACCGGGGACCGTAAGGAGGGTGAGGCCGAAGGGGGGACCTTGACTCAACCTGGATGACACCGGCAACCAAGAGGCATGTCGATCCGTCAAACGGTGCGAGAGGAGATATCGCCGAGGCTGAGTCAGCGGTGTTTGGAACGAGACCCTCAGCACCTTGCCCACCACACCAAGGGGCACCCCTAGGCTCCCGCCTCCAGCGGCTTGGTCATTGCGCCTCCCTTTGCCCCACAAAAACCCCTCGCCCCCCCTTCTCTCTCTTTGGTTTCCATTTCACACTCCATTCGCTTCCTTGGAGCGTGAAGACCCTGCTTCTCAAGCATATGTGGAGACCACCACCGGTGGTAACGGCATCGCTGGGTCTTCTCATTCCTCTGGTGAGAGTCCTGGAGACGATGCGCGCCGGGCAAGCTGATGACGGCCGGATTGTCTATGGCAGCTTGGGGATCCCCCGGAGCGGAATAAGATGCACAGTGAGATGTCCGCAGCCATCAGGACGCGGCGGACTGTAAGCAGGCTACGCTGGAGGAGCCTCCTTGAGTTGGGCGCGATCAGTAACCAATCAGTGTTCTGGCGTGTGACTTCGATCCGGGCAAATCCAGCCAGCCCTATTCTATTGGCTCCTCACCTGGGACGCGCTCACGGCGCTTAGTGTGAACTGCTTGTTCGGCATCCCATGGATGGGAATATCTCAATGTCGGTTCAGTTGAGCGAGTTTCGCGAGCGGTGGTGCGCCCACAATGAGCCACACGGAAGCCAAGGCAAGCACCACGAATGTCAACAGCGGATCGATGCAATGTGCGGCGGAACTGCCAAAGATGACATTACTGGCCGCAATCACGAGCTCCGGCAGAACGGAGATCGCACGGTAGAGAATGGCCAGACCCAAGAGACGTGTCGAAACGTCGAAAATCGCTGAAGGTGTCATTGGTAAATATTTCTATGCCCAACGCCAAAGCCAACCATGCCGGACCGCGGGCTCCCGATTGGAACCACGACGTGCTACCGGGATGAACAGTGCTGAGTGGTTAGAGCGCTCTACGTGCATACTCTCGGTGTAAAGAAAATCGAAACAGCGTTTGGGATGCAATACCCATAATGGAGATTAAGCAGGTGACAAAGTAAGTCCACCAACCCTGCCGCAAGATGACTGAACCTTCAATGCTGCCCGCGGCGGTGGCGAACATAGGACCTGCGGCCAGGAACCCCGAGCGGCACACCGAAGCACGATGACAATCGGCGATGCCAGCGCCATGCCAGCGACTCCGCCACATCGTGCGATGGTATGATGGAGCTGATCGCAGGCATCGTTCTCGATGCCGCGCTGACCAATGCCGTAAATGAAATAACATGAGAGCACTGGCAGCCCAGCCTGCAACCTCGCTTGCGACGACACATGCCGATCACTGTGTGATGGGGATGACGCTCGTGGCCTTGTCGTCACCCCCAAATGGCGGTCTCCATACAAGGAGGTAGCGGGGTACCACTGGAAGGAAAGGCATGGAGTGCATAATGGAAGTCTTCTGGCGAATGGCATTCACCGGCCAATCGGAACTCGGGTCAGAGCTCAGCGCCCAATGTCCCCAAAAACCGGGGCGCTCGCCGCGCCCGGCTCATCTGCTCAAACGCATAGGCAATCCCAATCAACTTCGGCTCACTCCATGCCGTTCCAAAGAACGAAAGACTCACCGGCAAACCCGACACATCCCCGCACGGAACCGTAATGTTCGGATAACCCGCCACCGCTGCATACGTGGAACTGCTTCCGAGCCAGCGGTCACCCACCAGCGGATCCAACACATGGGCCGGCCCGTTGGTCGGCGCCACCACCGCATCCAGCTTCCGATCCTCTATGGCCTTCGCCAAAGCGTCCCGCCACACCAGACATCGCTTCTTCGCCCTCACATAAGCTTCATCCCCCAAATCCCCCTTGGCCTGTGCCTCAATCAAAATCTCCTGCCCGAACAACGCTAATTCACGATCCCGATGCTCCTCGTTGAACGCAATCAACTGCTCTAGGGACCGCAACGGCGCATCTGCCCCCAACCCGGCAAAGTAGGCATTCAGCCCTGACTTAAACTCGTAGAGCATCACCTCATAATCCGCCCCTCCCAACTCCCGCGTTGACGGCAGCTCAAAAGGATCCACCAGCTCCGCCCCAGCCCCCCGCAACATCCCAACAGCACGGTCCATCACCGGATCCACCAGATGGTTCATTCGAAAATGACTCCGCGCAATCCCCAGACGCGCCCCCTCCAATGCCCCCTGATCCAAATACCGCGTGTAATCCAACTGCCCTCTCCCGCGCAAGACACCCGTCGCGGCATCTCTTGAATCCTCCCCCACCATAGCGCCCAGCAACACAGCCGCATCCGCTACACAACGAGCAATCGGCCCCGCCGTATCCTGACTCGATGAAATCGGGATAATCCCCGACCGACTCACCAACCCCACCGTCGGCTTGATCCCTACAACACCACAATACGAAGACGGCGATACAATCGAACCATTGGTCTCAGTGCCAACAGCCACCATACAAAAGTTCGCTGACACCGCCGCGGCCGACCCCGAACTCGACCCCGAAGGACTGCGATCCAACACATACGGATTCCGCGTCTGTCCACCCCGACCGCTCCAGCCACTAATCGACCGCGATCCACGAAAGTTCGCCCACTCGCTCAAATTCGCCTTTCCCAAAATAACGGCCCCCGCCTCGCGCAGCCGCTCCACCACAAAGGCGTCTCGCACCGGAACCGAACCCTCCAACGCCAACGACCCCGCCGTCGTCAACATCCGGTCATGGGTGTCTATGTTGTCCTTGATCAAAACCGGAACCCCATGCAACGCACCCCTCACACCCCGCTCCAGCCGCTCTTCATCCAATGCCCTGGACATCGCCAACGCATCCGGATTCAACTCAATCACCGAGTTCACTCCCCCCTCCACCCTGTCCATCCGGGTAATCCGCTCCATGTAGGCCCGCACACAAGCCTCAGACGTCAACTCACCCTTCTCCATCCGGAGCCCCAACTCCACCAAGGTCATCTCTTCCAACTCAAAACCTCCACGCACCTCACCACCACCCACCCAAGAACAGCCGGAACCAAGCCCCGCCAACACAGCAGCACCACCCGTCGCCGCCCCTCGAAGAAACATCCTCCGGTTCATAATCAGCTACAGTCTAATCAGTTCCCACTCGCACGGGAAAGCCGACATTTTCAGCAGACGCGGTCGAACCAGAGCAACCCGCTGTCAGCAAAGTGGTTAAGCCCGGTTACCCCCCAAAAATCGGGGCTTACAGCCGATTTTTACCCCCAAAAAGCCGCTCTACGGAATTCACCCCATCTCCAAACTCCCCCCTCCCCTCCAGCCTCGTTTTCAGGCCCGAAAATTGGCCCTAAGGCCGAAAATCGAGCCCCATTTCTTCACACATTATTGCGGACCATGCACTTAGCGTGGTGACACCAGAATAGTCTGAATGCCCGGCCCGGAGTGGAGGGGTCCATCCTGCTGAACTGGCCTTCCCTCGGGAGCGATCTTGTTCTGGAGGAGGCAGAGCTGCTGGCCCCTGCGGTCTGGGCCCCGGTTAACGGGACGATTACAGATGATGGGGAGCAGCGCTCCGTGGAACTCCGCCTCCAGCAAGGGAACCGGTTCTTCCGGCTGCATGACCCTGCTAAGCCCTAGGGTCGGTTGTCTGCGACCGAGCCGGGTGGCTCCAAGATGATTCTGCGATAGCCCGTGAGGCTATGCGTCCCGTCGTCCGTAACTTCAGAGATGATGTGGATGCTCTTCCCCGCTGCGTCCGACGGAACCACAATCGTGGCGCGTGGGGAGTCCCCGCCTGTGATCTCGACGTCCTTGTCGTAGGTGTTCGCCTCGGGCAGCACCCACCAGGAAAACTTCAATTTGTCGCCGTCCGGATCATGGGAGGCCGAAGCATCGAGAGTGACGGAAGCGCCTGGCGTCGGGGTAAGCTTGACGGGGGCTAGACCGCTATCTTCGCCAATGACCACGACCGGGTTTCGATTACCAACGCCGTCCTTCGCCCAGTCCATCCGGGCTGCAAAATCATTGAAGATCGCAGGGTAGAAGCGGGATTCATACTTTCGAGAGATAGGATGTACGGGTGTTCCCGGTTGGTTGACATACGCCCTGGTGGCATTGTCCGGGCCGGTTCCCCAGAGGAAGCAACCTCCCCAGCCGCCAAAGCCCGGATTCTCTGGTTCGTTGAGTCCATTCGGCAACACATACAGGAAGGAGGGAGTGTCACCTTCCACTCCATATTTGTATTTTGGGTACATGTTCCCGAGATGACCATGGCCTTGGATGTGAGTTGCGTATTCGTCCCAGTTGCGCTTGCCGGTGCCGTTCTGAAAGGTCCATGCAGATTCATCCCACAGGAAGAACAGGTCCTTTTCAAACTCGCGTCGCATCCACTGATGCGAGCTAATGTCGAACGGATTGCCCCGCTGATATCCCCGGTCCTGATCGGTGATCGTGTAAAAGCGGATTCTTTTGAGGAAGCCTCTGAGCTGCTCCGGGGTTCCTTGTTCCTTCACGCGCCAGATGGCCTGGGCCAAGGTATTGCCGCCCCCCCACGCCAGCACCCAAATCGGACGCTCGTCCGGTTCATCTGCCAATTTGATGATAAGGTCGCTGCCAGGTGAATTGTTCTCCTTCCCGATGAAACCCATACCCCGCTGTTGGCTACCGACGACCGTCACTGATCGCAGATAGTCAGGACTCGGCCAGTAGCCAATCTCTTGGCGGGATTCGTTTGTCGTGTGACCGTCCTGCCGGGAACGCTTTCGGAGATTGGGGAGGTCTTTCTCGTAGGCGTTGATGGCATCGTGAATCAGCCTGATCCAATCGGCGTTACCCCCGCCGCTACTCCAGCCGGTGGTGGCCACCAGACCTTCGATTTCGAACAAGTCGGCGCACACAAACAGCCGTATGATTGATTCCATGTCGTCCGGCTCCACACTGGAGGGCGAAATGTCGGTAAGCACGACGATTCGCGGCTTGAGTGGAGCAGCCACGGATAGCGCAGGCAGCGCCAGGGAAAGCGCAAGGGTGACTGTCTGTCTTAAAGCGTGGTTACGCATGTCTGTCTTTCTGCAGTTGATGGTTCTTGGTGAACAATCCCACCGGCTTTACCTAACGGTCAGAAGGGACGCTGGTCCGGCACTGGTTTGATGTTGTCGCCGCCTCCCTTGCTTGTCCATGCGCCATCGATCAAGGCTGAGGTGCAGGCCCTGCGAGATGCGCGCGAGGAGTTGGCCGATGATGTAAGGGCGCTGTCAGCGTTGGCACACGCGCTCCGCGGGGCGCTGGTCGAGGTGGGGTGCGCTAAGCTTAGGGCGTAGCGAGCACAGACTCCTCCTAGGCCAATTCCCGCTTTTCGGCTCTTGTAAGGGATCATTGATACCAAATCTTATCAAAGAGGCGTCCATCCTCGCCGAAGTCCATGATGAGGCTCTGGAACGGAAAGTCCTGTGGATCAACTCGGTTGGTCTCTTTGTAAGGCGTGTAATACAGCCGAAGTTCCGCGAAATCGACTGATGCCAAGTCTTCTAGGGTCGAACGGCTCCACACGATCTCGCCGCTTTCCGAGCGAATCCCAACCTCGCATCGTTGTGGTTCCCCCATGATTTTTACGACTTCCCTATACTGTTCATCGCGATCAACATCGGCAACCTTTCTCCTTAGCTCCTTCTCTCGCTTTGCTACATCCTGTAGCACCCCTTCCTCAGCCAACTTCTCCCTGGCTTCCTCATTGTGGCGCCGAATCACGTCCCCGCCTACAGTCCAATAGACGCGATCATCCACTATCCCAGTTTCGAGGACCGTAACTCGGCCTGTCGGGGTCCAGATAAGAGTCTGTGAAACAATGCCCGTATAGGGCTCCGCAAGCAGATTAGTCCTCAGCGTATATCCGTCGGCCAACTTTCGAGCACGAACCTCGTCGCTCGGGGAAAGCGGCGAGACTTCGTCAACCGTGTCACCTGTGGATAGCAGGCCGATGCCAGCAGGCGAAGTTGCACTGCTGGGGGAGCTATCCAGCGCAACGGCATTGCTGATCCCAACACTCTCCGCCCGCTTGGATTCGCCATCAACACCCACACCGATCGGACTTTGGTGCGGGCTGAGGCGCAACCAAACCGTGCCGATCAGCAACGCTAGGGCGAACAGGAAGAACAGCGTGGGCCACTTCTTGGTCATGACAGGATGGGGTGCTAGGGCACGTACTTGGACAAGATCGATTCCACTTCCTCAAGAGTCAATGGGGAAGGCGCCTCCCCGATGAAGGGGATTGAATTGATTTCCACTGCCCGCCATTCGTGGACCGTAGGAAAGCCGCCGTTGGATGCATCGACAACGACGGCGGCCATACGGAGGCAGAACTCATGATAGGTGGCAATCCCTCCACCCCACGTAAGCCAAGTATGGAACACATACTGCGGGAGAACGATCGTCCCCACAGGATAACTGTTTGCGTCGTCCAACCGATGTCCAGGGGCATCGCCCATGAACACCCTTCCGCCGAGATCGGGGGTTGGATCGCCCCTGATCGCCTCGGTATCGTTCCCTTCGACAGGTGGTGCATACATCGATAGGCGTTTAATGCCCTCGATTTTGTAGATCTGACTTCCCGCCGGCCTGCTTGGTTTATACCAATAGGCAGTCAAGGTAGCATCCTGATGCCACTGGATACCCGTCTCGAGCGCGGTGGAAATGCCTGGCAGCGATCCAGCCTGGAAGAGAACGTAGATAAAATCCCCCTCGCGTTGCGGATCATACGCAATACCTGTCCATAGGCCGTCTGAACCCGCTGTCGCGTTGAGGATCTGTTGACGCACATCAGGATCAATCCCGTATCCTGTAGGAATGGACATGTTGTCCGGGCCTACGAGGTTCAGAGAGGGACCAATCACGATCTGCATTGGCCAAAATACCTCTTGTACATCGACGTAAAACTTGAACCAATTCAGAGGAGCAGATGGGGTAATCCGCTTTGATTCACCTTCCTGAACCACCACATAAGCGCTCCCAAATTGGTCGAGGGGGGTTCCTTGAATTGTTTCCCATGGTAGTGGCGGGACAGAATTGAAAAACATCGGTTGATATTGAAATGGGGTCCCTGAATAATACGCCAGTATATCGGGGGTAGCTCGGAAGAGGTATTTCAACTCGTAGCCAGGAAACGAGGAATCGGGCAGTTCCAGATACTGATCACACTGCGCCCAATACTCCCACTGAAAGCCGGAGGCGGAATTGATCCCGGTCGATAAACCGCAATCCTCCCTGGCATCGAAAGCTGCGGGATGGTCGGGATTCAGAATCTCGTCATAAAGGACACCATTGAAATACCACCGCTCTGTCGGCACCGGAGTATCCCAGTTGTCCCAAATTTGGAGGTAGTCTCCCGTGACACCATGCACATAGTCGTACTGGAAGTGTTCGTTGTTGACGTTCCACACCGAATAGACTTCGCGAACGTAATCAGTTGATCCGCTCTGGTCCCACTCACAGTAGTAAAGCTCCCCTGCATCCTCCGTCGTGAAGCCAGTCGGCCATACCGGCGGTATGGCCTGCGCCGAAGACACTGCGAGCGCCAGGCTCAACGCGGTCCAAATCGGTGTGTCATTCGAGAATCTCATGTCGCCTCCTATTGTGTTTCATTACCCACCACGGTCCGAAGGATCGGAAGCCTCAGGCTGAGGCACCGCTGACGATCAGTTTCCTGCACCCCTCCCATGCAGTGAGTCAATGCTATTAATGCCGCAGGAAGCCCCGGCGAGCAGTATGAAGCTCAGGCGATGCGAAGAATAAGATCCTTGGATTGGTGGTGGGCTCTCGATGGGCCGGGAAAGTCCGGGGACCGGTGCCTGCCTCAGATCTGAACCTCAGGACCCAAATATTTGGCCTTTATTTGGTTGCCTGCCCTTCGTGGACAGGTCCGGACAGGGCGCGACCAGAAAACGGGTGAATTTGGGCAGGGAGGCCGGAAAAGCAAATAAGCCGCTGGGAGCCAGCGGCTTAAGTCGTTGATGATCAACGTTAAATTGGTTGCGGGGATAGGATTTGAACCTATGATCCCGCGGCCGCGGGATTATGAGCCTGAAGGGCTAGAGTTCAATTATCCGCCCGCCAAGCGAAGCGCCGCCGACCGAAAGCGGGGCATCGATACGGAATGATGTCCGGTTACCGATCATCTTTAACGTCGAGACCGGTCAACGGTGGCCTCTGGCTGGTTGGTTCGGCACCCCCGATCAGATGGCAGCGTGCGACTCAAGGCGTGAGTGCGCGACAGTAGCAACCACCCGATCCCGACCATGAGGCCCGAGAACAGGAGGAACGCGTATGCTAGATCGGATCGCGAACGCACGCTCCCCTGGTGTGCTTCGATGAGATCTGCATATGTACACCCTCTGACTATCACTGGCTCCGTGACCTCTGAGGACCGGCTAACCGCCTTAAGTTCAGCTTCAAAACCAGCCCACCGTGCCCTGGCGAGCGATGTCCCGTGCAGATTTAGGAGCGAGAGAAGCATGGCAACACATCCTAGGGCGAGCTGAACCCGGATGATGACTATGACGAGCTTCATGGTGTCCCGACGAATACTTGTGAAGGGTTGCGCTGCGAAGGACGTTGCAAGTCCATGATCGCGGGGCAGGCTCCATTTAAAGGGAATAGCCTGATCAAACGCGTTAAGGGCAAAGCCTTCACCGTTGAGTCAGATGAGGGGAACATACGCTTCGGGGACCAGCGGTCAAGGGTCTGGAAAATGAGGTTGGGGGTGGTCCTCCTCAATGGAGGGAAATGCTAGCGTGGTCCATGCCGGACTGACCTTCCACGGTAAACGCAGTGCTACTGCCCGCCGAGAGAGGACTCCTCGCTCTTGCTCCCCTGTGCCTTACGCATTACTCGCAAAGCGAGCACCGCAGGCACGGTTAACATCGCCACGATATATGTCCCCATACCACAGCCGTTCAACGGCTGACCGGTCAAGACTCCGAGAAGGACAAAGGGTGCGATGCCAAAGTAGACAGTGAGAGGTGCTTTCAAGAGCCACAAAAGAACGCCTAGCACGGTAGTTTCTATGAATCCGATGCCTAGCACCTTCAAAAACAGCTCAAGATGCGGCGGAGGCTGGGAGTGGAAGAAGTCAAAGGCAAAGCAACTTACCAAAGTCGCTGTATCACGCACATCTGGACGTTCCGCAGTAAAGTACGCAAGCAAGGAAAACGTCACCCACAGCAGGGGCAGCATCCACACATGTACGCGTGAGCTCATAACGTCATCGTCCCCCATACCAATGGAGTCCCCATGTCGGCCGCCGCCGATACTGGCCACCACGCTGGGACAATTATGGCCAAGAGAAGAATGCGGTTCCGCCTCGTTCTTAAACGACCGGACTCAGCCACGCGGGTAGACCGCACTCCATTCTGACCGAGGCCGCTCCTCCGCTTGCGCTGAGGTGAACGCTCCGGCTCCTTCATGGTATGGCAGGCAACAACGAGCACGCGATGAACCCGCCAACGGCCGTGATCAGCCCGACTCTGGCCAAGCGCGCCGCTTCACGCTGCAGGAGCCGGGAAACAACCAGGAGTCCCCCAAGGGAAAGCCAGTAGACAGTCCCAGCGGTATCGTGCAGTAGTCCGGACATGCTGCGAGGGTCAACGCACCAGAGCACAACAACGGCAAGCAAGACCATCGGCTCGAAGATCGCGAACAACACGTAAAGCCGCTTTCGGTGAGTAGTTATTGCGACCCTGTTCATAAAGCCGACCCGTCGGAAGTGAGGCACCGCCGACCGGAAGCGGTGCCCCGACAGGGTGAATGATGTTTGGCTACCGATCATGGTCAACAGCGAGGTGGCAACGCAGGACCTGTCTGGGCCAGGGCAGACCCGCAGATGGACAGGAGGAGGTTCAGGATGATGGATGGACGCAGCATGCCATTGGGGACCAACTGCTGATCGTGCAGGAACTATCGCCCCGAGGCTGGGACGGGTCAACAGCCGGTCTTATTGCCAGGGGATCTAAATCCCCCAGAACTTCCTGGCCTCGTCCTTGGAGACCAGTTCCCGGTAGTGGGCGTGGAGGATGGAGGGCGAGTTGCCCAGGGTGGCGGCTACTTTGCCCTCGTCCTCCCAGGTGGCCATGAGCATGGAGGCTGCGGTGTGGCGGAGAATGTCCTTCGGCCAGGTGGGAAGCCCGAGCTTGGTCGCCATCAGGCCAAGGGCACGTCGTCGCGTGTGGCGGGGGATCGGCAGCGCGGCGTCCAGTTCCTTGGCATTGGCGAGCCACTTGACCGCACCCGGGGTGCAGTAGACCAACCTCCGCCACCGGACCTTGGAGGCGGCTTTGGTTGTGAGGGAGGGATGGGAGGGATGGGAGCTATGGAGTGGGCCTGTTACGGCGAGCGAGGCGGAGGCGGGTCATGCGTTCGCGCAAGCCGCCCTGCTTGAGGAAATCTTCCTCGAGGTGAAGCAATTGTTGGTCGATGAGGTAATTGGCTTGATGGATAAGGCAGAGGGCGATGTTGGCAACGACGTGCGGAGGTCGGGTTTCAACGAACTCGCGGTAGAGGTCGTAGTTTTGTGGTGCGCGTCTTCCTAGATTCCGGACATAGAGGGCCTCCCGGGAGTTTTTGGTCCACTCGGGGTGTCCTCGCACCCGGAGGTAATCCCGGTAGTCATCCAAGAGTTCTTCGAGGCTGGCACGGGCTACATTGGTGAGCTTCAACTCGGTTTCCTTGGAGGTGCGTCCGGCTTTACTTCCCTCGAGGAGGTTCTTTTTGCCGGAACGGGCGGCCTGGATCATTTGGTCGACAGTTCGGTCCCGTTTGCTGAGGTGTTTGTGTGCGAAGTGGAAGGTGAGGTCATAGATTACCTCGGCTTTCTGAAAGGAAAGCAGGGTTTGGTAGTCTCCTCGTGGCGGGATTAAGCGCTGGTGGCTCGGGGTATTCTTACGCTTTATCTCCGTACTATTACTTGCATGGCGATCCTTGGATTGTCCCATGGGCATCACTCCTTGGAGATGGACCGTGTGCTGGGGGTGAAGGGAGGTCAAGAAGAAGGATGAAGGGTTTCTGGCGTAGGCCGTGTTACAAGAATCAAGAACGGTGGCCTGCCATTCGACGTGTCACGGCGTAGCGCCGCAAAGCGGCACGAAGACGGAAGCTCGGAGAAATAGAAGGATTAAAAGTGTGGTTTGCCCGGCTTCCTCCTTCGCCCTGGCGGGCTACGGAGGACAGGTCGCTGTCGTGCAACCTTCAACCATTCTTCGCTCTACGCTCTGCTCCGAGCGCACCCAACGCTCCGGGCGTAGCCCGTGTTACAAGAGGAAAGAACTGTGGCCTGCCATTCGAAGCTCGGAGAAATAGAAGGACTAAAAGCGTGATTCGCCCGGCTTCGTTCAGAACTACGCCGTGGCATTCTTCGCTCTACGCTCTGCTCCGAGCGAAGAATGGTGCGGATAGCAGGACTTGAACCTGCACGCCTTGCGGCACTACCACCTCAAAGTAGCGCGTCTGCCAATTCCGCCATATCCGCGACCGTGAGCTGGGAATGAAAGCAGGTTTGGGGGGTGCTGCAAGCTGAATCTGGGGGTAAACGGCAGATTGTGGATTTGGCTAGGGGGTGGTGACGATGGGGAGGGTAATGTGGGAGGGGTGGGTGGGGCTGAGGTGCAGGGTGTTGCGGGCGATGCGGGTTTGGGGGTTGGCGCGGAAGGGGTGGCGGGTATTGGGGTTGGGGTCGAAGCCGGGTGCGCTGCTGGAGGTGACGTGGACACGGATTTGGTGGTCGGGTGCAAAGATGACGGAGGTGGACCAGAGGTTGATGTCGAGGGGGACGATGTCGTCGGGCTGGAGGAAGGTTTCGCGATCGAGTCCATGTCGGAAGCGGGTTCGGAGCATGCCTTCGCAGAGGTTGAAGGAGCGGCCATCGGGGTAGACATCGCAGAGGCGGACGAAGAGGTCGGTATCGGGTGCGTCGCTGGAGATCCAGATACGGGCGGTGATTTGGCCGGTGACTTCGAGGGGTTGTGTGAGTTTGGGGGTGGAGAGGACGAGGATGTCGTTACGGGATTCGATTGGGTTTTGGTTCATTGGGCCGGCGGGGAGGGTGAGTTGGATACCGCCGATGGTGGGGGCGGGGTTGGTGGGGTTGTAGGTGTAGGTGAGGGTTTGGTTTTCGTCGGGCGGGGTGGTGGTGAGGGAGTGGTTGTGGTGGAGGTAGTAGGGTGTTGGGGTGGCGGGGAGTGGGGGCCAGGCATTGGCCGTGCGCCAGACGTTGCCCGGGGCATTGGGGTTGGTGGTATCGCCGATGACGTAGTAGGTGACGGCGGGTTCGGTGTCGATTTCGTGGGCCTGGTCTTTGAGCCAGCGATCGAACCAGCGCCATTGGTTGGAGTGTTGGCCGGGAGGGTTTTTGCCGTTGGGGAAGGTGAGGTCGCCGACTTTATCCTGGAGGACGTTATGGCTCCAGGGGCCGAGGAGGAGTTTTTGTTTTCCGCGGGCGTTGGGGCCGCCGTGGTTTTGGTAACCGTTGAAGGCGTCGATGGTGGGTTGGGCGAAGATATCCCAGTAACCGCCGACATGGAGGGCGGGGGTGTTGATTTTTGGATAGTGGCGTGAGGCGTCGCGAGCCTGCCAATAGGCGTCATAGGTGGGGTGGCTGACCCAGATATCGAGTGCGTTGGTGGCGAATTGGGTGCCTTTGAGCCAGTCCTCGATGAGGGCTTTGCGGAATACTCCGCCGGTATAGACGACGTCGTAGAGGTTGGGGGCGCCGACGACGAGGTATTGGGCGAGCAGGGGGTTGGAGCCTTCGATGGCCATTTGGAACTGGGTGATGGCGCCGGCGGATCCGCCCCAGGTGCCGATGCGACCGTTGCACCAGGGTTGTTGCTTAATCCAAGCCAGAGTGTCCTTGCCGTCGGGAACGTCCCGATGGAAGGGGAGGTTCTCGCCTTCTGAGGCGAAGCGGCCGCGGGTGTCCTGAGCCACCACGGCATAGCCTTGGCGGGTGCCGTCCTGCCCGAGCCCGACGGCGAGGTCTTTGTTATAGGGGAAGCGAAGGAGAACGACGGGGTAGGCTTGGTCGGCGGCAGGGAGCCAGACGTCGGTGGCGAGGTGTGTGCCGTCGCGCATGGGGACGCGATGGGTTTGGCGGATGGGGTCGGGATCGGCGGCGTTGAGGGTGTGCAGGGTGAGGCAGGCGAGCAGTGTGGTGCGGATGGCGGTAGGGATCATGTGGAAGGTGTATCGCTTTGGAGCGGGAAGCGCAAAGCGGGAAGCGGGAAGCGGGAAGCGCAGAGCGCAGAGCGCTGAGGGCTGAGGGCGGAGGGCGGAGGGCGGAGGGCGGAGGGCGGAGGGCTGAGGGCGGAGGGCGGAGGGCTGAGGGCGGAGGGCGGAGGGCGTGGTGCGAAGCGCAGAGCGGGAAGGGGTAAGCGGTGCGTCGGTTTAGTTAGGCGCGGCTGGTGCCGCGCACAAAATCTCGACGGTCATCCGAGTGGGCGGGGACGAAGGGGGAAGGGCGATTGCGGTCCGCGTGGCGGACCGCAGGGAGATGGGAGATGGGAGATGGGGGGCAGGCGCTGCGGGCTGAGGAGAGGTCAGGTCGGTGTTCCGAAACGCTGAAACTCCGAAACTCCGGCAGGTTCGGGGGGCGGGGCGCAGGGAGATGGGAGATGGGGGCCACTGTTTTCTGTCTACGGCTTCCTGGCTACACGTGCCGGAGGCACGCTCGATCCCGATAGCGATCCCGATTTCGATTTCGATGGCGCGGTAGCGCTGCGCGCTGAGGCATGCTCAGGTTCGTGTTCCAAAACACAGAAACTCTGAAGCACCGGCTTATGGGGGGAACGAAAAAGGCGCCCGAGGAGGGCGCCTTTTTTAAGCGTAAAATATTGTTTAGTAGGAGCTTAGGCCTTTTTGGCGGCGGCTTCCTTTTTCCATCGGCGGGGGGGTGCCTTGGTGATGAGGCCTTTTTTGAGAGCCTTGGTGGAGACGCGAACGTAGCGCACTTCGCCGTCGATGATGGCTTTGACGCGTTGGAGGTTGGGGAGGAAGCGGCGCTTCGTGATCGCGGTGACGTGGGTACCGATACCGCCTTCGCGCTTGGGCTTACCACTTCGCCAGATTTTGCTGCCCTTAATTGGGCCCTTACCCGTTAATTCGCACTTTCTCGCCATAACAATCCTTCCGAACACCAACAAGAGCGGGGGACCGTAACAGACGATGCGGTGGTTGCAAGCATGAATTCGCAGCTTTTCTGGTGTGGCTTGGGTGCTATTGAATGGTGCGCATGCTAGAACATGAACTTGTGGGAGCGCGGGACAAGGGGTCGGGGAAGCTGGCGGTGGTGTTGCATGGGTTGGGGGACAGCATGGAGGGATATCGATGGTTTCCGGAGATGCTGCGGTTGCCGTGGTTGAACGTGATGCTGGTGAACGCGCCGGACAGCTATTATGGGGGCTACAGCTGGTATGATTTTGCCGGGGATGCGCAGACGGGGGTGGTGCGGAGCCGGGGGATGCTGATGGAGCTGCTGGATCATTGTCGGGACAAGGAGGGGTATGCGAGTGAGGACACGGTGCTGTTTGGCTTTTCGCAGGGGTGTTTGATGACGGTGGATGTGGGGCTGCGGTATGGGCATCGGTTGGGTGGTTTGGTGGGGGTGAGCGGGTATGTGCATCGTCCGGAAGCGTTGTTGGTGGAATTGAGCGCGCATGCGAAGGAGGTGCCGGTGTTGATCACGCACGGGACGCAGGATCCGTTGGTGCCGTTTGAGCCGGCCCGGGGTCAGTTTGAGCAGTTGAAATCGGCCGGGTTGAAGCTGGAATGGCAGGCATTTCAGAAGGTGCACACGATTGATGGGGAACGTGAGTTGGGGGTGATCCGGGGGTTTATTGAGCGTGTGCTGGGCGCGGGGCGTGAAGCGGGAAGCGCTGAGCGGTAAGCGCAAAGCGGTAAGGGGTAAGCGCTGAGGGCTGAGGGCTGAGGGCGGAGGGCTGAGGGCTGAGGGCGGAGGGCTGAGGGTTGTGCCGCCACGTAGAACGTGGCAAGCGTGGGCGGCACGGGAGATGGGAGCTAGGAGCTGGGGGACAGGCGCTGCGCGCGAGGGCTATTGCGGTCCGCGTGGCGGACCGCAGGGAGAGAGGAGAGGGTGGGGATCCGGCGGAGCCGAATCCCTGTACCCGCCTCCTGGCGGGTCGGCCCTTCGACAGGCTCAGGGGGCAGGTCCCTTTCCGTACCGCGTCCTTGCGGTCGCGGTCTGTCGCCCGCTGGGGCGGGCTTCTGTAGCGCGGTGCGGTGCCGCTTAGAATGCGGCAAGGAGGCGCGCTCGATAGCGATAGCGATCTCGATTTCGATCTTTGGGGGTTTGGTGTAATGCCTTGCGGGGTGGGGCGGTGGTCACTATTTTGCAGCCTATGAAAAAGATGGTGTGGGTGTTTCTGATGATGGCGGTGGTGATGGTGTCCGGGGCGTGGGGTGCGGGTGAGGATGCGGCGCGGGCTGCAGCGGAGCGTGCAGCGGCGGAGGAACGTTACCGGATTTTGCAGTCGTCGATCGATGACCTGGTGTCGTCGCAGCGTGAGTTTCGTCGGCGACTGGACGCGGTATCGGAGGCGTTGCAGAAGGTTTCGAGGGAGGTGAATGCGAAGCCGGACAACTCACGGGTGGTGACGCGGGAGGAGTTTGAGAAGCTGGTGGAGAGTGTGCGGGAGATTGACCGGAAGCGGGAAGCGGACCGCCGGCAGATTTTGGAGCAGATTGAGGATTTGGGGAAGTCGTTGCAGGAGATGCTCAAGCGGCCGGCGGTGGTGCCTCCGACTGCGAAGTCCCAGCCGCGGGGGAATCAGGAGGGTGTGGAGTATGTGGTGGAGGCTGGGAATACGTTGTCGTCGATTATTTCTGCGCACAATGCGGCCTTTAAGGAGAAGGGGAGGAAGACATCGCTTCAGTTGATTTTGGATGCGAATCCCGGGTTGAAGCCGACGACGATGCAGGTGGGGCGGAAGTTATTTATTCCGATGGTGCCGGTGGACTGAGAGGCGTGATTTATGAGGACCGAAGCGCGAGGCGAGGTATTGGAGGTGGTGGGGTTGACGCGTTTGACGGCGGAGGATGTGGCGTTGTTCAAGGAACTGGTGGCGGCGACTTTGGGGGAGCATCACCGGGTGGTGCAGGTGGATTTGGGCCAGGTGACGGGGATGGACAGTGAGGGGATTGGGGCGTTGATTTCGGTGCACAAGCGGATGAGGGAGCGAGGGGGTGTGATGCGTTTATCGCGGCCGAGTCCGTTTGTGATCCAGCTGTTGCAGTTACTGAAACTGGACAAGGTGCTGGAGGTGGTGCGGTAGCGGTTGGGGGTGGGGTGGTGTTATGTGGACCTTGCTGCGCAGGAGTTGGTTGGTGCTGGTTTTGGGTTGTGGGGTGTGGGTGGAGGCCGGGGAGGCGCTTGGGGTGCTGGAGCGTTTCAGGAGTTTGGGTCGGTCGGCGGAGTGGAGGCAGGCTGGTGAGGTGGTGTTGGATTTCGAGACGTATCATCCGCAGGGCATGGTTTGGATGGGGGACAGGTTTTTCCTGAGTTCTGTGGAAGTGATTCAGCGGGCGGAGGGGAAAGGTCGGGGGCATGTGTTCGAGGTGGGGGTGGATGGGAAGTTGCGGCGGAGTATCTTGTTGGGGGAAGGGGCGGCGTATCATCCGGGCGGGATCGATTTTGACGGGGAACATGTGTGGGTCTCCGTGGCGGAGTATCGTCCGGACAGTTGGAGCGTGGTGTATCGGGTGGATCCGGAGACGATGGAGGCCGAGCGGGTATTTGAATTCGCGGATCACATCGGGGCGTTGGTGTGTGATCGGGAGCGGCGTTGGTTGGTGGGGGTGAGTTGGGGGTCGCGTCGGTGGTATCGGTGGGATTTGGACGAGGGCGCGCGCGGGTTGGCAGCGGGGAAGGGGGTAGAGATGAGGGTGAACGGGAGTTTTTATGTGGATTATCAGGACGGGCAGGTGGTGGAGGGGGGAGGCTATGCCTTGTTTGGAGGTCTGAGCACGTTGTCAGCGGGTGGGAGCAGTGTGGTTTTGGGTGGGTTGGACTTGGTGGATTTGCGGGAGTTGCGGGCGGTGCACCAGTTGCCGGTGCTGTTGCGGGCGCCGGGCGGGAGGTCGCTGTTGCAGAATCCGTGGGCGGTGGAGGTTTGGGGTGAGGGGCTGCGGTTTTATTTCATTCCGGAAGATGGCCGGTCGGTGATGTATCGCTACGATGTGCTCCCGGAGTGAGGGCAAAGCGGCAAGGGGTAAGCGGGAGCGGGAAGGGCAAAGCGGGAAGCGGCAAGGGGTAAGGGGGAAGCGCAGAGCGGTAAGCGCTGAGGGCTGAGGGCTGAGGGCTGAGGGCTGAGGGCTGAGGGCTGAGGGTAGTGCCGCCACGTAGAACGTGGCAAGCGTGGGCGGCACGGGAGACGGGAGATGGGAGATGGGGGCCAGGCGCTGCGCGCGGAGGGGTGGTCAGGTCGGCGTTCCGAAACACTGAAACTCCGAAACTCCGGCAGGGTCCGGGGGGCGGGGCGCAGGGAGAGAGGAGCGGGGTGCCAATGTTTTCTCGCTACGGTTTCCTGGCTACACGCGCCGGAGGCGCGCTCGATACCGATAGCGATTTCGATAGCGCGGTAGTGTGGAGGGTGGATCGACGGCGTGTCCTCGCTTCTCTCTCCGCTCTCCTGTCTGCCGAGCGGAGCGCGAAGCGGGAAGCGGGAAGCGTGGGCGGCACGGGAGATGGGAGATGGGAGCTGGGGGTCAGGCGATTCGGGGAGGTATCGGGTAGGGGTTCTCCCAGGCATTTTTCCACCGTGGGGCCGGCTTCGCGGGTGCGGTCGTGGAAAAGGAACTGCCACCATTCGTGGAACCAGACGCGGCGGCCGATGCGGTAGTACCAGCGCATGGCGGCCCGTTGCGCGGGGTCAGGGTGGGCGAGGAGGCGGGCGAGGGCGCGGGGGCGCATCTGGGCGACGACCTCGATGGCTTTCATCCAGAGGATGGTTTGAAACGGGGAGAGACTTGGGTTGGCGAGGACCTGATGTTTGTAGTCCCAACGGCTGAGGTCGGTTTGGACCACGGGGGTGTCCCGCACTTCGTTGTAATAAGCGGTCCAGCGGTGGGGGGTGGCATACATCAATTGGATCTGGTCGGGGTCGTAGGCGAGGATCTGGCGCAAGGCGCGCCAGTAGTCCTGGTGGGAAGCTTCCTGAAAGCCGGGTACGTAGGCAGCCATGGAGAGGATGCCGTGTTGGCGGAGCAGGCGGATGGCTTCGCGGTCAGTGCGGGTGGTGCTGCCTTTGCGGATGCGTTGGAGCGTGGCGTCGTCCGTGCTCTCCATGCCGAGCAGGAAGCGGGCGACGCCGGCCTTTTTGTAGAGATGGAGGAGATCGGCATCGCGGACGATATCGTCGGCGCGGGTGGATCCGACCAGCGTGAGCGGGACGTTTTCGGCGATGAGGGCTTCGAGGAATGCTTTCCAGGCATGGCGATTGGCGGTGGGGTTTTCATCGGCAAAGTTGATCACCTGGACTTGGTGTTGGCGATGGAGCCAGGCGAGTTCTCGAGCGAAGCGGGCGGGGTTGCGGTAGCGCCAGCGGGTCCAGAAACCGCGTTGGCCGCAGTAGCTGCAATGGTGGGGGCAGCCGCGGGAGAACTGAACCACCACCGCGCGTTGGTTGCCCCAGTAGGAGTATTCGGAGAAGTTGAGCAGTTCCCAGCCGATGCGGTAGTCATCGAGGTTGGCGATGGTTGGGGCGGGCGGGGTGGCGATGGGGGTGCCATGGGGGTCACGGAACGCGATGCCATGGACGTGTTGGAGGGGGGTGTCTTGTGTCCAGGCCTGGATGAGCTTCAGCGTGGTGGCTTCGCCTTCGCCGCGGACGATGGCGTCGATTTGGGGTTCGTGCAGGAGGATATCTTTCCAGTGGTAGGAGGGGAAGACGCCGCCGTAGAGGATGCGGATTTGGGGCTGGGCCTGGCGAAGGGCGCGGGTGATCTGGCAGACCACCGGGTGGGCGGAGGTGGAGCCGGAGTGCCCGAGGAGAACGGCGTCGGGATGACGTCGGGTGATTTCCGTGATGATTTCCGCTGGCGAGAGGGGGGCGAGATCGGCATTGAGGAGTTCGACCGAGTGGCCGGCGTCGAGGAGGGGGCCACCGATGCTGAGGAGGCCGCGTGGGGGGAGGTGTTCACGGGGGATGCGGGTGCCGTTGGTGGGGTGGGGTGGGTTGAGGAGGAGGATGTTCATGCGCTTCCTTGGCTTTGTATGGCAAAGTAACAGACAACAGTGGGTGTGTCGTGTTCAAATGTTTCTTCGAGTGGTCCTTTCAGGAAGGGTGAATGAGGGTGTTTTGGGTGCGACAGGAGTCGCTTTATAGCGCAAAGCGAACAGCGCAAAGCGGGAAGGGGGAAGCGGAAAGCGCAGAGGGCTGAGGGCAGAGGGCAGAGGGCTGAGGGCTGAGGGCTGCCTGTCCGCCGTAGCCTTGGCGAAGGCGGAAGGGCTGAGGGTAGTGCCGCGTGCGCGGCACGGGAGATGGGAGATGGGGGTCAGGCGCTGCGCGCGGAGTGGGGAGCATGAATGTGGTCCCGAGGGATAACC
>JBJOII010000065.1:0-23244 GCA_046047235.1 Verrucomicrobiota bacterium | reverse complement strand
GGATATGGGAGATGGGAGATGGGGCAGTTTGTTTAGGGGCTTGGGAGTGCTGAAGCACTGGCATGGGGGGTTACTTGGTTTGGAGGATGATGTGGGAGTGAGGGGGGACGGGGATTGGGGTGGTGGTGAGGGTGGTAGGTTTTGTGAGTCCGAGTTTCCAGGTGAGGCGGGGGTTGGTGCCGAGTTGTTTTGTGGTGACGTGTTGGGTTTGGGATCCGGCGTTGAACACGGCGATGAGGTGGTGCTGATCCAGCGCGCGTTCGAAGGCGAGGAGTCTGCGGGTATCGTCGGTGAGGAGGAGGTTGAAGCTGCCTCGGCGGAGGACCTCCATTTCATGTCGGAGGGATATCCAGTGGCGGTAGAAGGCGAGGAGGTCCTGGTCGATTTGGACAGGGTTGGTGGGGCGGGGCTGGTTGAAGGGGTGGGATTGTTCGTGATCGTATTGGAGGTCGGGCCAGAGCATGGGTTTACGGCAATCGGGGTCATCGGCGCCCCACATGCCCACTTCGTCGCCGTAGTAGATGTAGGGGGCTCCGGGGCTGAGGAACTGGAGGGCGACCATCTGTTTCCAGCGGTATTTTTCTTCGGCGTTGGGGGCGCGGACAGCGTAATCGCGGTTCCCTTCGACACCGGCGCCGTGGTCTTGTCGGTATTGGGGGTTGACGACGGCGGAGCCGATACGGGAGGTATCGTGGGAGGAGAAGAGGTTTTGTTGGTTGAGGCTGAGGTTGTAGGTGTAGTCGGAGTGGATGGATAGGAGGAGGCTGGCGTATTGGGAGGGTGGTATGGGTTGGGGTTGGTTCAGGAACTGGTAGACGGCGTCGCCGAAGCGATAATTCATGACACTATCGAAGGCTTGGTCGAGCCAGGGCCGGGCATTGCGAAATGTATTGGCCTGGAAATCCTCCCACCAGATTTCGCCGGTGATGAAGGCATTGGGGTTGATGGATTTGACCCACTGACGGAACTCGATCCAGAAGCCCATGGGGACTTCGGCGGCGACGTCGAGGCGCCAGCCATCGATACCGTCCTCGGGGTTGCCGTCATTGTTGGGGTCCATCCAGCGTTGGACGACGGCATGGAGGTGTTGGCGGACATCGGGGTGGAGCGTGGTTTCTGTGCGGTTGAGTTCGGGGAGGTCCTTGATGCCGATCCAGCCTTGGTAGTCGAATTCGTCCTGGGGTGTATTGGGGTTGTCCCATTGTTTGATGATGAACCAATTTGCGAAGCGGCTGGAGGGGCCCTCTTGCCTGGCTTTCTGGAGAGCCCAGAAGGGGATGCCGACGTGATTGAAGACGCCGTCGATGATGATACGCATATCGCGTTGGTGGACTTCGCGGATGAGTTGGAGGAAGAGTTTGTCGGCGGCGGACCATTCCCAGGCGGCCGGGTTGGCGGCGTCTTCGCGATTGAAGAGTTGGACGTCGCCTTTGGGGTCGGGGCCGAAGTGTCGGTCGATGTGATGGTAGCGGGAGGCGCCGTATTTGTGGAGCGAGGCGGAATCGAAGACCGGGTTGAGGTAGAGGGCATTGACGCCGAGGTTTTTGAGGTAATCGAGTTGATCGATGATGCCCTGGATATCGCCTCCGTAGCGGCGTAGCTGGGTATTGCGGTAGAAGCCGCCGCCTTCGGTGATTTCCCAGGGTTGGAGTTTGTACCAATCGCTGGTCCAGGGGCTGGGCTGCCAGTTTTCCGGTGAGCTATAGGGCCAGGTGCCTTCGAGGCTATCGCGGGTGGGGTCGTTGGCGGGGTCACCGTTGCGGAAGCGGTCGGGGAAGATTTGGTACCAGACGGCGTCGGCAAACCAGGAGGGGGTATCTGCGGCGGGTGCGAGGAGAGTGAAGAGGAGGCTGAGGATGAGGGGGAGGATTGGGCGCGACATGGGTGGGATTGTTGGTGGGTGAACGGATTTTGTTCAAGCGGGGAGGTGCATGGTTGGGAGTATAGGGTGGACACGATTCGGGGCTGGGGTGAGGGAGGCGTGGGCAAAGACTGAGTGAGGGGGCAAGAGTCGGCAGGGAGGGTCGATGGCAGGAGGAGGTGGAGGTGCCGGGCGTGGCGCGGGGGTGGGGAAGATTTGGGTGTTGAATTGTGGGTGGCCGATTAAGGTGTTCGGCATGCGACGCGTGTTGAGCTGGTTGGTAGTGTGTGTGGCGGGGTTGATGTTGTCTGGCATGACGGCGAGAGCGGGTGATGGAGTTCGGGTGTATTTGATTGGGGATTCCACGGTGAAGAACGGGCGTGGGGATGGCGGGGGAGGTTTATGGGGCTGGGGCAACTTTCTCGATCGGCATTTTGACCTTGAGAAAGTGGAGGTGCACAACCGGGCATTGGGGGGGCGGAGTAGTCGAACGTATTTGACGGAGGGATTATGGGAGCGGGTTTTGGGTGAGTTGCGTGCCGGTGATTTTGTGTTGATGCAATTTGGTCACAACGATGGGGGGCAGATGTTTGAGGGGAACCGGCCTCGGGCGTCGGTCAAGGGGAATGGTGAGGAAACGAGTGAAGGGGTGGTGGAGCGGACGGGGGAGCGCGAGGTGGTGCGTTCCTATGGGTGGTATTTGCGGCGGTATATTTCTGATGCGAGGAGCAAGGGGGCGCTGCCGATTGTGTTGACGCCGGTGCCGAGGAACATGTGGAGGGAGGGAAGTGTATTGCGGGCGTCGAAGGATTACGGGAAGTGGGCGCGGGAGGCGGCGGCGCAGGGCGGGGCCTTGTTCATTGATTTGAACGAGTTGGTTGCGCTGACGTATGAGGTGGTGGGTGAGGGGAAGGTGCGGGCTGAGTATTTTACTGAGGCCGACCACACGCACACGACAGAGGCGGGAGCCTTGGTGAACGCCGGGTGTGTCGTTGCGGGGTTGCGGGCTTTGGAGGGAGAGTTGGTGCAGGAGCTAAGAGGGGGGATGGTGCGGTGAACCTCTGAGGTGTAGTTAGGCTGGAGGGTTGATTGGATGCAGCGAAGGTCATTAAGGCGATGTCGTCAGGAGGTTCATGCGGTGCACCATCACCATGTGTATGTGGTGTTGTTGAAGCCGGAGGTGGGAGGATTTCGACAGGTATTGGCGGAGAATCCGTTGAGAGATCCAGGGAAGCCGTGTGTGTATGTGGGGATGTCGGGGTTGGATCCAGAGGAGCGATTTGCGAATCACAAGCGGGGTGAGAAGGCGTCGTCTTTTGTGAAGAATTATGGAGTTCGCTTGCTTCCGGAGCTGTACGAGCATTTGAACCCGATGCCATTTGAGGCGGCGGTGGAGATGGAGCGGGATTTGGCGGAGGACTTGAGGCGGGAGGGTTACACCGTGACCGGGGGGCACTGAGAGGTCGTCGTGCGCCAGAAGTGTCTGCGAACCCAGGGGGGTGTTGCGCCAAGGCAGGTGTTACCCGGGCGGGGGTAGTTTGGGTGTTTCGGGGCTGGGAGGGGTTAGCCGCCGAAGAGGTCAGGTGCGAGGTCGTGGGCGAGTTTTTCGCAGCGGGCTTGGATTTCCGCGGCTGAGTTGCATTGGAGGGCGAAGTTGGCGAGTTCGCGTGCTTCGGACATTTTTAGGCGGCGGATGAGGAATTTGACGTGGGGCACGCCACCGATGGCGGTGCTGAGTTCATTGACGCCGAGGCCGAGGAGGAGGGGGACGAGGACGGGGTCGCCGGCCATTTCGCCGCAGACGCCGACCCAGATATTATTGCGCTGGGCGGCTTCGACAGTCATGCGGATGAGTCGGAGTATGGCGGGGTGGGTCGGTTCGTAGAGGTGGGTGATTTGTTCGTTCAGGCGGTCGACGGCGAGGGCGTATTGGATGAGGTCATTGGTGCCGATACTGAAGAACCGGGCATGTTTTGCGAGGTCATCGGCGACGAGGACGGCGGAGGGGACTTCGATCATGGCGCCGACTTCCATGGTGGGATCGAAGGGGATGTTTTCGGATTTGAGTTCGGCTTGGTATTTGTGGAGGAGGGTATTGGCCTGCACGAGTTCGTGGAGGCCGGAGATCATGGGATACATCATTTTGACGTTCCCGGCTGCGCTGGCGCGGCAGATGGCGCGCAGTTGGCTGCGGAAGACTTCGGTTTCCTGGAGGCAATAGCGGATGGCACGCCAGCCGAGGAAGGGGTTCATTTCCTTGGGGATTTGGAGGTGGGAAAGGAATTTGTCACCGCCCAAGTCGAGCGTTCGGATGACGACCTGCTGGGGGTGGGCGGCTTCGGCGACGGCGCGGTAGACTTCGTATTGTTCTTCCTCGGTGGGGAGGGTTTCGCGGTTGAGATAGAGGAATTCGGTGCGGAGGAGGCCGACGCCTTCGGCGCCGCTGGCGCGGACGGAGTCGAGGTCGGTGGAGCGTTCGAGGTTGGCGGAGAGGGTGACGTGTTGGCCGTCGAGGGTGATGGCGGGTTCGTCGCGGATGGTGCCGAGTTTTTGGGCGAAATCGACGTGGCGTTGTTGGAGTTGGCCGTATTGGAAGAGGGTTTGGTCGGAGGGATTGAGGATGAGGAGGCCGTGGAATCCGTCCAGGAGGACGTGTTGTCCGGTGCGGAGTTGGCGGCTGGCGTCCCGGAGGCCGACGATGGCGGGGATTTGGAGGGACCGGGCCATGATGGCGGTATGGGAGGTTCGGCCGCCGATATCGGTGGCGAAGCCGAGGACCATTTGCCGGTCGAGCATGGCGGTGGTGGAGGGGGAGAGGTCGTAGCTAACGATGATGCAGGGTTCGCTGAGGTGGGGGATGTCGGATTGGGCGGCGCGGCCGGTGAGGTTGGCGAGGACGCGGTTGGTGACGTCGCGCATATCGGCGACGCGTTCGCGGAGGTATTCGTCTTCGATACGGCCTAGGCCATCCATGTAGCGTTGGGCGACCTGGTGGAAGGCGGTTTCTGCGGGGGAATTTTTTTCGCAGATGAGCCGGTTGACTTCGGCCATGAGGACGGGGTCTTCGAGGACGAGGAGGTGGGCTTCGAAGATACCGGATTCATCAGCGCCCATGCTTTGGGCGACGCGGTGTTGGATATCGGTGAGTTGTTGGCGGGTGAGGACGATGGCTTCTTCTAGGCGTTTGAGTTCTTTATTTTCGTCGACGGTTTGGAGGGGGTTTTGGGGGAGGGAGTCGTAGGTTTGTCCGAGTACGAGGATGCGGCCACGGCACACGCCGCCGGAAACGGGGATGCCTTGGAGTGTGGTTTCGCCGGTTGAGGGGCGTTCGGCCATGGGCCATGGATAATGTGAAAAGGGGTGAATGGCCATACAAAAACGATGGTTGGCGGCTTGGGTTGGGGTTGGGGGATTCTGGGTAACCTCTTCATGGAAAAGGTCTTGCGTGGTTGGGTGCGGAGGTTAGGTTTGGCGGAACGGATATGCCGAAGATTGTTGCGATAGAGGACGAGGGGATGATTGCGGAGTTTGTGGGATTTTTGCTCCGGCAGGGGGGGTATGAGCTAGTCGTGGTGGGGGATGGAGGGGAGGCGTTGGCGAGGGTGGGGGAGGAGCTTCCGGATTTGATTCTACTGGATGTGTTGCTGCCTTCTTTGGATGGGTTTGAGGTGTTACGGGGGTTGAAGGCGGATGCGGCTTTGGCGGGGATACCGGTGGTGATGTTGACGGCGCGGAATCGGGAGGCGGACCTGAAGTTAGCAGCGGAGCTGGGGGCGGTGGATTACGTGACCAAGCCGTTTAGCCCGGGGGATTTGATGGCTCGGGTACGGAGGATTTGTCCTGTCGAGCGGTAGGCGGGAAGTGGTAAGCGCAGAGCGGGAAGGGCAGATGGAAGATGGCAGATGGAAGATGGCGGAGGGCGGAGGGTAGATGGGATATGGGATATGGGATATGGGAGCCGTTCCCCACTGACCCCCGAGCCTTGACTTCTGACTTCTGGATTTCGATCCCGATCTCGATCCCGATTTCGATGCGCTTGGTTGGGGGCGGTGACTGGGTATTGAACAGGAGGGTGTGAGTTCTGAAACTCCGGCTGAGGGCTGAGGGCTGAGGGCGGAGTTTGGGAACAATAAGTGGGCACGGTCACGCCGGGCGGATTATCGCCACCGACGCGAAGTGCTGGGGGTGCAGGTATTGTGGGGGGGTTAGTGGCGGAAGTGGCGGATGCTGGTGAAGGCCATGGCCATATTGCGTTCATCGGCGGCGGCGATGACTTCGGCGTCGCGTTTGGAGCCGCCGGGTTGGATACAGGCTGTGGCACCGGCTTCGGCGGCGGCGATGAGTCCGTCGGGGAAGGGGAAGAAGGCATCGCTACAGACGACGCTACCGATCATGGGGATACCGGCTTCGCCGGCTTTCCAGACGGCGATACGGGAGGAATCGACGCGGCTCATTTGGCCGGCGCCGATACCGATGGTGCGGTCGGCGTGGGCGAAGAGGATGGCGTTGGATTTGACGTGTTTGACGATACGCCAGCCGAAGAGCATGGCGCGGATTTCTTCGGGTGTGGGTTTTCTTTGGGTGACGAACTGGAGGTCATTTTCCGTGACCGGGTGTTGATCGGATTGTTGGAGGAGGAAGGAATCTGCGCCTACGCTACGGAGGTCGAAGCTGGAGGATCCGCGAGGAGGGCGGAGGGTACGGATCAGGCGGAGGTTTTTCTTGGCTGTGAGGATTTCGAGGGCTTTGGAGCTGAAGGCCGGGGCGAGGATGACTTCACTGAAGATGCCGGCGATTTGTTCGGCGGCATCGGCATCGAGTTCCTGGTTGACGGCGATGATACCGCCGAATGGGGCTTGTTTATCGGTTTCGTAGGCTTTTTCCCAGGCTTCGGCGAGGTCGTTTCCTTGGCCGACGCCGCAGGGGTTGGTGTGTTTAAGGATGGCGAGAGTGGGGGGGTCGCCGGCGAATTCACTGATGAGGTGAGCGGCGGCTGTGAGGTCGAGGATATTATTATAGGACAGTTCTTTACCGTGGAGTTGGGTATAGGTGTCTTTGAAGCGGCCGTAGAGGGCGGCTTGCTGGTGGGGGTTTTCGCCATAGCGGAGGCGTTGGACCTGGGGGGCTTCGATCATGAGCCAACCGGGGAGGGCGGCGGAGGGTTTCATGATTTCGGTTTCCTGGGTGGGGATGATGGGGGTGGGCGGGTTGAAGACTTTAACGAGGTGGGAGGCGATGGTGGCGTCGTAGGCGGAGGTGCGGGCGTAGACCTGCATGGCGAGGCGGCGTCGGAGTTCGAGGGTAGTATGGCCGTGTTTTTGGATTTGCTCGGCGACCTCCTCGTAGTCGTTGGGATCCATGAGGACCGTGACGCTGTCGTGATTTTTGGCGGCGCTACGGAGCATGGAGGGGCCGCCGATATCGATGTTTTCGATGGCTTCCTCGAGGGTGACGCCGGGGCGGGCTACTGTTTGTTCGAAGGGGTAGAGGTTTACGACGACGAGGTCGATGGGTTTGATGTCGTGTTCTTTGGAGGCGTTGACGTGTTCGGGGAGGTCGCGTCGGAAGAGGAGTCCGCCGTGGACTTTGGGGTGGAGGGTTTTGACGCGGCCGTCGAGCATTTCGGGGAAGCCGGTGTAGTCACTGACATCGGTGACGGGGATATTGGCATCGCGGAGGGTTTTGGCGGTTCCGCCGGTGGAGAGGATTTCGACGTTGGCGGCGGCGAGGGCTTTGGCGAAGGGGACGAGGCCGGTTTTATCGAAGACGGAGATGAGGGCGCGCTGGATTGCTTGCATCGGGTTTGGTTTTGGGGTGTTGGGCGTGGGGCGTCAACCGGCAATTTGCTTGGAGCGGTGATTCTTGGGTGGGGCGCGGTATGGGGTGGTTTTTTTGGGGGTTACATGGGGGAGGCGAGGGCGAGGGATTCGCGGAGGGGGCGGAGCGTCTGGAGTAATTTCCGGAGGAGGCGGAAGCCGGGTTCGCTGGTGTGGGTTCGGTGGGCCCATTTTGCGGCGAAGCGGTCATAGCCGTAGGTGAGGGCGGTGGCGTGGTGGACGGAGTAGTTACAATCGGTGAGGAGGTTGCCGAGGGATTGGGGGCTCCAGGAGTAGAGGTGGTGGTTGGGTTCGTTGGGTTTATAGCGTCGGAGGTTGCGTTCTTGTTCCCAGGGGACGACGAGGAGCAGTTGGCCTTGGGGTGCGAGCCATTGTTTAAAGCGTTCGAGGGTGGAGGTGGGGTGGAGGAGGTGTTCGAGGACGTGGTGGCAGAGGAGGATGTGGGCGGTGTGCTGGGGGATATCGTTTTCGTTATGGAAGAACTGGATACCGTGTTGCTGGGCCTGTTGGGCGACGGATTCGGCGATATCGTAGCCTAGTCGCTTTTGGCAGGGGAGGGCGGCGAGGTTCCATCCGTAGCCGACGCCGTATTCGAGGACGACGGCATTGAGGGGGATGAAGCGGGAGAGTTTTTGGGCGCGGGCGCGGGCGACCCAGGGGTAGGCGGCTGCGGGGATTTGGCGTTTTCCTTCGTGGTAGGCTTGGCCGGCTGTGCCGCGGTAGCGGTTTTCCTGAGTGGTCATGGCAGCGGGGTGATTTTGGGGTGTGGGGGTTGAGGGGGCCAAGGGAATTGCGAGGCTTTGGGTGGTGTTTCTTGACTGGGGGTATGGCGTTTCTATGATGCGTGGCTTATTCGGAATGTGAATCTGATCTTCTTATGACAACGATCCAAGACATCAAGGCCCGTGAAATACTGGACTCGCGCGGCAATCCTACAGTGGAAGTGGACGTATTGCTGGCTGGCGGTGCGGTTGGCCGTGCGGCGGTGCCTTCGGGGGCGAGCACGGGTGAGCACGAGGCGTTGGAGCTGCGGGATGGGAACAAGAAGCGTTATTTGGGCAAGGGAGTTTCCAAGGCGGTGAAGAATGTGGAGACGAAGATCCTGCCGGCTTTGATTGGGATGGATGCGTTGGATCAGCTGGGTGTGGATCGGATGATGCTGGAGTTGGACGGGACGGAGACGAAGGCGAAGCTGGGGGCGAACGCGATATTGGCGGTTTCATTGGCGACGGCGAAGGCGGCGGCGGAGACATTGGGTCAGCCGTTGTACAAGTATTTGGGTGGGCCGAACGCGAAGGTATTGCCGGTGCCGATGGCGAACGTGATCAACGGTGGGGCTCATTCGGATGCGCCGATTGATTTTCAGGAGTTCATGATTATGCCCGTGGGGTTGCCGACCTTCAGCGAGGGGTTGCGGGCGATCACCGAGATTTTCCACGCGTTGAAGGCGGTATTGAAGAAGAAGGGGATGAGCACGGCGGTGGGGGATGAGGGTGGGTTTGCGCCGAAGCTGGAGAGCACGGAAGCGGCGATTGAGGCGATATTACAGGCCACGAAGGATGCTGGTTACAAGGCGGCGAAGCAGATCTTCCTGGCTTTGGACGTGGCTAGCTCGGAGTTTTACAACGGGAACGGCACGTATACCTTCAAGAAGAGCACGGGTCAGAAAGTGACTGGCGATGAGCTGGTGGACTTCTACGTGAAGCTCTGCAAGAAGTATCCGATTGTGTCGATTGAGGATGGTTGTGCGGAGAGCGACTGGAAGAACTGGAAGACCTTGACGGACAAGTTGGGGGACAAGGTTCAGCTGGTGGGTGATGATTTGTTTGTGACGAACGTGAAGTTCCTGCGCAAGGGGATTGATACGGGCACGGCGAACTCGATTTTGGTGAAGGTGAACCAGATTGGCTCACTGACCGAGACTTTGGACGCGGTGGAGTTGGCGCAGTCGAACAACTACACGGCTGTGATGAGTCATCGGTCGGGCGAGACTGAGGACGCGACCATTGCGGATTTGTCGGTAGCGACGAACTGCGGTCAGATCAAGACGGGTTCCTTGAGCCGGAGTGATCGGTTGGCGAAGTACAACCAGCTGTTGCGGATTGAGCAGCAGTTGGGTGAAACGGCGGTTTACGGTGGCAAGATGAAGAACGTCTGATCTGCGTTGCCCTGCTGTGCGGGGCTTTTGATTTGGGCCCGGTGATTGCTCCGAAGAGGGGGTGATTGCCGGGCCTAATTGTTTGTGGGGATGGATTTGGGTTTAGGGCGGGGCCATTGGACGATGAGCACACTGGCGAGGATGCAGAGGCCGGCCCAGAGGATGCGGATAGTGATGGGTTCCTTGAGGATGAGCCAGCCGAGGAGGACGGCGATGACGGGGTTGACGTAGGCGTAGGTGGCGAGGCGGGTGGGGGTGGTATGTTTGAGGAGCCAGACATAGGCGCCGAAGCCGATCCAGGAGCCGAAGACCACGAGGTAGGCGAGGGCGGTGAGGGCCTTGGATGAGAAGTCGGCGAGGTGGAGTCGATTCCATTCACCGGTGAGAGTTCCGGCGATGGTGAGGGAAGCGGCGCCGCAGAGCATCTGGACGGCGGCGTTCATGGCGGGTGAGGCGGACCAGCCGGCGCGGCGTTGGAGGAGTGAGCCGGTGGACCAGAAGACGCAGGCACTGAGGAGGACTGCGATACCGGCCCAGGACCATTCGGGGCCGTTGGCGGGGTTGGAGGCGGGGCGGCTGACGAGGATGATGACGCCGAGGAATCCGAGGATGAGTCCGGCGACGGTGGAGGGTGCAGGGCGTTTATGCCAGGGCGGCAGCCATTCGAGGACGACGAACCAGAGCGGGGTGGTGGCGAGGATGAGGGCGGTGAGTCCGGAGGCGACGCTTTGTTCTGACCAGCTGACGAGTCCGTTACCACCGAAGAGCAGGAGAGTGCCGACTAGGGCGCCGGTGCGCCATTGTTGTCGGGTGGGCCAGGGTTCGCCGCGCCAGCGGAGGAAGAGGAGGAGGAGGCCTCCGGCGATGACGAAGCGGAGGGCTGCCATGAGGAAGGGTGGCAGGTGTTCGACGACGATTCGGATGGCGAGGTAGGTGGAGCCCCAGGCCACGTAGAGGGCGGCGAAGGCGGCCACCAGAAGGGGGGTGGATACGGAGTCTGTTGGGATGGGGGAGTGTGCCCTCAAGCGAGGGGATGGATGGGGTCAGAAAGCTGGCGAGAAGGCAAGCTGAAGTTAGGCTGTGACGGCGTGGGAGCTGAGATTTGAGCGGCTGTGGTGGTTGGGGAGGAGCGCTTGTATGGCGGTTTGCCGGTGGTTAAAAATGCGGAGGACGTCTTTCTGGACGAACAGGCGGTTGATCAGGCTGCCACCGAACACGGCATAGGTGATCTGATCCCGCATGCGGGTTTGGTCTCCCTCGGCTGTAAAGACATGCCGATGGATCCACAGCCGGTAGGGGCCGCGTTTCTGTTCGTCGGTGAAGTCGTAAGGTGGGTTCCAGCGGGTGATTTCCGTTTGCCAGCGGAGGGGGATGCCGTGAACCCGGAGGCGATAATCGATGAGGGTTCCGGCCTGCATGGTGATGGGGGTGGGGGTGAGGATGGAAAAGTGCAGCCAGGGCGGGGTGATGGCTTCGAGGTTTTCGGCGTTGGCGAAGAAGCTGAAGGTTTCCTCGAGCGCGAGTGGCAGGAGAGTATCCTGTTCGAAGACGAATCGTCTCATGGGGAGGTGGGGTGTTAGCCTTGGAACTGCGAGGGTTTCCGTAGGTTTTCGAGATGTTCGCAAAACATATCGAGGTCTTCGGTGGTCAAGGCACCGATGGCTTTGAGGGGTGCAGCGTAGGCGTGGGAGGCGCGTCCTCCGGCGAGGATACGGATTGAGGCGGGCAGGTAGCGGCGGAGATTGGAGAGTTCCTGGGCCATGTGGGGGTCATCGGTGGGGTAGACCAGGCTGAGTGCGACGGCTCGAGCTTTGTTTTGCGCGGCGGCGCCGGCGATTTCGGCGGCGGGGAGGCTGGCTCCGAGGTAGACCACGCGCCAGCCCTGGTTTCGGGCGGCGGAGGCGATCATGGTGGCGCCGAGTTCATGGAGTTGGCCGTGGGGTGTTGCGACGACGATGCAGGGGGTATTTTCGGTGATGGCGAATGGGCGGGCGGCGTTGCTGAGGAAATTACGGAGGAAAGCGCTGGCGAAGTGTTCGTGGGCGGCGGTGATGGAGCCTTGGGACCAGAGGTCACCGAGGGCTTGGGTGAGCGGGGCGATGACGTTGCGGAGGAGGCCTTGGTGGCCGAACACGATGAGGGCGCGGGTGATGATATCGTCGAGGGCGTGGGCATCCATTTGTTGGATGGCGTCCAGGCAGCGGGCTTCGAAATCTTCGCCGGCGGGTCGGTGGGTGGGTGTGGAAGCGGGGGAGCTCTGATCCACCGCGGTGGGTGCATCGATGAGGAGTTCGCGCAGGGCGGGTGCGTCCAGAGTGGCGATATTGCTGATGCGGTAACCGGCGCTGACAGCTTGTCTGAGGAGGGAGAGGCGTTCGATTTCGGCTTCGCTGTAGAGGCGTCGATTCGTGTCGGTCCGAGTGGGGGTGACGGCTCCATATCTGCGTTCCCAGACCCGGATCACGTGGGGGGTGAGTCCGGATTTCCGGGCGGCCATATTAATGGAGTGGTGAACCTTGCTCATAAACCTGACGTTGCAGCCAATGAATTGGTCATAATCTGTCTAGATTTCAAAATCTGTCAAATAATCGGAGCATAAAATGTCGGGCACTTCGAGGGTTATAGCTTAGACGAAACATAAACATTACGAAAAATTCATTATCCAAAACATTGACAGCGGTCAGCTGTGTACATACTTTGACGAAGCAATTAGCCGATTGGCCGAAGTTGTGTCTAAGTCAGGAGCTTAACAAACCGGTTCGAGGATCGATATGCGAAAACAGAAGATGCAGTCACGGGCGGGGCAGGTAGTTTCAGGAGGTTTTGCTGTAACCGTTGCGGGAGAAACGTCTGATGGGGAGCGTGAAATGGCCGCGCCGGACGAGTCTTTTGGGAGCGTGGGGCGTGACCGCTGGGAGTCGGCATCGGCGATACACCTTTACATGCGGGAGGTGGGGAGTGTGCCTTTGTTGACGGTGGAGGAGGAAGTGGAGTTAGCGGCGCGGATACAGGCGGGTGATGAGGGGGCGCGGCAGCACATGATTCGGGCGAACCTGAGGCTAGTGGTGAAGATTGCCCGGGAGTATGACGGATTGGGGTTACCGCTGTTGGATCTGATTAACGAGGGGAACATTGGTTTGATGCGTGCGGTGGAGAAATTTGATCCGTCCAAGGGCGCGAAATTTTCGACCTACAGTTCCTGGTGGATCAAGCAGGCTGTGCGGCGGGCGATTGCAAATCAGGCCAAGACCATTCGGTTGCCATCGCACGTGATCGACAAATTGTGTCGGTTGCGTAGGGCGGCGATGGATATGCAGGAGGAATTGGGCAGGGAGCCGAGTGATGAGGAATTGGCGGAGGAGGTGGGTTTGCCATTGCGCAAGGTGAAGTCCATGCGTTTGGCGGCGGTGCGTCCGTTGAGTCTGGAGATGCCGTTGGGCGAGGGGGATACCGGGCGGGTGGCGGACATTGTGGCGGACGAGAGGGCGGAGGCTCCTTTTCAGAGTCTGGATGATCAGACTGTGACGGAGATTCTGGGTGATTTGATGAAGCGGTTAGATGCGCGGGAGGCGGGGATTCTCCGGTACCGGTTTGGTTTGGATGGTGGCGAGGAGAAGACCTTGGAGGAGGTCGGCCAGCGGTTTGGGGTGACGCGTGAGCGGATCCGTCAATTGCAGAACGTGGCTTTGGCGAAATTACGCCGCTGGATGGAGCAGAGAGAGACCGTGACTGCGGTCGCTTAATTTATGTCGCGCTTCTGGCATCCCAATATTGACTGGCGTGGAAGAGCCTTTCGCTGGGTGCTGGCTTTGTTGATGGGGCTGGGTGCCTGGGCTGTATGGAGTTGGAGTGCGTGGGTTGGAGGGGTCATGGGTGTCTCTGCCGCTTTCACGGCGTTTGAGGCGGGGCGGGGCTGGTGTGTGATGCGGGCGTGTGGGATTCGCACGCGGTTGTAGAAACTGACTGGAGAAGGACGATGAGCAAAGAAATCCTGGTGATTGGAGCGGGTCCTGGCGGGTTAGCGACGAGCATGTTGCTGGCTGCTTCGGGAGCGCGCGTTAAGGTGGTGGAGCGGCTTCCGGTTGTGGGGGGGCGCACATCATCCATTGAGGCCAGCGGGTATCGCTTTGACTTGGGGCCGACCTTCTTCCTGTATCCGCGGGTGTTGGAGGAAATTTTCAAGGCGGCGGGTGCTAACTTGCGGGATGAGGTTCCGATGGTGCGGTTGGATCCGCAGTATCGGATTCAGTTTGGGAGTGGTGGACGTTTGGATGCGACGTCGGATGTGGAGCGGATGCAGGAGCAGATTCGGCGGATTGCGCCGGAGGATGCGCCTGGTTTTGAGCGATTTCTGGCGGAGAACCGGACCAAGCTACATTTGATGGAGCCGTGTTTGGAGTCGCCGTTTTTGGGGTGGGGTTCGGTGATGCAGGCGCGGATGTTGAAGTTATTGCCGTGGATTCGGCCGCATCAATCCGTGGAGTCTTACCTGAAGAGGTTCTTTAAGGATGAGCGGGTGCGATTGGCGTTTTGTTTCCAGTCGAAGTATTTAGGGATGTCTCCGTTCCGGTGTCCGAGTTTATTTTCGATCCTCTCGTTTCTGGAATATGAGTATGGGGTTTGGCATCCGCTGGGCGGGTGTTCTGCGGTGACTGCGGCGATGGCGAGGTTGGCGCAGAAGATGGGGGTTGAGTTTCATTTGAACGAGCCGGTGCAGGAGATTCTGTTTGCGGGGCGGAAGGCGGTGGGGGTGCGGACGGAGTCGGGGGTTCACCGGGCGGATGCGGTGGTGGTGAATGCGGATTTTGCGCGAGCGATGGAGCGGTTGGTGCCGGACCATTTGCGGCGGCGTTGGACGGATCGGAAGTTGGCGAAGAAGAAGTATTCCTGTTCGACCTTCATGATGTATTTGGGGGTGGAGGGGGAGTATGATCTGCCGCATCACACCATTCACATTGCGAGCGATTATGCGGGTAACCTGAAGGACATTGAGGAGCGCCATGTTTTGTCTGAGGAGCCGTCTTTTTATGTTCAGAACGCATGTGTGACCGATCGGGGTTTAGCGCCGAAGGGGCACAGCACACTGTATGTGTTGTCGCCTGTGACGCATCAGCATGAGAACGTGGATTGGAAGCGGGAGAAGGAGCGTTTTCGGTCGCGGATCATGCGGGAGATTGCGAAGGCTGGGTATGGGGATGTGGAGAAGCGGATTCGTTATGAGCGGGTGATTACTCCGGCGGACTGGGATCAGCGGTATGAGATTTATCGCGGGGCGACTTTCAACTTGTCGCATGGTTTGGATCAGATGTTGCATTTGCGGCCGAGGAACCGGTTTGAGGATTTGGACGGCATGTATTTGGTGGGGGGCGGTACGCATCCGGGCAGTGGTTTGCCGGTGATCTTTGAGTCAGCACGGATTAGTTCCCGGCTATTGTTGGAGGATTTGGGGATGGAGCCGGCTTGGGGTGATGCGGGGTGCGGGGTTCCTATTCGGCGTGATGCGGAGGCATGGGTTCCTCATGAGTTACGTGGCTGAGAGCGAGGTGAGTAGAGTGGGTCTAGGCCCGGTTCACGCCGGGCGGGTCCACGCTGTTTCGAAGCCTCTTCGTCAGGTTGACCTGCCGGTTCGTTCCCCTCGGTGGGTAAGCTGGTTTTCGTGGTATGGTCGGCGTTTTCTGAAGCGGCAGGTACAGGCGGTGCGGTTATCGCGGGGGAGTGTGTGTGAGCTGCCGCAGGAGGGACCTTTACTGGTGGTGGTGAATCATCCTTCGTGGTGGGATCCACTGGTGGGTCTGTATTTGTTGGGGAGGTTTCTTCCTGGGCGGGCTTTTTACATGCCTATGGAAGAGGCGGCATTGGGGAAGTATGGCTTTTTCAAGCGTCTGGGATTTTTTGGGGTTGAGCCGGGGACGAGGCGAGGGGCGGTGCGCTTTTTGCGGGTGGGGCAAAAGGTATTGGAGGAACCTGGGGCAGTACTATGTGTGACACCGCAGGGTCGGTTTAGTGATGTGCGGGAGCGTCCGGTTCGGTTTCAGCGGGGTGTGGGGGAGTTGGTGGCGCGGGTGGGTGAAGTGAGTGTGGTGACGGCGGTTTGGGAGCTGGCCTTTTGGGAGGAGCGGCGGCCTGAGGTGTTGTTACGGATTGCGGCGGTGGATCGTTTTGGCGGGCTGGGGTTGGATGCAGGGTGGGTGACTGGGATATTGGAGCGCAGGATGGAGGAGGGGCTGGATGCGTTGGCGGCGGAGTCGATGGAGCGTGATCCGGCGAAGTTTGAGACCTTATTGAGTTCGCGATCGGGTGTGGGTGGGATTTACGACGTTTGGCGTCGCGGGGTGGCGTGGGTTCGCGGTGAACGATTTGATCCGGGGCATGGAGGACTATGAGCTGGGTAATTTTGACAATACTGGCGCTGGCTTGGACTCCGGCGATTTTATTTGGAGTGAACCTGATGGTCTACCGGGCGTTGCCAACGGGGCGTGGTGGTCGTGGGGGCGGGTTGCCGGGGGTATCGGTGTTGATACCGGCGCGCAACGAGGAGTCGACTTTGGGTGGCGCATTGGACTCTGTATTGCGGCAGGAGGGCATTGATTTTGAGGTGGTGGTTTTGGACGATCATTCTACGGACCGCACGGCGGAGCTGGTAAGGGTTCGGCAAAAGCGTCATGCGAATGTGCGTTTGGAGACCGCCCCGGATTTGCCGCCTGGGTGGTGTGGGAAGCAGCATGCGTGTCATGTGCTTTCGGGTTTAGCGCGGCATCGGTATTGGGTGTATTTGGATGCGGACGTCAAGTTGGAGGCGGGGGCGTTGGAGCGGATGGTGCGATTTCTGGTTGAGCGGGATGTGGCTTTGGCGAGTGGGGTTCCGCGGCAGGAGACCGAGACCTTTTTGGAGAGGTTGTTGATACCCTTGATTCACACCGTATTGCTGGGTTATTTGCCGATGCCGTTTATGCGGTGGTTTAAGTCGGCGGCCTTTGCGGCGGGGTGTGGCCAACTATTTGTGGTGGATGGGGAGGCGTATAGGAATTGTGGGGGGCATGAGCGGTTGCGGAATTCGTTGCATGACGGGCTGAAGCTGCCCCGGGTTTTCCGGTTGGCGGGGTATCGCACCGATTTATTTGATGCGACTTCCGTGGCGGTGTGCCGGATGTATCGTTCTGCGGGGGAGGTATGGCGCGGGTTGGGGAAGAATGCGGTGGAGGGGTTGGCGCATCCGGCGAGGATTGTGCCGATGAGCCTTTTATTATTCGGGGGGCAGGTGTTGCCATTTCTGGTGTTGGCGTGGTGGCCGTGGCTGGGGGATGCGGATCGGGCGGGGGCGTTGGCTGCGGTGGTGGGGGTTTTGTTACCGCGGGTAGTGGGGTGCGGGCGTTTTGAGCAGACCTGTTCCGGGGCGTTGCTCCATCCGGTTGCCGTGTTGTTGCTGTTAGCGATTCAGTGGCAGGCGCTGGTGCGGCACTGGTTCGGGAAGCCGTCGGAGTGGAAGGGGCGGGTTTATTCGGTGGCTTGCGAGTCGGACAGTGCGAAGGCGTAGAGTTGCTCCATGGTGGCGACGTAGACCGTGTGGTTGAGGACGGTGGCGGTGGCGCTGATGGGGCTGTCGAGGCGGGTTTTGCAGAGCACCTTTTTTTCGGCGCTGGCTTCGAGAATCCAGAAGTCACCGCGGCGGGTTCCGAGGTAGACTTTTCCATCGGCGAGGAGGGGGGTGGCCCAGACTTCGCCTTCCGTATCGAGCGTCCAGATTACCTGCCCGGTTTTGTCATCGATGCAGTAGAGGTTGCGTCCGCAGTCGGCGGTGAAGGCGAGTCCGTCATGGACGGCTACTGAGGACATGACATGGAAGTCGAGGGGGACGGACCATAGCAGGCCGGTTTGGGTTATATCCCCTTGGAGGGTGGTGTTGATGCATTTGAGCCAGGCTTCATTTTTACCCCACCAGCGGTCGCCGCCGCAGGTGATGTAGAGCCGGTTTTGGTGGAAGACAGGCATGCTTTTGATGTTGGAGGGGCTGAGTTTGGCTTTGCCGTTTTTCTGGTGGAACTCGTGGACATTGTCCTTGGGGGCGGAGGGGTCGCAATCGAACCACCAGACCTTTTCGAGTGGGAGGACGGTATTGGGGGGAGGGTTTTGGGGGACCGGTTTGAAGGCATAGACGACGCCATCGCCGCCGCAGAAGAAGATCAGGTCTGTGCCGTTCACGTTGCCGTAGGCGGGGGATGACCAGGTGCTATGGAAGATACGGGGCCCGATGTGTTCGTTGTCCCGGGCGACGAGTTTGCCGGTGTGTTTATTGAGGACGATGAGGCTGGGGGCGTCGGGGGATCGGATTTTGAGGTGGGTATTATCGACGCCGTTTCCGGTATTGATATAGAGGTAATCGCCGAGGATGAGGGGGGAGCCGTGGGCGGCGTCGTGGGGGTAGGAACCGGTTTCCTTGTGGATATCGAAGATCCAGATGACGTCGGCTTCCGTGGGGGCGGGGGGTGGAGTCGGCCGGGGTTTGGAGGTTGGCTTCGCTGGTGAAGGGGCCGTCATTGCCATTGGCGAGGCCGAGCGTATCGAGGCAGAGCATTTCGCCCCGGTTACTGAGCATGTAGACGTGGTTGCCTTCGACGGTGGGGGTGGAGGACATTCCGGAGCGTGGCCAGTCGGTGAAGATATCGCTGCTGTATTTGGGGATGAGGATTTGCCATTGGAAGGAGCCGTCGAGGGTATTGAAAGCCATGAGGGCGCCGCGGTCGCCTTCGTGTCTGGGGTCGCGTGGGGTTTCGTTATTGGTGCCGATGAAGACCTGGTGGTTGGCGGCGATGGGGGTGGAATGGGATTCCGTGCCGAGTTTAGCGATCCAGCGGGTATTGAGGTGTTCAGAGGGGTTGATGGTATCTGGCAGCTGGGAGGCGGGGGAGTATTGGTTGCGGGAGAGTTCGTGTCCCCAGTGGACCGGTGGTGTTGGGGCGGCGTGCGGGGTTATCTGGAGGGAGAGGAGGGAGAGGAGGGTGAGGTGGAGTTTCATGGGTTGGGGGTGGAGGGTTGGGTGACCTTACGGAGGGCTGCCTGGATCTCGGGTATGCGCGGGGGTTTACTGACGAGGGCATCGACGGGAGCGGGGACTTCTTCTTCGCCGCGCATCATTTTTCCCCAGCCGGTCATCATGATGACGGGTGAGGCGGGGGAGATGGCTTTGATCCGGTTGGTGAGTTCGGCGCCATCCATGACGGGCATGCCGAAGTCGGTAATGACGACATCGACGGGTTGGGTTTTGTCGCGGCAGGTGTGGAAGATCTGGAGGGCTTCGGGGCCTCCGTCGGCGCAGAGGACTTCATGGCCATCGGTTTCGAGGATTTCGCGGACGAGTTCACGGAGGAGGGGTTCGTCATCGACGTAGAGGATGCGGAGTTTTTTATAGGGGCTGATGATTTCCTGGGAGGGGGAGGACTGGTTGGGTGGGGTTTGGCGGGAGGGGAGGATGAGGCGGATGGTGGTGCCTTTACCGGGTTGGGATTCGATTTCGATGCGGCCTTCGTGGCGTTCAACGGTACCATAGACCATGGCGAGGCCGAGGCCGGTGCCACGTTTTCCTTTGGTGGAGTAGAAGGGGTCGAGGCAGTGTTGGCGGACTTCATCGGTCATGCCGGTGCCGGAGTCACGGACTTCGATGATGCTGAAGGAGGGGGTGGTATCGGGGCGGGCGAGGCCGGTGGGGCGGGCGATATGGGAGGAGAGGGTGAGGTGGCCGCCCTGGGGGAGGGCATCGACGGCGTTGAAGATGAGGTTGGTGAGGGCTTCGCGCAGTTCTGTTTCGATGCCGAGGATGCTCGGGTTATCGGGTGAGAGTTCGAGGTGGGTTTCGATGTGGATGCCGTTGCGTTGGGCGACGTCGCGCCAGCGTGGTCGGGTGAGTTCGACGACTTGTTGGATGAGGCGGTTTAGGTCGATTTGTAGGAGGGGTTCGAGGTCGGCTCGGGGCCGGTAGAATTCGCGGAGGCGGGCGACGATTTGGGCGATATCGTCGCTGGAGGTTTTGATGATACCGAGGAATTTGCGGGAGTTACTGCTGAGGTTTTGTTCGGTGGCGAGGACGACTTCGGCGAAGCCGCCGATGGGGGAGAGGGCATTATTGATATCGTGGGCGATACCGCTGGCCATTTGGCCGAGGGCACGGAGTCGCTCATGTTGCATGATGGTTTGTTGGGTTTGCTGGATTTCGTCGTAGGCGTATTGGAGTTCGGCGTAGAGGTTGGCCTGGTGGCCTGCGAGGGCGACGTGTTCACTGAGGGAGCGGAGGAACTCCTGTTCGCCTGGGGTGAAGCCGTTGGGGGAGCGTTGGCCGACGAGGAGGACGCCTTTGAGTTGGTTATCGTGGCGGAGGGGGAGGGCGGCGCCGGAGCGCATGCCGAGTTCGCTGAGTTGTTGGAAGACTGGGAGGGGGTTTTTGGCGGTATCGGGGGTGAAGGTGGGGGGTGTATGGTCGAGCGACCAGCCACAGGCTTCGGGGGGGATGGACCATTTTTCCGTTTGCCAGTGGAGGAATGTGGTTTCGGGGTTGCGTTCACTGGCGGCTTCTACGCGGAAGGTGGGGTTGGAGTCGCGGGAGAGGAGGATGGCGCTGAAGTCGGCGGAGAAGCTGTGGGTGAGTTCAGTGACGGCGACCTTGAGGATACTTTGGATATCCTGGTGGGAGGCGATGGCTTGGGTGACGTGGTCGAGCAGTTTGGTGCGGGCGAGTTGCTGGGCGAGTTCCTTTTGAGCGAGTTGCCGATCGTTGATTTCCTGGCGGAGGTTTTGGGTGCGTTCGAGAATTTTTTGTTCGAGTTCGTCGTGGGCTTGCTGGAGGTCGAGTTCGCGTCGTTGGATTTCGGCGAGCATGGCATTGAAGCCATCGATGAGGTCACCGATTTCGTCATCGGCATGGCGTTGGAGTCTGGGGGAGTAGTCCTGGTGTTGGGTGACTTGGAGGGCGGTTTGGGCGAGTTGGGCGATGGGTTTACGGATGAGAGTTTCGAGGCGGAGGGAGAGGAGCCAACTGACGAAGAAGCCGGTGAGTGGGACGGCGAGGAAGAGGATGAGGAGTTCGTGTTGGCGGCGCTGGTTTTTGGATTCGAGGGTGGTTTGAACGGCGGAGAACATTTCATTCTCGATGGTATCTCGGGCGGAGGTATTGGTGGAGATTTCGGGGATGGTTTGCTGGAGGTTGGAGGCGGCGGAGCTGATGGCGGATTTGAGTTGTTGGAGGGTTTGTTGGTTTTGCTGGGGGGTAAGGGAGTAGAGGATGAGGAATGTGACGATGAGGGCGCTGGCTGAGGCGAGGGTCATCAACAGCGCGAGTTTGGCGCGGAGGCCGAAGCGGTGGCCTTTTGGGGGTGGGGATGATTTGGGTTTGGGGGGAGGCACCGGAGTTTTGAGTAGGACGCTAGGAGACGGTGGGAGAGGGAGCAAGCGGATAGTTTACGGTGTTGGGTGTTGTGCGGAGTGGCTGCAACTGCATCTCCTTTGCATCGCGTTCGTTTGGTATTTTGAGGGGTCGCGGAGTTGGAGGAGGTTTGTTTTTGGTTGATGGTGTGAGAGTTAGCCCGTGTGGGATGGAGGTGGCATTGGAAGAGCTAGCATTTTCGAGCTGATAACCGTGTTGGGCGCAGGCGAGGGTGTTTTATGTCTATGGTTGGTGGTGAATGGGTTGGGTGGTTTTGATGAAGAAGAGTGATTTAGGAGTTGAGACGGAGGCTGAGAGACTGCTGAAGCAGGCTGAGGATTATGCTTCGGAGTCATTGATGCGTGTATTGGGGGGGTTGGAGGAGGATCCGGCACGTCCGAACGCGTTATATCGGGAGTATTCGCAGCTGATGCACGGGTTGGAGGTGCACTATTTATTTCCGAACCTGAAAGAGGGTGAGCGTGAGGTGTTGGCGGAGTTGCTGAGTGTGCGGGCGCGGTTGGCGGTATTGCGTGGAGTGGGGGGGGCTGTGCGGAAAGAAGGGGGAAGTGGGTTGGGAGGGTTGGAGCGACGGTTGGGCGAGCTTCGGCGTCGTGCGCAGGCATTGGGGGAGTTGCCCGGCTTGACGGATTTGCAGCGGCGGCTGATGAGCGAGTGGTTTCAGGGCGGGGAGGGCTGAGTTTTCTTTTCGAGGCAGACGAGGCAACGGACGCCGAAGAGTTTGGGGAAGGGGGCGAGGAGGGAGTCGAGTTTCTGGAGGAGGGGCAGGGCTTTGAGTGGGGCGAGGCAGGGGCCGCTGAATCCGCCGGTGAGGATATAGGTCAGGCCGGGGAGTGGGCGGGCGTGGAGGATATTCCAATGGGAGAGCCAAGGTGGGGTGGGTTTCTGGAAGAAGACGCGGGTGGCATTTCCCTGGGCGGCGTAGTAGGGGCGAGGTTGTGGTTTTTGGGTGGAGGTGTTGACGGGTTTTTTCCAGGCGATGGGTTCGTGGTGGACGAGGCCATAGATGGGGAGGGAGAGGCAGCTGATATAGGGGTCGAGGAGGATGATTCGGCCATTGGGATGGAGGGTGCGGTGGGCTTCGTGGAGGAAGGCGGCGGGGGCTTGGAGGTGGTGGAAGACGTCGATGAGGAGGAGGTGGGAGAGGGATTGGTTGGCGAAGGGGAGGTCATAGCCGTCGCAGGCGAGGTGAATCCAGGGGTTCGGGAAGAGGTCGGTACGGATGGTATTGGGGATGACTGTTTGGAGGTTACCGATGCCGGAGCCGATTTCGGCGATGGGGCCTGGGGTGGTGGGGTTGAGGTGTTGTTGGATTTCGCGATAGAAGGAGGCGTAGACGGCTTGGAGGGAGGGTTTACGGTTCCAGGCGATCTGGTTGCGTTGGATTTCGATCTGATGTTGTTGGATGGGGGTGGGCATCAGATGAATTTGAGGCGGCGGGCGGCGAAGAGGACCATGCGGAGGAGGAGCCATCCGTGGCGCCAGCGTTGGATATTGGTATCGCCGTAGGTGCGTGCGCGGTAGCGGATGGGGAGGTCGAGTATGCGCAGGTTGAGTTTCGCGGCGCCGAAGAGGAGGTCGAAATCGCCGAAGGGATCGAAGTCACCGAAGTAGGAGCGGTTTTTGGCGATCTTTTCGTAGTCTTGTTTGAAGAGGACTTTGGTGCCGCAGAGGGTATCCTTGAGGGGTTGGCCGAGGAGGTAGCTGAAGGCGGAGCTGAAGAACTTGTTACCGAGCATATTGAAGAAGCGCATGGCTTCATTTTCCATGGGGTAGACGAGGCGGACACCATTGACGAACTCGGCGAGGCCGGAGCGGATGAGTTCGTAGTATTTGGGGAGGTCTTCGGGGGGCATGGTGAGGTCGGCATCGAGGATGAAGAGGATATCGCCGGTAGCGGTGGCGAAGGCTTCACGGACGGCGCCGCCTTTTCCGCGGGATTGTTGTTTGAGGAAGC
>JBJOII010000064.1:0-23769 GCA_046047235.1 Verrucomicrobiota bacterium | reverse complement strand
GGGGAAGGAGATGGTGCCTTGGAGTGGGGGGAGGATACCGGCGAGAGTCTTGAGGAGGGTCGATTTTCCTGAGCCATTGGTGCCTAGGAGGGCGGTGAAGCTACCATTAGCGAGGGGGAGGGTGAGGTTTTGGAGGACGGGGTGGTTGGGGTAGCCCACGGTGACCTTGTGGAGGAGGGCGAGGGGGGGTGATGGGCTGGGGTGCACGGGGTGTCTGGGGCTTACTTTTTGCGGGTGGAGTTTAGCAGTGTGGAAGTGATGGCGTCGAACAGGGATATGGCGTCGGTGATATCGGGTTGAGCTCCGACCTTATCGGGCAGGGTGACGAGTTGGGCGTTGATGGAATCGGCGACGAGTTTGGGGGTTCGGCTGGGGCGGAAGGGTTCAGTGATGACGAGCTGGACGTTTTGGGATTTGGCATCGTTGATGAGTCGGGTGATATGGGCAGGGGAGGGTTCGATACCGGGGAAGGGTTCGATGTAATTGACGATTTGGAGGTTAAAAGCTTGGGCGAAGTATTCGAAGGTTTTGTGGTAGGTGATGATGCGGGTGCCGCTGAGGGGTGCGAGCTGGGTTTTCCAGGACTGGATGTGGTGTTCGAGGTTCGTTTGGTAGTTATGGGCGTTGGTGATGTAGGAGTTGGCGTTATTGGGGTCGAGTTGGCCGAGTTGATTGGCGAGGTAGGTAGCGATGAGGAAGTTATTGGTGGGGTTGAGCCAGAAGTGGGGGTTACCGGAGGCGTGGATATCGCCTTGGGATCGGTCGACGTTACCGGTGGGGATTTCGAGCAATTGGACAGCTGGGGCGAGGGGGATATTGCCGGGTTGGCCGGGCAGGATACGTCGGTTACGGGCATTTTGGACAAGGGGTGTGAGCCATCCGGCTTCGAGGTCGGCTCCGCTATGGAGGAGGGCATCGCAGCGGTTGAGAGTTCGGATGAAGCTGGGTCTGGGATCGACGAAGTGGCTGTCTTCGGTGCCTCGGGCGAGTGATTGGACTTTGACGTGGTTTCCGCCGACGGACTGGGCGATGGCGGCGAAGTCGGGCAGGGTGCTGACGATTTGGAGTGGGGCGCCGAGTAAGGTTGGGGTGAGGTGGAGGAGGAGGCTGGTGAGGAGTATGGCGGGGAGTGTTTTCATGGTGGGGTTTTTGATGGGGGGGGGATGGGGTAGTTTTGTGGGGGTTAGAACGTGTGGGCGGCGTGGGCTCCGAGGAGGAATTCGAACTGGAGCCAGACTGAGTGGTCTATGCCAATGTCGTTACGGTCGTCGTAGTTGTATTGGAGTCGGATTTTTGAGAACTCGCTGGGGTACCAGGTGAGGTTGGGGGAGAGTCTCCAGCGTTGGTTACGGAGGGGGTCACGGCCGAGTTCTTCGCCATCGAGTGCGAGGTTGCGTTGTTCGTAGTTGGCGATGTTGCCATCGGTCCAATCGAGGCGGAGTCCGACGACCCAGCCTTTCCGGAAGCCGTAGAGCAGCTGGGTATAGAAGCCGTAGTCGGTGAGAGTTTCACCGGGGAGGAATGCGGGGAGTCCGGTGGTGAGGTCCTCGACTTCGCCGTCGTCGAGAGTGCCATTGGCATTTTCGTCCCAATCGAAGGAGCCGGCGTCGTATTTGCGGAGCATGGCTTCGGTTTGCCATTGGACGAAGGGGAAGCCGCCGTGGTGTTGGGGGGATTTCCATTTCCAAGTGAGGTCGACGCCATAGATTTGGGTCGTGGTATCGCCGGCTTCTTCGCCTCCGCGGGAATTGGGGCCGAAGGCGGCGGAGGTTCCCAGGAGGACGGTTTGGCTATCGGTGAGGTCGAGGGAGAGGTTATAGCGTGGGGAGAGGAGGAGGTCTTGGAACCGGGTGATGCCGCGGTCGTTGTCGGTATGTCGGTAGGCGAGGGGGAGTTCTTCGTGGTTTTGGTCTTCGGCACCGTGGAGGTGGCCGGAGCTACGGAAGCTGGTGACTGTGCTGCCGTCACTATTTTGGATACCGAGCGAGAGTTCTGAGTAGAAGGGGGTGGGGGCGAGCCAGGAGATCCGTGTTCCGGGGTTACGGAGTCCATCGGGTCCGAGGAACCTGGCATTGACGAGTGGATTATCGACGAAGGCCCAGGAGTGGAGGTGGGTGGGGTTATGGCGTCCGAAGTCGGTGAAGATTTGTCCGGCGCGGAGTTGGAGGTTAGCGGGCAGGGCGACAGTTTCGGCCCAGGCTTCTTCGAGTTCGAAGTAGCTTTCTCCGGCGGAGTTGAGGCCGAAGAGCAGGTTAGCATTGGCGCGGAAGTAGGGGTCGACGGCGCCGCGGAGGTTGAGTTCGAGTCCTTGGAGGTTGAAGCCACGCTGGTAGGGGTCGTGACCTCCGGCTTGGGTTCCGCCCTCGATATCGGAGGCGGTGGAGCCGCCGGCGGCGATGGTGCCGACGAGGCCGAGGTCGAGGTAGGCGTTATTTTGGCCTATGCGGATGGGGTTACTGGGGTTCCATGCCGGGGGTGGGGGAGTTGTATTGGGTGGTGGTGTTTGGGGTATGGAGTTGGAGGTTTGAGCGCAGGCGAGCGGGATGGTGGCGGCGAGGAGAGACAGGGAGCAGGTTTTTGAGACTGGGGTGTACATGGCGTTAGGAAAAGTGTGGAGGCTTTCCGGGGGGGCGGCCGTTTGGTTTTCGATTGCTGGGACTCCCGTGCTGGCGGGTATTGGTTGGCCTTTACCGTGCGGGTTGGAGTCCGTGGGTGCCCGGGTTCAGGCGAGGTATTCAGGTTGTTTGCCTGGGGGAGGGGGGGCACGACATGGTGGGGTGAGCCAAGATTGGGTGGAAGGGGGCGGGGTATCGTGCTGGGGCTGACTGGGCAGGTGGAGGAAAGCGGGGGAGGGAGGGCGAGCTACTGAGGGCGAAGGTGGTGAGGAGGAGGGGGATGAGGAGGGAGCAAAGGCCGGTCCAGAGGGGGCGACCTTTATGGCGTACGGCTGGGCCTTGCGGGAGGTGGTTCAATATTGGGAGAGTTGATAAGGAGCGGAGGTTGCTACGTCAAGGATTGGGGGCAGGTTGGGGTTGGGCTTGGTTCGCTTCGGGGGTGGCGGCGGGGGCTGGTGTGTCTTGGGGGACGGGTAAACCGAGGCGGGTATAGAGTCGGGCGACGAGGCCCGGGTGGTAATTTTGGCGGAAGATATCGAGGGCCTGGCGTTTCATTTCGGGGAACGTATCGAGGCCGATACGGTCTTGTTGTTTGACGCGGTTGATTTCGCGCATGTAGCGGGCGTGGGCGACTTGGGCGAGGCGTTCGTTACCGGTGGCGAGGTCATCCTCGTCATTGGCGAGGAAGTAGAAGCTTTGGATGAGGAGGCCGATGAGGTTATTGGTGACGCGGTCGCGGGAGGTTTCGCCGATATCCTCGGTGACTTTGGCAGCGGCGTAATCCTCGAGCGTGATATCGGCGAGGCGGGTGGTATCGAGGGAGCTCTTTCTGGCGTCGCTGAAGGTGGCGTCTGGGTATTCGCCGCGGAGGTAATCCCACCATTTTTGGGCTTCGGATTTGCGATTGGCGGCATAGAGGAAGTAGACGGCGTCCTTGAGGAAGTTACGGTGGGCGCGGTAGAAGGAGATTTTGTCGGCTGCTTCGGTGGATTCAGCGGCGAGGTCGAGGTAGGCCTGATTGGCGCGGGGGATGATATCGAGGTCGCGGAGGAGCTGGAAGCGCTCCCCTTCGGCGGTCCAGACTTTCATGATGCGGCCGCGGCGGAAGGCGAGTTGGAGGGATTGGAAGACGACGCGGCGGAGGTTGGCGAGGTCTTTGAGACGCGAGCGTTTGAATCCGACGCTGGCCCAGTAGATGGCGTGGCTTTCGGGGAGGCGCCATTCGAGCGGGCCGTGTTCTTGATCGACCTCGAGCATGATTTCGGGGTCCATTTTGTAGCGGTCGCGGAGGGTGCGGGCGCGTTGGATTTCGTCGTCGGTTTGGGGGTTTATGAGTGCGACGTAGTTGGTGCCTCCGAGGACGGTTTCCATTTCCCGGATCCATTCCGATTTGTAGTAGAAGTGGGCGTCGTCGAGGTCTGCTCCCATCTTGTGTTGGAAGAACCAGGCGAGTTCGCGGTAGAGGAGGGCTTCGTCGGGGTTGATGGGGATGGCTTCATCGCGGAGGAGTTCGAGTCCGCGTTGGACCCACATCCAGCGGTCGACGGGGCTACTGAATTTGACTGAGATATTGTAGGCCATATCCCAGGCTTGGACGATCCAGACGGTGACGAAGCGGGGTTGGAGTTTTGTGATCCAGTCGGCGAGCTGTACTTTTTCGAAGTATTTGTCCTGTTCCTGGAGTTCCATGGCGCGGATCCAGAGGGCATTGGCGATGAGGCCGCGGAAGCCTCCGAGGGCGACTGTGGTGAAGACGAGTGCGGGGGGTGCGCTTTGGCCGAGGGCTTCGCCGCGGTTGACGCCGAGGCTGATGCGGTCCTGGTTGAGGCTGCGTTGGGAGAGTGAGCCGACGGCGATGAGCGCGACGATGAGGAGGCAGAGGATGATTTTGTAGGGGCGGGCGGCGATCATGGTTGGTTAGGGGTAAGGATCATGCGCCTTGGGCGATGGCGAGTTCCCTGCGGGTGAAGAGGGTGATCCCGATGGAGGCGAAGATACCGCCCATGAGTCCTACGATTTGGAGGGTGGCTTTGGCGAGTTGGGACCAGGTGATGGAGCGTCCGGAGCTGAGGGATTCGATGGGGGAGAAATCGCGGACGAGGTTAATGGTCCAGAGGAGGGATTTGGCTATGGAGACGGAGGTTTTATTGAGGATTCCGGGATCGGTGACGAAGCCGGTGTTATTATTGACGCCGGCGATTCCCTGTTCTGTGACGATTTGGTTGAGGGTTCCGGTGGAGGAGGAGACGAGGAGGACTCCGAGGGCGCAGAAGGCTGCGACGGGGAAGGAGAGGAAGCTGCCGGTGGTGAGGCCTATAGCGGCGAGGAGGGCGAGCCAGCAGAAGATGATGGCGAGGGCCCGGCAAAAATTGATGGCGAAGCTGGATTCCGGGTAGAGGACTTCGAGGCCTTCTTCGAGGGGGAAGAAGAGGGTGGTTTCGTTGGGGTTATAGAAATCGATGGTGAGAGTTCCATCTGGGCCGATGGCGCCTGGTGGCAGGGGGAATTCGTGGTAGGTTTCGGCGGCGAGGCTAGGGAGTTCCATGCGTGCGCGGCTACCGTCGGGCGGGCCGACTTCCCAGAAGCTGTCGTAGGTTTTGCTGCTATAGAGGTTGGAGGTGAAGAATTTGGCACGGACCGTGAGGGTTTTATCGCGGACTTTGTCGGCGGTGCGACCGAAGTTGAGTTGCCAGCGGCGGCCGTAGCCGGCGGGTACTGTTTGCCACTGGGCTTTGACCATTTCGACTATGCCTGTCCGGACGAATGAGCGGTCTAGCTGGCTGATGCTTTGGTCTTTGAGGCGTTCGACGTAGAGTTTTTGGGCTTCTGCCTGGATTTCGGATTCTTTGCTGGCTTCGCGGATCGTGCCGCGGGCGGTAAAGATTTCGCGGGAGAGTTGTTCCTGGACTTCCGGGGGGAGTTTTGCGGAGCGGAATTGGATGAGGGCGTAGACTGTGGCGCCGGAGAAGGTGAGGAGGACGGCATTGAGGGCGAGGATACCGAGCCATTTACCCAGCCAGATTTGCCAGCGTTGGATGGGTTTAGTGGCGACCATTTGGATTTGGCATTCTTCGACTTCGCGGGAGAGGCTTCCGCAGCCGATCCAGAGGGTGGCGAAGCCGAGGAGGACCGTGATGGCGCCGAGCGTGTAGGTTAGGAGGATTTGGGTGAAGCCTTGGGCGGTGCCGTCGTGTTTGATGACGGAGGGGAGGCCGATGACGGCGGCGGCGAGGAGGAGGAAGAGGACTTGGATGAGGCGGTAGCGGACGGCGGATTTGAGGGACAGTTTAGCGACGGCGAACACGGGTCGGCCGAGGGCTTTGCCGACGGTTCCTTCGAAGGGGCGCAATTTACTGCGCTGGGGTTGGGCGGGGATCGCTTTCGACATTGGTTGGCGGGGTGGGGGAGCGGTCAGGGTTTTTTACCGAGGAGCGAGGAGAGTTTCTCGTTGGCTTTGGCCAATTCATCCGGGCTGGCTGAAGGGGTGGTGGTTGGGGGAGGTGTGGCCGGGGTGGTTTGGGCGAGTTGTTCGAGTCGGCCGTGGTCGATATTTTCGGCAGGTTTGGCGGTGGTTTGGGGTGTAGGTGTTGTGGGAGAGGACGGGGCGGTGAGGCGTTCCAGCACGCGGTCAGTTTTGGTGGAGGTTTCTGCTTCCCCGCGGAGGTAAGCGGCGACTTTGCTGCCGGAGGTGGCTCCGGAGGTTTCCTGTTGGGCGGAGCGGGCTTTTTCGACGACGCCGAGGAAGTAGCTTTCGAGGTTTCGGGTTGGTGTATCTACGCGGACTTTATCACCCGGGACGCGGGCGCGGAGGTGGTCGAGGACCTCCTGCATGGTTTCGCGGGGGAGGGCGGGGGTGGTGATTTGGACGGAGTCGGGGTTGGCGAGGAGTTCGCTGAGGGGGCCTTGGGCTTGGACGCGGCCACCGTAGTAGATTACGACGCGGTCGCAGACGTCTTCGACATCGGCGAGGAGGTGGCTGCTGAGGATGACGGTGGTTCCGCGGTTGGCGAGGGCGACAATGAGATCTTTGACTTCGCGGCAGCCGATGGGGTCGAGGCCGGAGGTGGGTTCATCGAGGATGACGAGTTCCGGGTCATTGATGAGGGCTTGGGCGAGGCCGATACGGCGTTGCATGCCCTTGGAGAATTCCCCGACGAGGCGGCGGTGGACATTATTGAGGCCGACCATTTCGAGGAGCTGTGCGCTACGGCGGTCGCGTTCGGCGGGGGGCAGGTCGAAGAGGCTGCCGAAGAAGTCGACGGTTTCCCGGGAGTCGAGGTAGCGGTAGAGGTAGGATTCCTCGGGGAGGTAACCGATTCGGCGTTTAGTGGAGACGTGTCTGGGGGAGTGACCGAATACTTCGATATGGCCGCGGGTGGGGTGGAGGAGCCCGAGGAGCATTTTGACCGTGGTAGATTTACCGGAGCCGTTGGGGCCGAGGAGGCCGAAGACTTCGCCGCGGCGGACTTCGAAGTCGACGTCATCGACGGCGCGGGCTTTAGGGCGGCCCCAGAAGTCCTTGAAGATTTTGGTGAGGCCGCGGACGACGACGACGGGTTCCTGGCGTGGCGTGCTGGGATTCTGTGGGGTGGGTAGCGACATGGTGCGGGCTAGGCGTTACCGGCGGCCATTTGTGGTTTTGGGTTAGTGGCGGGGGCTTCGGGTTCGTCTTTAGCTGGGGGTTGGAAGGGTTCGAGTTCTTCGCCTAGGCGGACGAGGCGTGCACTATTGAAGACGACGATGAGCGAGCCTGCGTTATGGAGGATAGCGGCGAGGATGGGGTTGATATAGCCGAAGGCGCCGGCGGCGAGGCCGCCGATGATGAAGAGGACACCGAAGAGGAAGTTCTGATTGATGACCGTGCGGGTTTGGCGGGAGAGAGTGACGAGGAAGGGGAGGCGGCGGAGGTCACTATTCATGAGGGCGATGGTGGCGCTATGGATGGCGACATCGGAGCCGGCGGCGCCCATGGCGATGCCCATATCGCCGGCGGCGAGGGCTGGGGCGTCATTGACGCCATCGCCGACGACGGCGACGCGGTAGCCGCGACCTTTGAACTGGCGGACGAACTCGACCTTATTTTGGGGCAGGCATTCGGCGACGACTTCTTCGACGCCGATTTCGCGGGCGACGCGATTGGCGACGGGTTCGCGGTCACCGGAGACCATGGCTATGCGGCGGGCGCCGAGGTCTTTGAGAGTGACGAGGGATTCGCGGGCTTCGGTACGGGTTTGGTCCTGGAGACCGATCCAGCCGATACAGGCGCCATTTTTGGCGACGAAGATGAGGCTGAAGCCTTCTGTTTCGTTGAGGTCGACGGAGCTGGTGAAGTCGCCGGAGATATTATTATCGCGGAGCCATTGGGCTCGGCCGATGACGATTTGGCTGCCGTCGACTGTGGCGGTGATACCGCGCCCGGCGGTTTCGATGAAGTTTTGTGGTTCCGATAGGGGGACGCCGGCTTCCTTGGCGAGGTTGGCGAGGGCGCGGGCGGTGGGGTGGTTACTGTAGCGTTCGGCGGAGGCGGCGATTTGGAGGAGTTCGGCGGCTTTGGCATCGCCGATGGGGGCGAGGCGGCTGACGGCGAGCTGACCGGTGGTGAGCGTGCCGGTTTTATCGAAGACGAAGGCATTGATACGGGCTGCGAGTTCGATATCGCCGACATTTTTGATGAGGATACCGAGGCGGGCGGCGGCGGAGAGGGCTGCGACCATGGCGGAGGGGGAGGCGAGGATGAAGGCGCAGGGGCAGGCGACAACGAGGACGGAGATGACGCGGTCGATATCGCGGGTGAAGGCCCAGACGAGGGCGCCGATGACGAGGACGAGCGGGGTATAATAGACCATGTATTGGTCGATGATCCGCATGATGGGGAGTTTAGTTTTTTCGGCGGCGAGGATGAGTTCGCGGACGCGGCCAAGGGTGGTATCGGTGCCGGCGCGGCTGACTTTGATTTCGAGGACCCCGGTGAGGTTTTGAGTTCCGGCGAAGACTTCGTCGCCGGGTTTTTTGTCCACGGGGAGGGATTCCCCGGTGATATTGGCTTGGTTGAAGGAGCCTTGGCCCTGGGTGATGATGCCGTCGGCGGGGACGTTATCGCCGGGGCGGACGCGGATGGTATCCCCGATATTTAGATCCTGGGCGCCGACTTCCGTTTCATCGCCTTTGGTGTTGAGTCGGCGGGCGCGGGTGGGGGTGAGGCGGATGAGGGATTCGATGGAGGCGCGGGCGCCGGCGGCGGTGCGGGTTTCGATGAGTTCACCGAGGAGCATGAAGAAGGCGACGACGCCGGCGGTTTGGTAACCGCCGACCTGGGATTCACCTGCGGCGAAGGCGGCGAGGACGGCGATGGCTACGAGTTCGTTGATACTGAGGATACCGCGCCAGATATCTTTCCATGCGGTGAGGATGATGGGGTAGCCGAGCGTGATGGCGCCGAGCATGGCGCTGATACCGGCGACCATGTTGCCTTTATCGAAGATCCATTCCACCACGAAGGAATTCGCGATGAAGATGATGCCGAGCACCATCTGCTGGAGTTTGACGGGGATATGTTCGTGGCCGTGGTCATGACCGTGGTGGTCATGGCCGTGATCGTGGTCGCAGCCGCACCCGGGTGCGTCGTGGTCGTGTTTGTGGTCGTCGTCGCGACTGATGAGGGAAGTGACTTGCATGGGAGGTGATCAGTTATTTTGGCCGGCTTGGAGTTTCTTGGGGGGGTCGACCTCTTTATTGAGTTGGAGGCGGAGTTCACGCGGGCGTCCGTCTTTTCGGGCCGGGAGGTAAGCTTTGAACTGGGCGTTGGTCATGACGCGTTCGACGCGTTCGGCGAGGAGGCGTTCCTTGAGGAGGTTGGGATTTTTTTCGTAGGAGGGGAGGAGGCCGAGGAAGTTAGTGGCATCGGTGGCGACGGCCTGGACGAGCGTATTACTGAGCGTGAGGCTATTGCGGACGACGACTGAGGCTTCGCCGATGGCTTTATTGGTGGCGGAGCGGGCGTAGGTTTCGGCTTCGCGTATTTGGATATCGCGTTGTTGTTGGGCGACGAGGACTTCATTGAAGGCGCCCTGGACGAAGAGTGGGGGTTCGACGCGGACTTCGCGGGGATCGAGTTCGATGCCGAGGCTGAAGTCGGGGGCGTTGACGAGGTCGGTGAGGCGGTTGATGACCGCTTCCCGGAAGGCGGCTCTACGGAGGTAGAGGGCATCATCGGCGCTGAAGCGTGCGGCGGCGTTGAAGGTGGCGTTATCGAGCAGGTGTTGGAGGAGGTTGGTGGAGTTTTCGAAGCCGAAGGCGAAGCGGATGGGGTCGGTAATGCGGTAGTTCACCGTGATACGGACATGGACGATGTTACCATCTCCGGCGAGCGTGTAGCCATCGACACCGGCGGCGAGGAAGGGGGTGGCCATGGCGGGGTCTTTTCCGCCGGCGAGTTCTTCCTCCGGGGACATGGCGTAGAAGCCGGCGGAGGAGGTGATGGTTTTGGTTTCACCTACGGGGACATAGACGACTTCGTCGATGGGGTAGGGGAGTTTCCAGTGGAGGCCGGGTTGGAGGAGTTGATCTTCGCCTATGCCGACGGGGCTACCGAAGCGGAGGAGGATGGCGACCTGGTTGGGGGCGACGGTGAACAGGCCTGACAGTACGAAGGCTGCCAGGAGGATGAACATGAGGAATCTGACGATACTGAAGCTGGAGCGCAGGGCATCGGAGAGGGCTTGGGCGCCAGCGTCTTCTACGGCGTGGTGGTGGGGCTCCGGGGAGGGGGCTGGTTGTTGGGTGGTGGTGGGGGCGGGAGCCGTGGATGGCTTCCGTTCCTCTTCGTGATGGTGGTGATCGTGGCTCATTGCGTCGGGAGGTATGGGTGGCGGTTATTACGGCGCAAGGAGGTTAAACGGGGGCGTTTGTTGATCGAGGATGAGGTGACTCTTTTCCTTGAGTGATTCTTCGAGAGCGCGGAGTTGGAAGAGGAAGATGGCGAGGTCGGGGTTTTTCTCGAAGACGCCGTAGTATTCCTGGGCTTTGACCTCTGCGTCGCCGAGGATACGGGCTCCTTGGGCCTGGGCGTTGGCGAGGATTTCATTGGCGGTGCCGTCGGCCTGGGCGCGGATGATTTTGGCTTCGCGTTCGCCTTCGGCCTGGTATTTGGCGGAGAGGCGTTGGCGTTCGGCGCGCATGCGTTGGAAGACTGTGGAGGTGATGCTTTCGGGGAGGCCGAGTTGTTTCAGGCCGAGGAGGCGGATTTCGATGCCGTAGTCATCGCGGGCGCGGGCTTGGACGCGGCCGAGCATTTCCTGTTCGATTTCGTCGAACTTGAGGGAGGCTTCGTTTGTGGAGATGAGGTCACTGAAGTTATGGGATCCGAGGACGACGCTTTTGGCGTCACGGATGACGGGTTCGAGGGTTCGTTCCACGGCGGCGACGTCGCCATTGAAGCGTTCGAGGAAGGTGCGGGCATCGCCGGCGATGGACCAGCCTACGTAGACTTTGGCGAGGATGTTGATTTGGTCGCGGGTGATGGACTGGTCGAATTTGCTTTCGAAGGTTTGGAGGCGCCGGTCGAATTTATAGACACGTTGGACGGGCCAGGGGAGGCGGAGTCGGAAGCCTGGGTCGGTGACGCTACGGGAGTAGCGTCCGAAGGTGGTGACGACGCCGACTTCGGTTTGGCGCACCTGGAAGGTGAACAGCATGGACACGAAGATCAGCAGCAGGATGCCGCTAGTGATCAGGGTGATGGGATTACGCTTCATGATAAGAGTCAGGGTAGCTTTTAGGGTTTGGCGGGCTGGAGTGCATCGGGAGGCAGGATGACATCGGCTGCCAGGTCGCTGCGGATTTTTTCTTCCAGGTTGAGAGTGATGACGTCGGAGGTATTGGTGGTGGCGATGACGTATTTTCGGACGGGTGCGATTGTTTTGGCGAGGGAGTCGAGGTAGACGCGTGATTTATAGACTGAGGGGGCGGTCTGGTAGGCGGAGTTTTGTTGTTGGAAGCGTTGGGCTTGGGCTTCGGCGACGGCGACCTTGAGGGTGCGTTCGCTTTGGGCTTTAGAGAGGAGGTTTGTGGCTTCGGCCTGGGCGGTGGGGATACGGCTGGCCTGGTATGCGAGGGCGAGGAGGATATTGGTTTGTTTTTGCTGCATGGAGCCGACGACGTCTTCGAAGGCGGCGGCGACGGGGACTTGTCGGGTGCCGATGGGCGGGTGGATATTTTCGAGGCCGACGTAGACGATGCGGGTGCCGAGGTTGAACTGGTCGGCGGCGGTTTGGATCCGGTCGCGGAGGGCGTCGCTGGCGGCGGCGCGGCCGCTGGACATGACCGTATCGAAATCGACACTGACGAGGTAGCGGATGACCTCGCGGTTGGCGATATCCTCGAGGAGGCTGGCGCCGTTTTGGTGTTCGTAGGACCATTTGACGAGGTCGGTGACTTCGTAATGGACGGGGATACTGGCGGCGAGGAGGTTAGCGGGGACGGGTTTTTCGCCTGAGGTAATTTCACTGGAGCCGAGGGATTCGCGGCTGGCGACGAGGAGGTTAAATTCCTCCTTATAGTGGGCGCGGGTCCAGAGGACGGTGCGTTCCTTTTCGAGGTCTTCATCGGGGATGACGCCGACGATGAAGCTATGGATTTGGCGGGAGGGGAAGCGGTAGGCTTGGTCGATGGGCCAGGGCCATTTGAGGTGGAGGCCGGGTTCGAGGACGCTGCGGCTGGCTACGGGGTGGCCGAAGCGTTCGAGCAGGGCTTGTTCATTGGGTTCGACGATGACGACGGTTGTGGAGAGGAAGAGGGCGCCGAGTTGGAGCAGGATGATCCAGGAGAGGGCTTTTTCGAGGAATTTATAGAACCAGGTTTCGGAGACTTTGAAGCCGAACTGGTAATCGAGGGCTTGGGCGGCTGTGCTGATGAGGCCGGCGGGTTGGCCGAGGAGGCCGATGAGGCGTGATTCGTAGAGGACGCGGGCGGCTTGGCCATGGACGCGGGGGCGATAGATTTCCATGACCAGGTTGATGAGAGTTTCGATGGAGACGAGGGCGAGGAGGACGAGGAAGGCGTAGGAGGCGTAGGTATCAATTTTGGGGGCATTGAACCAGAGGGCGGCTTCGACAGAGGCGGAGACAAAGCAGGCGACTGAGCCGAGCATGAGGTAGCCGGCGCCTGGGCGGAGGAGGCGTTGATTTTCGAGTCGGGCGATACCGCCGGCGTATTTTCCGAGCAGGAAGAGGATGAGGGCGAAGAGGGCGTAGATGGCCATGGAGACGGCGGCCTGGCTGGTTCCGGGCTGGGGGGCGTTGGGGAGGTATTTCCAGCCGTAGTAGATGACGGAGCCTTGGAGGGCGAGCAGGAGGATAGCGAAGGCGGGGATGAGGAATTTTTCGAATTGTTCGCGGGATCGTTTGGCGGAGAAGGAGTCACTACCGGCGAAGAGGCCTGAGTCGCCTTTGGCCTTTTTGAGTTCATTGAACTCGATGGCTTCCAGGCGTTCGCGTTCTTCGAGGCGCATTTGGAAGTAGCTGAAGCCGGCGACGAGGAAGCCGACGCCGAGCAGGAAGCTGGTGAGGAGGCCGGAGGTGAGGCCGGCGAATCTGGCTAGGGCGAAGCTGAGGGCGGCGATGACCAGCAGCATCAACCAGTTGATGGCTCCGATACGTTGGTGGTTTTGTTCCATGGAAAATCAGCTTAATTCACGGTCTTCGAAAAGGAGGAGTGCGAGGGCGAGAGTGGCTCCGAGGTAACCCAGCAAGTAGGTGAAGGCTTTGCCGACGTAGCTCCAGGGGATGCTATTGGGGCGGATGGTGCCATCGGGGAGGGTGGTGGTGCTGCCGGGTTTACCTTCGAGGACATCGGCGAGCCAGAAGAGTTGCCAATTGGGGATGACGCTATAGAGGGCGGTGCCCCACCAGGTGGCGCCGAGGCCGGCCTGGCGCATGGACAACTGGTCTTCCGGGGTGACGAGATTGGCTTCTTTGGGGTCGATACGGCCGTCCCCATTGGCGTCGTAGCGTTCCTTGGCGGTTCGGAGCCACTGGCGTTGTTCGGCGGAGCGGTCGTCTTCGAGGGCGGCTTGTTCGAGGTTTACGCGGCTCCAGACGGGTACGGAGTATTGGCCGAAGAGGTAATCGCTCATGAGGCCGAGGAGGAAGATGCCGGTGCAGATGGCGAGGGTGGGGATCATTTCGAACCGGGTGGAGCAGGCGAGGGCGATGCCTGCGAGGATCCAGAGGGCGAAGAGAATGAGGATTCCGGCGGGGATGAGGCGCCAATCGATTTCGAAGACTTCGTTATAGCCGAGGTGTTGTGGGGCGGCGTAGATCGTGATGATGGTGGCGAGAGTGATACTGGCCACGACGGCGAAGACGGCATCGGCGACGAAGGGACGTCGGAGGAAGAAATTGGTGAAGCCGGCGATGCAGTAGGCGAGGAGGAGGCAGCCGAAGAAGATGGCGAGAGCCGGGGTATCGGTTTCGCCGTAGGCATCGAAGGCCATACGGCTGGCGACGAGGGCGCCCAGCAGGTTGACGTAGGTGAGGAGGGTGAGGGCGGCGGCGAGGCCGCAGTATTTGGCGAGGAGGAAGGGGGCTCGGCCGATGGGTTTTGAGAGGACGGCGAGGGCGGTGCCTTGGCGGAGTTCGCGGGCGACGGAGGCGGAGGCGCTGAGCACGGCTCCGAAGAGGCCGGAGAGCAGAGTGATAGCGAGGGTGCCGTCCTTGACGAGTTTGGGGTCATCGCCGAACCCGAAGTAGGGCACGGCGGCTATGAATACCGAGAAACTGCAGGAAGCGGTCAGGAGCAGCAGGAAGACCGGCTGCCGGACCAATTCCATGAAGGTATTCTTAGCTATGGCAGCAAATTGCCTCATGACGTGTCGAAAGGCGCTTACAATACGGAGAATGCTGATGATTGCAAACGCTTAACCATGGTCGGGGCGAAACGCTTACCGGAATCGGGGCGTTGTGGCTACTGTGCGTTTGGCGGCACAGACGGGGGTGGGTAGGCGGGGGGGATTAGGATGGAGGTGGGGTGTGGGTGGCGAGATTTTGGGCGAGTTGGATAGCGGCGACCATGCTGGAGGGGGTGGCGACGTTTTTGCCGGCTATATTATAGGCGGGGCCGTGGTCGGGGGAGGTTCTGGGGAAGGGGAGGCCGACGGTCCAATTGACGCCGGAATCGAAGGCGACGGTTTTGAGTGGGGCTAGGCCTTGGTCGTGGAACATGGCGACGACGACGTCGTGGTGGTCATGGAGGGCTGCGTGGAAGACGGTATCGCCGGAGATGGGCCCAATAACGTTAAAGCCTTCCTTTTTCAGCTTTTCGATGGTGGGTTGGATGGTGGTGATTTCTTCGGTGCCCATGTGGCCGCCTTCGCCGGCGTGGGGGTTGAGGCCGCAGACGGCGATTCTGGCTTGGGGGAGATGGAGGAGAGAGCAGGCTTGGTGGGCGCGGTGGACGGCGTTTTCGATCGTTTTGGGGGTGATGGCATCGGGGATTTGGCGGATGGGGAGGTGGGTTGTGACGAGCATGACGCGGAGCCAGCGCATTTGCTGGTCGTGTCCGAGGAGCATCATTCCGGTATGGGGATTGCCGGCGAGGTGGGTGAGGTATTCGGTTTGGCCGATGAAGGGTGTACCGCTGCGGATGATAGATTCTTTGGAGAGAGGGGCGGTGACCATGCCATCGAGCTGGTGTTGTAGGCAGAGCTGGGTGGTGGCGGTGAGCCAGCTGAGGGCGGCTTGGGGGGCGAGGGGGTGGCTGGGGTGGATGGCGTGGGGGATTTTGATGTTGTCGGGATTATGGAATTGGATGTGGGGGTAGGAGTTTGGTGGGGGGAGTTTGAGGAGGTTGGCTTGGTGGTGGAGCCAATCGGGATCACAGGCAAGGGTGAAGCGGGTGAGGGGGGATTGGGGGAGGGTGGCGAGAGCTTTGAGGGTGATTTCGGCGCCGATGCCGGCGGGGTCACCGAGGGAGATGCCGAGGTGGATGGGCTGCTTCGGCGAGGCAGGATGGGGCATGGGGTGCGGGTGCGGGTGCGGGTGCGGGTTTAGTTCATGGGGAACAGGCGGACGAACGTTTTATCGCGCAGGCGGTCGATCCATTTTTCCCTGAGTTTGGCGCGTTCATTTTGGCTGAGGATGGCTTCGATTTCGTCGCGGGCCTCGATGAGGGGGCGGGTTCGGGCTTCTTGTTTTTCCGTGACGAGCATGATGTAGCAGCCTTCTTCGCATTCGAGGGGGTTACTGGGTTGATGTGGGGTGAGGCTGAAGGCGTAGTTTTGCAGGTCTTCGCGGAGGTCGGCGCTGCCGCGTTCGATCCAGCCGCGTTCGCCGCCGTCGCGGCGTTTGGGGTCATCGGAGTAGAGCGAGGCGACTTCTGCGAAGCTGGCACCTTTTTGGAGTTGGTCGGCAACATCGCGGGCGAGTTGTTTGGTAGCGTCGGAGTTGCGGTCGACCTTATTCCAGAGGGAGATCATGCTGAGTTTGACGCGGTCTTTGACTTGGAAGTCCTCGAGGTGTTCCTGGTAGTATTTTTCGATTTTGTAGGGGGAGATCAGGATGGCCGAGGAGATATTTTTGGCGGTCATGGCTTCGACGATGAAGCGTTCCCGGACCCTTTGTTTGAAGGTTTCGTAGGTGGTGTTTTCGGCTTGGAGCGTTCGCATGAGCCGGACGCGGTCGCCGTATTGTTCGCGGATACGGTCCTTGATTTGTTCCTCGACGATATTTTCGGGGAGCTGGTAGCCGGCGGTATTGAATTCGGCGAGGATGAGCTGGGTTTCGATGAGGCCGATGAGGGCTTCCTGGCGGAGGCGGCTGAGTTCCTGGTCGTAGTCGCGCTGACTATTCCCGAAGCGGAGTCGGGCGACTTCGAGGTCATTGGGGCGGACGGCGAGGTCGACATCCTGGAAGGTGATGACTTTATCGCCGACGATAGCGGCGAAGCCGTTGATGATGCGCTGGGCGGCCAGGGCGGGTTGGCTGGCCGTGAGGGACAGCAGTAGGCCCAGGAGGAGGATGGCACGCTGCGGATGCATGGGTTTAGAGGCTAGGAATCTGTGGGCTTGAGGTCAAGCGGACTACCTGTTTGGGGCTAGGGGTTGGCGGTGAGGTATTGGGTGGTGGCTTCGAGGGAGGGGATGTCGCCGATGTTGAGGATTTCGGCGTCCTTATCGATTCGCTTCATGAAGCCGGAGAGGGCTTTGCCGGGGCCGAGTTCGATGAAGCGTGTGAAGCCTTGGGCGAGGAGGAGGCGGATACTGTCTTCCCAGCGGACGGGTGAGGTGACTTGTTGGACGAGTGATTGGCGGATACTGGAGTGGTTGTTGTGGGGTTGGGCGGTGACGTTGGAGATGACGGTGGTGGTGGGGTTATTGAGGGGGACGGACTGGATGGTTTGCTGGAGTTTTTCTTGGGCGGTGGACATGAGTGGGGAGTGGTAGGCGCCGGCGACCGGGAGGGGGACGGCTTTACGTGCGCCGGCTGTTTTGGCGAGTTGGCAGGCGCGTTCGATGGCGTCGTTGGGGCCGGAGATGACGAGTTGGCCGGGGCAATTGAGGTTAGCGAGGTAGGCGCCGGCTTCATCGCAGGCTTTGCGGGTGGCGGTTTCGTCGAGGCCGATGACGGCGGCCATGCCTCCCTGGGTGGTATCGCAGGCTTCCTGCATGAACTGGCCGCGGGCGCGGACGAGTTGGAGGCCGTCGATGAAGCTGAGGGATTGGGCGGCGGCGAGGGCGGTGAATTCGCCGAGGGAGAGGCCAGCGGTGGCGTGGAACTGGAGGCCCGGGATTTTTTCGAGGAGGAGTTGGAAGGCGATCCAGCCGACGAGGTAGATGGCGGGCTGGGCGTGTTCGGTTTGGGTGAGTTTATCGTCGGGGCCTTCGAAGCAGATTTGGCTGAGCGGGTAGCCCAGGGCGGCATCGGCTTGGGCGAAGAGAGCTTGGGCGGAGGGGTAGTTTTGGGCGAGGTCGCGTCCCATACCGACGCATTGGGCGCCTTGTCCGGCGAAGAGCAGAGCAGTTTTCTTCATTTGCTGGGCGGGAGTGAAGCACGGGGTCGTGCAGATTTCGATCCTGTATTTTCGGAGTTACTATTGGGGTGGGGCTGGAGGTTTAGAGGCGTCGGGGTGGGACGCATGGGGTTTGCTGGCGAGGTGGGAGGGGGGGCTCTGGCCTGGGCTAGAGTCCGGTGGGCCGGCGGAGGGGGCGGGGTTGGTCGAGGTATTCGTAATCGACCGAGAGCAGGTGGAGGGAGGAGCCTTCCGCGAGGGCTTCTTCGTGGGCGATTTGGAGCCATTGGAGGGCGTAGTCGCCGAAGGCGGAATCGAAGGCATCCTGGTGCGGGTCGGAGAGCAGCTGGGTGAGGTTACTGGTACGGATGAGCGAGCCGAGGGGCAGCCAGCCGTTGTGGGGGAGCATGGCGAGGGCGGCGGTTTGGGCTGCGCTGGCGTTATCGGCGGGGAGGACGACCGATATCACAGCGTGCTCCTTGAGCCCCGGGGCGATGGTGGACGCCGTGAGGGGGCGTGCGTCGATTAATACTCTGTATACTGAATTGGCCAAGTGAGCGTGTTTAGTTACACAGTCAGCTCGAGCTTGTCGATCGTCAATGCGGGTTTGGCCTGAGGGGAAGATTGCCTACGGAGCGTGTGGGGTGAGGGTTGTGGTGTGGTCGGGGTTGGGGCAACGGAAGAGGGTGGGGCGGCGGTCTTCGGGGTAACGGCTGCGGGGCAGGTTGTTGTTATCAGTGACGAGCCAGATGTGGTTTTCGTCGACGGCGAGGCCTTCCATGATACCGACGAGCGGGACGCTGGTGCGGTAGCGCCATTCGGGGTTGTTTTCGAAGCTGGAGAAGTGGAATTCGGCTTCGACGGTTTGGGTGGTGGGGTTGACTTTGAGGATCGTGCGACTTTCGCGGCAGAGGACGTAGAGGCGGTTATTGTGCCACGAGAGATCGGAGTAATGGACATCCCAGGGCATGTTGCGGGTGGTGCGGACTTCGAAGCTTTGGGTGATTTTGAGCGTTTCGAGGTCGACCTCAATGATCCTGCCTTGTTCCCTTTCATTGGCGGCGTAGAGGTGTTGGTTGCCGACGGCGACACCTTCGAGGCCGGAGTTATCTCCTTTGGAGGTGAAGTAATTTTTGACGGGCGACCAATCGATGGGGAGGCGTTCCACGCGATTTTTGGTGGGGTCCCAGCGGATGATCCAGCGTTTGGATTCCTCGCAGAGGTAGAGTCGGTTGAGGTGGTCGCTGGCGAGGCCTTCGGCGTCGTAGCGGGTTTTTTTAGTGGGAGCGGCGTGGCGCAGCTGGCTGGTGGGGAAGGCTTGGGGGAGGAGTTTGAGGGTGGCGGGTTTGGGGGGGTGGGGGAGGATGATTTCGAAGATTTCGGGTGCGCGATCGCTGAGAGTGAGGAGTTTTCCGTCGGGGGTGAGGAGGAGGCCGGAGGCTTCGAAGGGTTCGAGGTTGGGGAGGTTGATTTGCCAGGTGGCATCGGGTTGCAGTTGGTGGATGGCTGGGGAGGGGGCGGCAGTTAGTGGGGAGAGGGTGAGGAGGGTGAGGAGGGTGAGGATGAGTTTGGGAGGAGGCGTGTTGTGGGAGGAGGGCATGGGGGGTGTGGGGTTTGCTAAGGTCTTGATGCGTTCAGGGTGCCCCGCTACTTTCGGCAGAACGTCCCATCTTGGTGATTGGGACTCAAGCAATCAAAGCCGGGTATGGCCTACTATTATTTAGCCTGCGATTTCGGAGCGGAGAGTGGTCGAGTGATTTTGGGTGAGCTCGACCGCGGTCAGTTGAAGCTCAACGAGATTCACCGTTTTGCAAACACTCCGGTTCAGGAGGGGTCTTCCCTGGTGTGGAATGTGCCGCAGTTATTTCAGGAGATGGTGCGGGGGATACACAAGGCTTCGAAGCTTGGGGAGGAGATTTCGGGGGTGAGCTGTGATTCCTGGGGGGTGGACTACATGCTTTTTGAGCGGGACGGTTCATTGATTACGCCGTCGTATCATTATCGGGATCGCCGGTGTGAGACGGGGATGGGTTCTATTTTGGGGAAGGTGGCATGGGAGAGCATTTATGCGGAGACGGGGATTCAGAAGATGGCGTTGAACACCTTGTTTCAGCTGGGGGCGGAGACATCGAAGCGGCTGAAGCGGGCGCAGTATTTGATGGGGATTGGGGATGGGCTGAATTTTCTGCTTTCAGGGGTTGCGCGGAGCGAGGTGTCGATGGCGAGCACGATGCAGCTTTACAATCCGGTGCGGCGGGATTGGTCGGGGGCATTATTGAGGGCGGCGGGGCTTTCTGTTGAGCAGTTGCCTCCTTTGGTTCCATCGGGGACGGTTTTGGGTCCGTTGCGGGAGGACATTGCGGGGCAGACTGATTTAGTGGGGACGCAGGTTGTGGCATCGTGTTCGCATGACACGGCGGCGGCGGTGGCGGCGGTTCCGGCGACGGGAGGGAACTGGGCGTATTTGAGTTCGGGCACGTGGTCATTGATGGGGATGGAGTTGGAGCAGCCATTGATCAACAACGTGGCGCGGGATTTGAATTTCACGAATGAGATTGGGGTGGGTCATTCCGTTCGGTTTTTGAAGAACATTGTTGGGTTATGGATTGTGCAGGAGTGTCGGCGTTACTGGGCGGAGCGCAATCAGGAGATGGACTATGAGGTTTTGACGCATTTGGCGTCGGCGTCACAGCCGTTCATGTCATTGATTAACCCGACCGATCCGCGGTTTTTGAGTCCGGGTGAGATGCCGGAGAAGATAGCGGCTTTTTGTCGGGAGACGGGGCAGCCGGTTCCGAGGAAGCCCGGGCAGTTTATCCGGTGTGCGCTGGAGAGTTTGGCTTTGTATTACCGGTGGACGTTGAAGTCGATGGAGGGATTAACGGGGCGGAAATTTGACCGGCTACACATTGTGGGGGGTGGGACGAAGAACAGTTTGCTGAATCATTTTACGGCCAATGCGTTGCAGTTGCCGGTGGTGGTGGGGCCGGTGGAGGCGACGGCGGCGGGCAACATTTTAGTGCAGGCGATGGCGTTGGGGCATGTGAGGTCGTTGGCTGAGGCGCGGGAGATTATGGCACGTTCCGTGCAATTGGAGACTATTCGGCCGCAGCCGGTGTCCTGGTCGGACGCGGTGGAGCGGATGGAAGCGTTTCTTGGGGGGGATTGAGGTCGTGTTGGGGGTTGTTGCAGGAGGGTGCATCGAGGCGGCGGGGTTGATCACGACTTGAGCTTGGATCTGACACTTTTTGTTCTTGGGTTACTTGCCATTGTGTATGGGGGCGGGTGGTTTGTGGCTGCGAGTGTTCGTTTGGCGGAGATACTGCGGATGCCGAGGGTTGTGGTGGGTTCGACGCTGGTGAGTTTAGCGACCACGACGCCGGAGATGGCGGTGTCCTTTTTTTCGGGTATATCGGGGCAATCGGGATTGGCGGTGGGGAATGCGGTTGGGGCTGCGGTTTGCAATTTGCTTTTGATATTGGGTGCAATGGCGGCGGTGCGTTGGTTGAGGGTGCCGGTGCGGCAGTTTGTTTTTCCGTTTGGGGTGATGTTGGGGGTGGGATTACTGCTGTTTGGATGGACTTGGGATTTACGTTTGGGTGTATGGGGGGGGAGGTCGCTGTTTGTGTTTGGGCTAGTGTATTTCGGTGTGGATTTTTTCAGGCACTGGGGTGTGAAGGGCAAATTGGCGGAGCAGGCTGAGGGTTTTGAGACGGAGATAGTGTCGAGGCACCGGTGGTTACGGCGGGGGTGGGGGACGGCGGGTTTGTTTTTGGCGGGGGCGGCATTGGTGGTTGGGGGTAGTCATTTGGTGGTGGGGGCTGGGGTGAGGTTGGCATTGGCGTGGGGCATGCCTCCGGTGGTGTTGGGGTTGACGGTATTGGCGGTGGGTACTTCGTTACCGGAGGTGGTGACGGCGGTGACTTCGGCGCGTCAGGACGTGCCGGATTTGGCCTTGGGAAATTTACTGGGGGCGAACATTGCGAACCTGACTTTGATTGTGGGTGGGGCGGCGGGTTTGCATGAGGTTGTGTTAGAGCCTGCGCTGAGGGCTGTGATGTTTCCCGGATTGGTATTTGCGGCTGGGCTGGTGGGTGTTTTGGTGTGGTGCGGGGGTGGTGTGACCCGGCGCGGCGGGTTGTTGCTGGTGATGTGTTATCTCGTTTATTTGGCGAGTGTGGCGGGAGTTACGATTTTGGCATGAGAGACTATCGATTAGTGGATTGGGCGACGCAGGCGTATGCGTTGTTTGTGGGGTTGTTGATCCTGTTATTTCACGGGGAACATGTGGGGCAGTGGCCGTGGTTAGTGGCGGGTCATGGGGTGGTGGTGTTGCTGGTGCACGGTTTGGTCCGGGTGCATGCCCGTGGGATTGGGGGATGGGTTGTCGGTTTTGTGCGGGAGTATTATCCGATTCTTTTATTCACGGCATTTTATCGGGAGACGGGGTTGGTGAACGAGATGTTCATCCGTGGCTATATGGATCCGGTGTTTATGGGGTGGGATGCGGCGTTATTTGGTTTTCAGCCTAGTTTGGAGTGGATGGATCGGTGGTCGGGTCGGCTTTGGTCGGAGGTCATGTATGGTTGTTACTTTTCCTATTATTTCATGATTGGGGGTGTGGGGTTGGCGTTGTTTTTCAGGAATCGTTCGCAGTTTCGGCATTTTGTGACCGTGGTGGCGGTGGCCTTTTACTGCTGTTATTTCACGTATGTGATTTTGCCGGTGATGGGGCCGCGGATTTTTTACCAGGACGGGCTGAAGGTATCTGTGCTGGGAGGGGAGGAGCGGCAGCATCCGCGGTGGGGGATCCTGGAGGAAGATCCTCCGGCTTATCCGGAGGAGGTGAAGCAGGGATTTTTCTATGGGTTGGTGGCGTTTTTGTATCGGTATTTTGAGTCGGAGGGAGCGGCGTTTCCTAGTAGTCACGTGGCATTGGCGTTAGTGACCTTGTATTTCAGCTGGGTGTATTTGCCGAGGATCAGGTGGTTACATTTGGTTTTGGCGGTGGGGTTATGTATGGGGACGGTATATTGCCGGTTCCACTACGTGGTGGATGTATTTGGGGGGATACTGACGGCGGGCCTATTACTGCCGGTGGCGAACCGGCTTTACTGGAAACTGGGGGCGGGGGGTAGTAAAGCGGCAAGCGCCAAGCGGGAAGGGGTAAGTGGGACGCGGTGAGGGTTGTTTGGGGGGCAGGGACGAAGGGGTAAGGATTGAGGGGACGTGCTTGCTGCGCGCGGGAATGAGGAGTTTGCAGCCAGGAGTTTGGGGGGGAGGACCTGCCAGCAGGCTGACAAAAGCGGGTGCTTTGGAGGTCGCCAACTGTTGTTGTGATGCTGGGCTCAATCGGAGGCGCCTCAGATCACAGGGTGGGTCTTGTAGACTGGATGCATGGAAGCCGCCTGAACGCTGCGGTTGATTTGATTTATCGGTTGCCCAGGTCGTGCACCCATCCAACCCCTAACCCCACCGCATCACCCACTCCTGATCGTCGGATTATCGGGACACGTGGGCCAATAATCCGTAACCCCAGCACCAGCAAAATCCTCAGGGCCAATGACTGAAAGTCCAAAAAGAACCAAAAATGGGGTACACGGGCCAGCCAAATCGATCACTCCTTTGGCCAGCTGATGAAAAGCGGGGACTTTGGAGGCTGCGAACTGTTGTTGTGGTGCTGGGCTCAGTTGGAGGCTTCTCTGACCACAGGGTGGTTCTTGTAGACTGGAGGCCTGGAAGTCGCCTGAACGCTGCGATCCATCTCAACCGGTTCATGCCGACCTTCTTTGCCGGTGGCCTGAGTTTCGGTATCTCGGTGTCCCGGATCGAATGATTGGCAAGGCCATCTCCTGATCCTTGCTAACGAAGCTTTTCATGCCTGCCCAAGCCTCCACCCGTGTGCCACCGGCGGTGAAGTGTTGATAACTGTGGGAGGTCATGCACTTCAGCAAAGAACAACCGTGCCGCATCCGCCGAAAGCACCCGCTCGTAGTTGTGGGAGGACACCGTCGGGTCAAAGCTGCCCTCCTCCAGATCGCGGTCCAGGAGACAAAGCCACAGAAGGTTGCAGGCCGGTTGCTCACAGAACAAACGCTCACTGCGAACCGAATACAGAGGCATCAGGATCCGGCTCTTGAGAAGCTGGTCC
>JBJOII010000063.1:0-23640 GCA_046047235.1 Verrucomicrobiota bacterium | reverse complement strand
TGGACTGCCGGCGAAGCGGGTTACTGTCGTTGGGCAGGTTGCGCCGACACAGGGCCTGTCCTTTGGTGAGTTGGGGGCAGGCCCTGCTTCATTGGGGGGTTAGCTTATTTCCACGAGGAGGGCGGTGGTGTTATCGCGGCCGTTGATATCGACTGCGATATCCACGAGGGAGCGGGCGGATTCGGCTGTGACTGAGGGGTCGGGTTCGGGGCGGAGTTCCCACATGAGGCGGTGGTTTGAGAGGCTATCGGTGATGCCGTCGGTGCAGAGCAGGAATCGGTCGCCGCGTTCATAGCCTACGGCTCCGACCTGGGGATCGACGAACTGGTTGCTTCCGCCGAGGGCTCGTTGGAGGACGTTGCGGCGGGGATGACGTCGGGCCTCGGCCTCGGTGATTTTTCCATTACGGAGCAACCAGCCTACGTGGGTATCGTCGTTTGTGAGTTGTCGGAGGGATCGTTCGCCTGCCGGGGAGTGGTAGATGCGGGTATCGCCGATGTGACCGAAGTACATCCAGCCGGGGGTGAACCAGCAGAGGCTGAGTGTGGTTTGCATCTCGCGGCATTCTTCGTAGCTGCGTCCGACGAATTTGAGGGCGCGATGAATTTGATCGAACAGTTCCGTCATGACGTCGGCGAAGCCGGCATCGAGGCCTACGGCGGACTGTTTGAAGGTTCTGGGCAGGAGTGAGGTGATCTTCTCCGTGGCGATTTGGCTGGCGAGTTCGCCGGACTTGGCACCGCCCATGCCGTCACTGACGGCGAAGACACAGTCGCAGGAGTCGATTTTGGCGTCGCCGAATTTTCCGAGGCGATGGACTTCCTGGGCGTTGAACTGGATGCCGAGGAAGGCATCTTCGTTGTTTTTCCGGACTTTGCCCACATTGGAACAACCGGACCAATGCACCTCGTAGGGGTGGGTTTCCACGGTGGGGACGGTCATGTTGTGGCTTTGGGGCTTTCGTCCTCGAGGATGGTGGCGAATTCGAAATCGATCACGCAGAAGCGACCATCGGCGTGTCGGTAGGTGATATTGCGGGCTTCGGCGTCGTCGTGACGGACGCCGTATTGTTCCAGTTCGGCGAAGACCTGTTTGACGCGTTCGGGGCTGATTTGTTCGACGCGGACGCCGCAGGAGGTGGTGATAATCTTGAGTTGGTCGGGTTGGGCTTCGAGGAGTTCGGGGACGAACTTACATCCTTTGCGTTTGAGGTAGCGGAGGACTTTCACCTCTTGGTCGAAGCGTTGCTGGGCTTCTTTGCCGTGGTATTGTTTCACGACGCGGCCATCGAAGAGGAGGCGGACCGTGGCGCGTTTTGTATCTTTGACCGTGAGCATGGGGCTGGGGGTATGGAGCTTGTGATGGAAGGGTATCGGGAGCGCGGGGTGGATGTCAAAGCGGAGGGTGCGGTGGATGGGGTGGGCTTTTTTGCATTCTGATCAAAAATCGCCAGGTTTTAAGTGGGTGGTTCTGAGGGGGGTAGGGGGTGATTTTAGGCCGTAGGGGCCATTTTGTGGGGAAAAGGTGGGGTGCGGCTGAGTTTGAGGATCGGGGTTTGATTTGTGGCACTGGTTCTGCTTTAAAGCGTGGCAACCTAAACAACGGACAAAGTGGCTCAAAAAAGCCACCTCCGATATCTACTTAGTTAGCATGGCTAAATTCAAACTCGAATATATCTGGCTCGACGGATACACCCCCGTGCCGAATCTCCGTGGCAAGACCCGGCTTGCGAACATTGCACCCCAGTCTGTGGACGACTGTCCCATGTGGGGTTTTGACGGCAGCTCGACCCGTCAGGCCGAGGGGCACAGTTCGGATTGCGTGCTGAAGCCGGTTGCGCTGTATCCGGACGTTGATCGTGGCGACGACTCCTTCATTGTCATGTGTGAGGTCATGATGCCGGACGGCACCACGCCGCACCCTTCCAATATGCGCGCCACCATCAAGGATGACGAAGGCACGTGGTTTGGCTTGGAGCAGGAGTATTTCCTTTTCCGTGACAAGCGTCCGCTGGGGTGGCCGACTGACGGCTATCCGAATCCGCAGGGTGAGTATTATACCGGTGTGGGTTATGCCAACGTGGGCAACGTGGCTCGCGAGATTGTGGATATGCATCTGGACCTGTGTCTGGCTGCCGGCATCAACCACGAGGGCATCAACGCCGAAGTGGCGAAAGGGCAGTGGGAGTTTCAGGTGTTCGCCAAGGGTTCCAAGAAGTGCGCTGACGACATGTGGGTCGCGCGCTACTTGCTGATGCGGCTGTGTGAGCGTTATGAGGTCGATGTGGAATGGCACTGCAAACCCTTCCTGGGTGACTGGAACGGTTCCGGCATGCACTGCAACTTCTCCACTGAGTTCATGCGTGAGAAGGGCGGCGAAGAATACTTCCTGAAGCTCATGGCTGCATTCGAGAAGAATAAAGACGAGCATATTGCGGCTTACGGTCCGGACAACCACCTGCGCCTGACCGGATTGCACGAGACCCAGTCTATCGACAAGTTTTCGTGGGGTATTGCCGACCGCGGTGCATCCATCCGCGTGCCGCACAGCTTCAAGAACAGTGGCTGGAAGGGGTACCTGGAAGATCGTCGTCCGAATTCCCAAGGTGATCCCTACCAGATCTGCAGTCGCATTCTGCAGACCATTGCCGAGGTGCCGACCGCCTAAACTAGAGATTGTCCACGAAGGCCGCCGTGTTTTCACGGCGGCCTTTTCATTTCCGACCGCTGATGGACGCGGATGGCTTTTTTCTTAACCGCGAATGGACGCTAATGGACGCGAATAGCTGAGGGGGTGACTTCGGGCCTTTGGCCTCTGGTTTTTGAGCTCTGACCATGGATTTGAAACACGGCCTGTCCTTCGAAGCCTCGGCGAAGAAGGAAAACTCTGAAGCTCCGGGAGGGTCTGTGGGGTTGACCGCTGATGGACGCGGATGGCTCTTTTCTTAACCGCGAATGGACGCTAATGGACGCGAATAGCTGAGGGGGTGACTTCGGGCCTTTGGCCTCTGGTTTTTGAGCTCTGACCACGGATTTGAAACACGGCCTGTCCTTCGAAGCCTCGGCGAAGAAGGAAAACTCTGCCTAGTTTCTTGCCGGTGCTTTTGAGGGGAACGGGTTCAGGTGTTCGTAGGGTGCGTCGATGGCGCCGCGGTGGTTTTTGACGGCTTTGACGGCGAGTTCGTCGCAGCGGTTGTTTTCGCGATTGGTGGAGTGGCCCTTGACCCAGAGGAAGTTGGTTTTGTGTATGGAGAGGAGGCTGTCGAGGGTTTCCCAGAGATCGCGATTTTGGACCTGGGATCCTGAAGCGGTCTTCCATCCCTTTTTTTTCCATCCTTTGAGCCAGCCTTTGCTGAATCCGCCGAGGAGGTATTTGGAGTCCGTGTGGATGGCGAGTTCACAGGGTTGTCTGAGTGCGCGGACGGCCTCGACCAAGGCCATGAGTTCCATGCGGTTGTTGGTGGTCCAGCGAAAGCCGCCGGAGATTTCCTTCCTGACCTGCTGGTAGAGCAGGACAGCTGCGTAACCACCGGGGCCGGGATTTCCACTGCATGCGCCGTCGGTAAAGATGGTGACCGACTTGGCGCTTTTCAACTTTGGTGGGGACTGGCTTTCCACGGGGTTACTCATGACTTCCTGTTGCATACTTGTTTGGTGGGGGGGAGTGCCATATTTTCCGGCTAAACCGTTGTTGGTTTAACCTTTTTGCGGAAGCGGTGTGCGATCATGAGAACCCTTGCTGTTGCCGTGTTGGTTTTAGGGCTGTTTACGAGTCGACCGGTTTGGTCGGCGAGTCCTGACTTCGGTCCGAACGTGCTTGTGTTGGAGCCGGGTGAAGCGGGGGCTCAGGCCAGGGTTGACGAGATATTCGACTTACAGGAGAGGAACCAGTTTGGTCGGGAACGCTCGTGCATATTGCTTAAGCCCGGCAGGCACGAATTGGAGCTGAAGGTGGGTTTCAACACGCAGGTATCGGGTTTGGGGGGCAGCCCCGAGGAGGTGGAGGTCGCGGGAGATCTGGAGGTGAACGCCCGCTGGTTCCAGGGCAATGCCACGCACAACTTCTGGCGTGCGGTGGAGAACTTCTCGGTTACGCCGGGCGATGGGGATGTTAAATGGGCAGTCTCCCAGGCGACGTCTTTTCGTCACATGCGGGTTCATGGAGACATGACCTTATGGGACAACGGTTGGTCGAGTGGTGGGTATATGGCCGACAGCAAGATTGATGGTGTGGTGACGTCTGGGTCGCAGCAGCAATGGTTTACGCGGAACACGGAGTGGGCTGGTTGGCAGGGTGGGAACTGGAACATGGTGTATGTGGGGGTGCCGAATCCGCCGGCTGGTGCTTGGCCGGAGCGTCCTTACACCGTGGTGGAGCAGGCACCAGTGATCCGGGAGAAGCCGTATTTGACGTGGGGGGCGGAGGGTTATGTGGTGGTGGTTCCGGGTTTGGAGAGGCGGGTTTCTGGTGCGAACTGGTCGCGTGCTGCACGGCGTGTTCCGTTGTCCGAGTTTGCCATTGTGCGGGAGGGAGACAGTGTGGAGGTGATGAATGCGGCGTTGGAGCAGGGCAGGCATTTGCTCATAACTCCGGGGTTGTATCCGGTGGAGGCGAGCCTTCGAGTGACGCGGCCGGGTACGATCGTGATGGGTATGGGCTATGCCACCTTGATTCCGACCAAGGGCACGCCAGCGATCACGGTGGAGGATGTGGACGGGGTGACGGTGTGCAGTCTTTTGATCGAGTCGGGTGAGTTGGAGTCAGAGACGTTGTTGGAGGTGGGGACAGGTGGCTGTTCGGCGAGACACGAGCAGAATCCCACTTCACTGCACGACGTCTTTACGCGGACTGGGGGCTTGGGACCGGGGAAGGCCGCTGCTTTTGTGACGATTCATTCCAGCGATGTGGTGGTGGACCATCTGTGGCTGTGGCGGGCGGATCATGGTCCCGGAGTGGGTTGGGGCCTGAATCCGGTGAAGAATGGCCTGATCGTCCATGGGGACAATGTCACCTGCTACGGGTTGTTCGTGGAACATACGCAGGAATACCAAGTGTTGTGGAATGGGGAAGGTGGTCGCACGTATTTCTATCAGTCGGAGTTTCCCTACGATCCGCCGAGCCAGGGCGAGTGGATGTCGCCAACGGGGGCCCGCGGCTACGCATCCTATAAGGTGGCGCCCGAGGTTCGGACTCACGAGGCCTGGGGGTTGGGTGCCTATGCCTTTTTTCAGAGGGATATCACAGCCGACTCGGCTTTCGAGGCGCCTGAACGTGAGGGAATCCGGTTCCACCATGTCCTCAGCTTTACCGGGCGTGGGAATGTGATCCATGTGTTGAACCAGCGCAAAGGTCGTCCGGGTAATCCGTCGCGTTTGGAGGACTGATTCAACGGTCGGGCGTGCGGGCGGTGGGTTGGCAAAAATATTTAGGGGCAAAAAGACCTGCATTCTGGTCCGGCCATGACCTTTCTATTCGAGGAGGAAAGTGGCATTGACCGTGGCGCGGACTGATTTCTCGACGGTTGTTCGATCGTTGATTCCGTCCCAGCTGGTTTCAGTTGAGTGTGGGGGTGTGATTTGGAACACGCCCATTTTGGCGGACCGCAGCTGTTTGATTTTGCGGCCGCCTTGCAGGGCCATCTGTTGGGCTCTGGCCCTGGCGTCGGCTGTGGCTTCCGCCAGCAGTTCCAGTTTCGCCTCGCCGATTTTGGTGTAGATGAACTCGGGCGATTGTGGAACGAACGCTACGCCCTGTTCCACGAGTTCTGCCGCTTCGGTGCCGAGAGCACTCAACTTTACTACCTCGGTAGATTGGATCTCTACGGTTTGGCGCAGGCGGTAGGCCACGACCCGGTTCTCCTGATTTCTTTCCTGGTTGCGGATCTCTTCGATCTGGATGGGTTGGATGACAAAGGGCGAGATCTGGCGCGCATTCAAAAATGTCTCCACTTTCAGGCGATGCTCCTTGAGCCGCTTCTGTGCTTCCAGCAGCTCGCTGTCTTCCACGGAGAAGGAGCCCCTCCACACTGCCAGATCGGATATCACACTCTTCTGGGCCCCTCCGGTTACCGTGATCACATTGGCACTGGAGATCGAAAGCCAGGTCCGGCTGACCAAATGCGTTGAGACTACCAGGGCAGTGGCCAGCGCGAGTCCTGCAAAAATACCAAACAGCGGCGAGCGGAGGATCGATTTCATGAAAGGTCTATCGCGATGACACCAGCCCCTGTTGCGGAACACAAGCCGACAGGAAAGCGATCATTGGAACGCCTGATGCCAGCGTGTGGGATAAGATTCAGGCCATGCCGCCCTCGCGCTTGCACCAGCTCGTCTCTTGCGTGGCGATCATCGTTCAGGCCAGTCAACCAGGACATGAACCAAGCAGGGGACCTTGACGACGGCGATAGCGATGACCAGGCACCATCTGGCCCGGGATTCTCTTTGCCCGGCGTCAACGGCAGAAGGCCATGGATGATCCATACCACCGCGCCATTACCGGAGATCAGTGGAAGGAAAGGCTAGATCATGATGAACAGCAGGAGTATGGAAGTCGGAATGCGAATCTTTTGGGGATGCCCCACAATTCACTGAGGCAGTGGTGAAGACTCAAGACAAAATCGGGCTCCAATATGAACCTTCGACAACAAGTAAGCCTCTCCGGACTCGGGCCATTTCAGATCGTAATTCTGGTATTAACGATCTTGGTGTTGGCTGGAATCATCAGCGATACCTTTCTGGAGTTGCCCCCAGAAGCGGTCAAGATTGTTCGCGGTGTTGATTTTATAGTGTGCGTGGTGTTTTTGGGAGACTTCGTTTGGAGGTTCGCGAAAGCGGAGTCGAAAGTTGCGTTCATGAAGTGGGGCTGGATCGACCTTATTGCCAGTATTCCGCATCTGGATTCCCTGCGGTGGGCACGAGTGGTTAGGGTGCTAAGAATAATTAGGCTCTTGAGAGGGATTAGGAGCGTCCACAGGGTCGCAGAACTCGTTTTCAAGAACCGCTTGCAAGGAGGGATCATCGCCGTAGCGACGATCGCATTCACACTGGTCTCATTCGCATCGGTAGCGATCCTGGTCTCCGAAGCGGGTTCCGGGTCAGGCATTGAAGACGCATCGGATGCTATTTGGTGGAGTACTGTAACCATCACGACCGTTGGGTATGGGGATCTCACCCCTAAAACCATGGAGGGCCGGATCATCGCCATCGTGCTTATGGTAGCCGGGGTTGGGATTTACGGGCTTTTGAGCGGCTCTCTGGCTTCAACCTTAATGGGCAGCCCTGAGCAGAAACCAGAAGGAGATCATGGCAGCGTCGCCGAGAGGCTCGCGCAGATCGAATTGCGATTGGAGAGATTGGACAAGCATCTCACCGATAGGAGCCAGTCCTGCGAGGATTGACGCGATTTCGGCTATCTCTAAACCACCTATATGAGTGATCAAGGCCAATACACAGAGCGGGCTATTGACGCGAACACGAAGAAGCTCATTACACGATGCCGTAAGATATTGTCTGACGGTGAACTCAGTGGTGATGAGGTCTGGTCATTGGCGAACTGGATGAACAAGAATCCTGAGTGCACCAAGTCCTGGCCAGGTGAGGTTCTTGCGCCTGCGCTAAAAGCGGTCTTTGAAGACGGTATCATTGAGATCGAAGAACTGGAGCACCTAGCGTTGCTGTTGCTCGACATAGAGCGTCAGTGGAGCCTGCACCAGACTGCCGTTCAACAGGAGCAGAAGCTAGCCAGCCGTGAGGAAGCTGTAGCCGAGCGAGTTGTGGTCCGGGTGCCACGATTTGCACACCGATGTTCGGTGGAATCTTTCAGCAGCGACGATTCGTATGATGTGGACCTGGACTGGCAATCGTGCCCGTGCCCAGACTGGATTGACCGCAGAAGGGGGTTCGCTCTGGAAAGCCCTGATAGGTGCTGCAAGCACATTGTCAGAGCCATATTCGACAATGAACTGGACGATCAACTGGATCCGCTCCCCCGTTCCATACTCGAAAACTGCTATGAGCGCTCTCGGGGCGCTGATATGGGAGCAGAGTATTTTCTGCTTTCCTACAAGGACAACAAGGCCTTGCTCTCTGTCACTGAAAGTGACTGGATCAACGTCTATGCACTTGGGGGCGATGGGTGTTTTGAACGATTTGGATATAACCGTCTTGAGCGAAGGTGGGCCTACGGAGAATCGCCCTACGGCATAGCAACCGCCGTGAGAAAGTTTGCGCGTGAACTCAATGGCTCCTAGCAGGTTCGCTGGGGGTTCCGTCCGAATTCACACAAATGCCGCGCGCGGCAGGGGTGAGAAAAGCATCCTCGATGGAGTTGATCAGGAGATGTGATGCGAATTTATTTTCAGCAAAAATGCGGCATTTCTGGCGTATATGAGAATGTGATGCATAGACGATACCTGTTGCTGGCGATGGTCCTACTCACCGCCAGCAGGACGATCTTGGGAGGGGAGCCTGATAGTTGGCTGAAGAAGGACATATGGCAGCGGGATGGCGATACCATGGCCGTTTACAAGACGATGGACATGGGCTGGGAGATTCACACACACGACGGGAGGGTGCTCAAATACGACCGGGAGGCTGGTAACCGTTACCTCAAAAGCCTCGAGAATGGCGGCTGGTCTAAGGTCAATGATGCGGCAGATGCACCTCCAAAGGCGGATAAGCCCAATAGCAGGCCAATACAGGTGCCGACTCCTGCTGCTGGAAGCGACATCAGGCAAGTCGGTGCCTTGAAAGTGGACCTGACGCCACTTCGCGATTGGACAGAGAAAAAGAAGGGAGACCGTCCGCTGCCCCACTGGAAGGAGGCAATCATTGAGGCCTACCTTTCAGCCAAGAACGGCGCCACTGAGGCCATCGTTAAGATTGAAGGCAGCCGAAAGCATGTGCTGCTGACAGGACTCTCACCCAGCCAAAAGCAAAATGCGCTCCGCCTCTACAACGCGTCGGCTGCACTTGTGAAAGCCAACGTCTACGCCGACATGGCAGCGGCACAGCAAACCAGCCTGAGTGGGCTTGCGACTGGGGGCTTTGTGTCGGGCTCGGTCGGTTACGTAAACGACGTCTCAGACCAGTGGGAGCGGAATAGAAACGCGCAGGCTGCTGCTGCCGCACGGGTTCAGATGGCAGAGCAACAGAAGCTGGCACTAGAGCGTGAGGTCAAGGCCATGAAGCAGTGGTTTGTTCAGAGCATCGACTGGGCCATGAACACAGGGCAGGTCATCAGCGGGCTGGAACTCTGGACCTACGGACATTGACGCACTACTGCAACGCTCGAGCACAGGGTTTGGTAATTTTATGACGGTGGAGCGCCTCGCAGGATTTGCGCCGAGATCGCGTATATGTGTGTATGCCAAAGTTTAAGCTCTTTTGCTCTAACAAGACCAACACGCAGAAGTATGGAGAAACGTCCGCAGTTGAGGCGGAGACTCCCGAAGATGCCATCCGCCAGTTTGTCGAGGCTGGGCCCAACCAGGAAGCTGAGCGCATCGGCTGGTACGTACAGAGGGGTATTTGGTTCGGTAACCTTTGGAGAAAACCCTTACTTCGTGCCTCCGAAGCAAGTGGAGCTCGAAGAACCAGTCCCCGACACGCTGGGTGCATTTCTTCAGGGCAACAGGGTTCCAACAGACTTCAAAAGCGACTCAGAGCTGCTTAAGGCGACTCTCAAATATCCTGCTCTTCGAATAACCACCAGTCTTTATTATCTGGCCTCTTGGCTGGTAGGCATCGCAGCCGTCATCGCGGCCATTTTCTTCCTCGCTGACGAGCAACTCGTATTTGCAGTGGGGGCAGCCGTGGTGGGGTTTCTGTGGGTAGTCTCGATGATCGCCGCAGCAGAGCTAATTAAAGTCTTCCTCGATGCTGAGGAAAACACTCGAAACTGCTATTCCGTTTTGCGGCAGATGGTGAACAAGCGATGATTCGCCCAACCATGCAGGTGATTCTTGGCAAACGCTACCTTCTGGAATCCTCTGTGAGATGGTGACCTGGATCGCTGGTTCAGTAAGTGGCGCAGAAGTGGCGCCATGCGCTTCTGGTGGGATCTTGTGAAAGTGCTGTAAGTCGTTGCTGCTGAAGTGGTACGCCCGGAGAGACTTGAACTCCCAACCCTCTGATCCGAAGTCAGATGCTCTATCCAATTGAGCTACGGACGCACATGCTCCCTTGTGTGGGGAGGGGTGGATTTAAGCAGAAGCGTTGGGGAGGGGCAATGGGGATTGGAGGTGGATTTGGCTGGGCTAGATCCGGTGGAACGGGGGAGTTGCTCTGTCTTCTTTTGTCGGAGCGTATGGAGTGTCGGGGAGGTGGTAAGGGGCGGAGGGGGGGGCAGGCTCGGCTATGCCTCGGTGACTACAGGCGGGAGCGGATGGTTGCCGGGGTTGAGGGCTCGCGGCCGCGTAGGACGCGGTAAAAGCTTCCTCCGTCGCTTGCCTTCGGCTGAGCTATGGAGGAGAGGCAACCTTCCAGGCGCGAGGTTGTTGCAAGCGTCATTGAAGCTTGGCCCCGCTGTTCTCCAGCTCCTACGCAGCATCGGGGGCGTCCGTTTGTTGCCGGCGGCGATATTCGATCTGCGATATCTCGTATCTGGGTTCCTTCAACCGTCAGCTTAAGCTTTCGATACCGATCCCGATCCCGATCCCGATAGCGATTTCGATTTCGATGGAGGTGGTTTGGTGCACCGGTTTGAATTTTGAACAGGAGGACACAGAGAATGCGGAGGGGGCTCGATCGCTGACCCCTGAGCCCTGACCCTTTGACGTTCCGCCTTCGCCAAGGCTATGGCGGACAGGTTGGCCTTTGGCGTTGCGGGTGTGCAGGAGGTTCCTCCTGCCATGTGCGGGATTGGAGCAAGGATTTGGCGGGCACGCAGCAGCGCGCCACTACCAGTGCGAGGGGGATGCCGAGAATGATGAGGGAGTAGGGGGGGCGGGTAGATGAATTGTGGGACAGTGAGGCTGAGGGAGGATGGGGTTGGGGTTGTGTGTTGCTGCCCTTCGACCTTTGACCTTTGAGTCCTGTCTTCCGTCGGGCCCTGCTCGGGGGGGTATTGAGCACGCCGACCTATGACCTGCTGTTGGGCGGTGGTTTTCTGGATTCATGGGATGTGGTGAATCCCGGAGTGGTGGGGTTGACGTGGGGGCACGATGGTTATCTGGCGGATCCTTCCGTGGAGTTTGTCTGGAGACTGGATTATGTGCTGTATCGCGGAGGGATTTTCGATCCGCAGTCGTGTGACATTGTGGACAGCGTATTACCCGATCGCGGCGGAGAGCCTCCGCTGTGGGCATCGGATCACGCGGGCGTGTTTACGGGTTTTCGGGTGAGGTAGGCGCGCCAAGCGCGTCGCGCTTCGCGCAGGGAGAGAGGAGAGAGTGGGATGTGCGCGCCCCGCAGGTGCGGGGCGCGGTAGCTAGGAACTGGTAGCAAAGCGGCAAACGGGAAGCGTTGAGGGGGACACGGACACGCGGACTGACACAGACTGTCACGGAGGAACACGGACACACGGAGGGACACGGAGGCCTGTGGTGGTTGGACGCTTGGGGGGCTACCTCCTGACCCCCGACCCCTGACTCCTGACCTCTGACCCGGGGTCGGGCACAGAGGGTTGGGCTCCGACCTCTGCGAGGGGGATTAACCGGGGGAGACCTCGAGAGTGTCTTCCTTTTTGTGCGGTTCGTTTTCGGCCTGAGTGATTTCGTCGCTGGGGGATTCGCCGGGGAGGGCGGTCGGTTCGGGCGGGGGCGGGGTGACGGGGTTGCCCTCGGCCTTGTGGAATTTGACGCTGACGATCTTGCTGACGCCGTGGTCGGGCATGGTGACCCCGTAGAGGATATCGGCCATACCGATCGTGCGTTTATTGTGGGTGATGATGATGAACTGGGAGTGTTCGAGGAAGCGTTGGAGGATACGGATGAAGCGGTTGACGTTGGCTTCGTCGAGGGGGGCGTCGAGCTCGTCGAGGACGCAGAACGGGCTGGGTTTGACCTGGTAGATGGCGAAGAGGAGCGAGACGGCGGTCATGGTTTGTTCACCGCCGGAGAGCAGGGAGATCGTTTGGAGCTGTTTGCCCGGGGGGCGGGCGACGATGTCGATGCCGCTTTCGAGGACATTTTCTTCGTCGACGAGTTTGAGGTCGGCTTTACCGCCGCCGAAGACTTCCGTGAACATATTGCGGAAGTTTTCGCGGATGCGCTCGAATGTTTCGATGAACATGGAGCGGGTTTGGGTATTGATGCGGGTGATGACCTCGTGGAGTTCGTTTTTGGCGGTGACGAGGTCGTCGTGTTGTTGGGTGAGGAACTGGAAGCGTTGTTCAGTTTCTTCGTATTCCTCGATGGCGACCATATTGACGGGGCCCATATCGCCGAGGCGTTTTTCGAGTTCTGCGACTTGGGTGGCGACGGCTTTCCAATCCGTGGAGGTGCCGTGTTGGGCCATTTCCTCGGGCGAGAGCGTTTCGACTTTGGGGGAGCCGTGGTCGGCGAACGTGATCGTGATGCACTCGCTTTCGATTTCGTCGAGGTTGAGCTGATATTTTTCGTGGATGCGGGTGCGGAGGTTATCGACGCTCATTTGTTTCTGAGCGGTTTCGATTTCGAGTGTGCCGCGTCGTTCCTGGCCCCGGCTGAGTTGTTGGCGGTGTGAGCGGAGGTTTTCCTCGCGTTCGGCGACATCGGATTCGATGGAGCTGCGTTGATTTTCGAGGTGGGCGGCTTGTTGGGAGACCTGTTCGCGTTCGTGGGAGAGCGTTTCGATCTGGCGTTGGGACTCGTTGATTTCCGTTTCGGCGGCGGTTTTACGGCTGAGGCATTCCGTGATGCTGTTGCGTCGTTGCTGGACCAGTTGTTCCAGCTCGGCTTTGCGCTGGGTGAGCGGGTGGCACTGGCGTTGGAGACTTTGGAGGAGTTGTTCCTCCGAGGCGAGAGAGACGCGGATTTCGGTAAGGGCGGCGGCGGCGGTTTCGCGTTCGGAGCGGAGAGATTCGACCCCTTCATTGAGGGCGTCGAGTTCCTGTTGGCGCGCTTGTTCGGCTTGTTCGGCCTCGGTGATTTGGGCAGCGAGGGCAGCGCTCTTTTGCTGGCCTTCCTCGTCCTGCTTGGCGAGGGACTGGATTTCGAAGACGACCGTATCGATTTTCTGGTGGAGGCTACGGGTGGAGTTTTGCAGGGCGGAGACCTGGCCTTCGTGTGTGGCTACGGCGACCTCGCTGGCGCGGAGGGCATTTTGGTCGGTTTGAAGTGCGGCTTGTGCGCTGGTTTGTTCACTGAGCCACTGGCCGCGGCGGCGGCTGGCTTCATCGATCTGTTCCTTGAGCGCGGCCAGTTTCTCCTGGAGTTCGGCGATTTGGTTTTTCCGGCCGAGGATACTGGAGGGGTTTTTGCCGTTGGCGGCGGTTTTGGTGGAGCCGCCGGTGAAGATGCCGTGTCGGCTGAGGAGTTCGCCCTGCGGGGTGACGTAATCGAAGCGGTTGCCGTTGTTGTTGTAGGCGGTGGTGGCTTCAGCGAGCGAGGGAACGATACGCGTGCGGGAGAGCAGCCGGTGGAGAAGCGGTTGGACTTCGGGGTCGGCCTGGATGACATCGAGCGCGGCCTGGCCGGCGGCGGAGGAGGCATCAAGGGCATCATCCTCGGGGTGGGTGTTTTGCCAGCTGAGCGGGATAATACTGGCGCGGCCTTTTTTCTCGGAGGTGAGAGATTCGAGGATGGCTTGGGAGCCTTGGGGATCCTGAGTGAGGACGAGCTGGAGGTTATGGCCCAGGGCGTTCTCGATGGCGATGACGTAGGGGTCTGGGACGCGGATGCGGTCGGCGAGGGAGCCGAGGGCGTGGTTTTTTTGCTGCAGGGCGGCGAGCGTGCCGGGGCCGAAGCCTTCGTGGTCGGACTGGAGTTGTTCGAGCACGTTGAGGCTGGAGCGGAGGGCGGCCTGTTGTTGGGTGAGCTGGTCGAGTTCCCTGGCGGCCTGTTCCAGTTGGGCTTGGAGGTCTTTGAGGCGTTTTTGTTGTTCCTCGACCGAGAGCCGTTGAGTTTGGACTTGGGAGCGTTCGGCTTCGACGTTGGCGGTGAACTCGCGGAGTTTTTCTTCTGAGCGGGTGCGTTCTTCCTCGAGCTGGATTTTTTCGGACGAGAGTTTTTCGAGGCGGACGATATTGCCTTGGCGGTGGAGTTCGAGGGCGTTGGTTTGGTTGCGGAGTTTCGAGAGGTTTTGGGAGGTGGTGAAGAGCTTGGCTTGGGCCTGCTGGATATTTTGGCGGTCCTGGTTGAGGCGGCTTTCGATTTGTTGGACGGCCTGTTGGCGTTGCTGGAGCGTTTCGCGCATGCCACCGAGGCCGGACTGGGTTTGTTCGATGCGGGCCTTGAGAGATTCGAGCTCGGCGGTGGCGGCCTGTTGGCGTTCCTCGGCTTGGGCGATATCGGAGAGGGCGGATTCGTGTCGGCTGAGGAGTTCCTGGAGGCGTTCCTCGTTGAACTGGATGCGGTTTTCGTGGCGTTCCGACTGGTTGCGGAGTTCGAGGCCGCGTTGTTGGGTTTGATTGATTTCGTGTTCCAGTTCCGAGAGCTGGTTGCGGAGCTGGAGGATTTCGTCCTCGCCGCGGAGAACGCGGTCGGAGGTTTCCTCCAGTTCAGTGCGGAGTTGTTCGAGGCTGGTTTTGCGTTCGGTGATTTCGGTTTGGAGGATATCGAACTGGTGGCGGGCGAGCTGGGTTTCGAGGTGTTGGAGTTCTTCCTGGATGGCGCGGAAGCGTTTGGCTTTTCCGGCCTGGCGCTGGAGCGAGCCGATCTGGCGTTTGACTTCGCGGATGAGGTCGGAGATGCGGAGGAGATTTTGTTCCGTATGTTCGAGTTTCCGGAGAGCCTCACGCTTCTGGGTTTTGAACCGGGTGATGCCGGCGGCTTCCTCGAAGACCATACGACGATCTTCGGGTTTGGAGGAGAGGATCTGGGTGATGTTCCCCTGGGCCATGATGCTGTAGCTGGCGCGGCCGACGCCGGTGCCGAGGAACAGCTGCTGGATATCCTTCAGACGGCAGGAGGTGCGGTTAATGAAATATTCGCTGCCACCATCCCGGAAGACACGTCGGGTGACCGTGATTTCATTGAAATCGATGTTAACACCCGCGGCGCGGAGCTGGTCTTCGTCGACGTCCGTGATGGTCAGCGTGACTTCCGCCATGGCGAGCGGTTTGCGTCCGTCGGTGCCATTGAAGATGACGTCGGCCATTTCACCGCCACGGAGGGCTTTGGCGGATTGCTCACCGAGGACCCAGCGTATGGCGTCGGCAACGTTGGATTTACCGCAGCCGTTGGGGCCGACGATACAGGTGATGCCGGGCTGGAAAGAGAGGGAGGTTTTGTCGGCGAACGACTTGAAGCCGAGGATGGTGAGGCCTTTCAGGTGCATTGATGCGCATCTGTTAATCCGCAGGGGTGGGGGGTGTAAAGTTCAAAAAACCACAATATGCTGTGTGGTTTTGGATTTTGGGGCACAACTAATGGGATTGGGGGAGGTTGAATTAGTTGGGCTGAGGAGAGGCTGGAGGGGGTGAAGGAGTAAGTGGTTGAGCGGCAAGGGCTAAGCGGGAAGCGCAGAGCGGCAGGCGGCAAGCGGCAAGGGGTAAGCGCAAAGCGCAGAGCGCGGAGGGCTATTGCGGTCCGCGTGGCGGACCGCAGGGAGAGAGGAGAGAGGAGAGGGGAGAGGGGTGCCTGTTTGCCGGTGTTCCGAAACACTGAAACTCCGAAACTCCGTCGGGGTCCGAGGGGGCGGGGCTGAGCCACTGTTTTGTCTCTACGGTCTTCTGGCTACACGCGCTGCCGCGTAGAACGCGGCCTGGAGGCGCGCTCGATACCGATAGCGATCCCGATTTCGATTTCGATGGGTGAGCGAGGTTGGATATTCAACCGGAGAGCGCTCAGGGCTGCCTGTCCGCCGTAGTCCCGCCCGGAGGGTAGGGACGAAGGAGGAAGGGCGCTGGGGGGATGGGATGGGTTAAAGGGCGTGTTCGATTTGCAGGAGTTTTGTTTTCCAGTCGAGCCCGCCCGAAAAGCCTCCGAGTTTACGGTTGGCAGCGAGGACGCGGTGGCAGGGGATGAGGAGGGGGATGGGGTTGGCGCCGCAGGCCTGGCCAACGGCGCGGCTACTGTTGGGGTGGTGGATGGAGCGGGCGATTTCGCCATAGGACGAGGTTTGGTGGAGGGGGATAAGGCGAAGGGCGTTCCAGACCTTTTGCTGGAAGGGGGTGCCTTGGGAGAGATCCAGGGGGGGGAGCTTTTTAACGGGTCGGCCGGCGAGGACGTCTAGAACGGCGCGGGTGGTGAGTTGGTGCCATGGTTGGGTCTCCCGGGATTGGGGTTGGGAGGTGTGTGGGGCTGGGGCCGGGAAATGGAGCTGGGCGAGTCCTTGGCTTGAGTAGCAGGCGCAGAATGTGCCGTGCGGGGTAGGGATGGGGAGTGAGGTCATGGGAGACAGGAGGCATTCGAGCACGCGGGGTTCAGGTGCTCCAGCGGAATTTTGGGCCTCCCGAGGGGAAAAGGGGTTTAGCGCTGGAGGACAGCGATGAGCCCCCAGATGACGAAGAGGAGGAGGAGGGAGAGAGTAATGACGCGATTGCGGGCGATCCGCTTTTCGTAGCGGAGGGGTCGGAGGCCCTGGATGCTGCCGGCAGCGAGGTAATTAATGAGCTTCGGGTTGGTGGATCGTTGGGGTTTGAAGGTTTGCTGGATCCTAGACCAGAGGGAGGGCTTTCTGAAGCTGGTATCGGTTTCGAAAGGGTTGGCTGGCTTTTCTGCGCGGGTCCTGCCAGTTGCCGCTTTTCGGGGTTTGGCTGAGGAGTCTGGCTGCGTGGGGTTTTTGGCGACGCGGCGTCCGCTGGCAAGACCGGGAGTGCGGGCGGCGTCGAGCTGGGAACCCAGCTGGCGGATCTGGGCTTCGAGGTCGGCAATTTCTGAATTCAGGGTTTTCGCCCGTTCGGAAATTCGATCCCCTTTAGCTGTACGACGCGCGGCCATGTTTCAATTACTGGAACTTGCTGAACCATGCCACGGCGATGGCGCCGGCGGCAAGCAAGACCACGAGAGAAATGGGCCAGGTGAGGGCCAAGCCGATGCGGCAGAGCTGTCCGAAGCTCAGGTTGGCGAAACCATGCGCCGCGACCCTCGTTGCTGCCCCTTCCGAGTCTGGTTCGTCGGGCCGGGCATCAGCAAGGCAGGGCCACTTGAGTCGGGCATCGTTCCAGTCAGTGCGGGCGTTCTCGATGGCAGTCAGGGCGCTGGTGAGTTCGGTGGAGTAATGTTCCTCGCTCCAAGCCTGGTCGTTTGAGGATTCCAGATGCTGGAGGTGATGCTGGAGGGACTGCAAGGTACGGGATGACTCCTCAGCGCGTTGCCGGGCCTCAAATTCGACCTTCTGGAGCAGGCCCACACCACGGGTGAGGTGGGTGAGCATATCCTCGCGACCAGTATGGTAGTCGGCACGGCGACGGCGGGATTCTTCCAAGGCAACGCGTTCTTCCTCGAGGCGCTGCTGGGCGAGCTTCAGTTCCTGAAGTTTGCGCTGGGTTTCCTGATTGCGGGCTTCGAGTTCCTCCTGAGTGGGAGCGCGGCGTGAAGGGGTGTTGGCGGTGCCGCGATATTCTGTCCCTCGAGCGGAGTGAAACTCGGTGTCAATGAAGTCGGACTCGTCGTCAAGGCCAGGCACGGGGAAGGACTATAAATGCGGTGTGCCCGATGTCCAATGCGAACCGCCGATGGACGCGAATTCTGGCTTCTGACCGCCGATGTTGTTTGTTAACCGCGAATGGACGCCAATGGACGCGAATGGATGTTATTTCTGACCGCGAATGGACGCCAATGGACGCGAATGGATGTTATTTCTGACCGCGAATGGACGCCAATGGACGCGAATGACTGATGGGATGGCCTCTGACCTCTGGCTCCTGACCGCGGATCTGAAACACGGCCTGTCCTTCGAAGCCTCGGCGAAGAAGGAGAACTCTGAAACTCCGGTGGGGCGGCTGACCGCTAATGGACGCGAATATTTTCCCCGTGGCTCGTGACTCCTGATCTAAAGCACCGCCATGGACCGCGGGAATAGACGCGGATGATCCATGGGCAGAAAGATGCTTAGGCAAAAAGCTGGGGTACTGGGTTTCGGGGTGGGTGCCTCCACTCCGAAAGTCCGTCCGAGCTAGCGTTGGACGCGGGCGTTGCCTTTCCAGATGCTCCATACTTGGGCTTCGTCGGCGGGCTGGGCGTAGTCGGTGAGGAGGGTGGTGGCGAGGGCGCCGGTGGCCCAGCCGAACTGGATCCATTTTTCAGGGGACCATCCGCGAAGGATGCCGTAGAGGAGGCCGCCGACGAATCCGTCGCCACCGCCTATGCGGTCGAGGACTTGGATTTCGCGGGGTTCGACGATATGCCAATCGGGTCCGGCAGCCATGATGGCGCCCCAGAGGTGGGTTTGGACGCTGACGACCTCGCGGAGGGTGGTGGCAAAGACGGAGGTTTGGGGGAATTTTTCTTTGGCACGGTTGATCATGCCTTTGAAGCTTTCGATTTTGTTGGCGAGGCCGGTGCCGCCGGCTTCCGGGCCTTGGATGCCGAGGCAGAGTTGGAAGTCTTCTTCGTTGCCCACGAGGATGTCGGAGGCACTGGCGATCTCGGTGAAGATGGAGTGGAGTTCGTGTTCGCGGTTGATCCAGAAGGAGGCGCGGTGGTTGAGGTCGAAGGAGACGCGGGCGTTGTGGCGTTTGGCTGCACGGGCGAGTTCGAGACAGAACTTTCCGGTCTCGGGCGAGAGGGCGGCGATGAGGCCGGAGAGGTGGACGATCTGGACACCTTCGCGTCCGAAGATGCGGTCGAGATCGAAGTCTTTGACGTTGAGAGTGCGCCCGACTTCACCGGCGCGATCGTTATGGACGCGGGGGCCACGGGATCCGGAGCCACTGTCGGCGAGGTTGAACTGGTGGCGGTAGCCCCAGGGGCCATCTTGTTCGACTTCCTTGCCTTCGTAAGCCATGTGACGGCTGGCGAGGTTATCCTTGATGAAACGGGCGATGGGGCTGCCTTTGACGAAGGTGGTGAGGACTTTGACGGGGAGGCCGAGGTAGGAGGAGATACTGGCGACGTTGGTTTCGGCGCTGGTGGCCTGCATCGTGAAGGTATCGCTGCAGTGCATGGGTTGGCCGTTGGCGGGGGTGAGGCGGACGCCCATGCTGGTGGGGACGAGGAGTGCGGTGGCGGACTTGGGGCGGAGGTTCAGATGCATGGTTAGGTTTTAAGGCAAAACGGGCCGGAGGCGAGGTTAATTGGCGGAGACGGATTGAGATTATTGGAGTTCACATAGTGATGTGCGTGTATTAGCGTTCTGCCATGAAGCCTTTCCTGCGGACCCGCGCAATGGTTTTGGTATGTGGGAGTCTGATTTGGGGATGTGCAGAAGGGGGTGAACTCTGGCGGATTGGGGTGGAGGATGATTCGGGCGGTGAGTTTGCGCTGGGGCCGGGGGGTTATGCGGATTTCGGGGCGGACTCCTTTTTTGTGGTGGGGCGAGGGGAATGGGGTCGGGACTGGAGTTATGTGCATCCCGGGCCGGCGGATGCGTGGGCGGGGTCGCGGGGGCATCGGTTCGGGGTGGTCTTCGGGGCGAGGGGGGGTGCTGCGGAGGGGGAGTGTCGATTGGTTTTGGATTTTGTGGATACGCAAGGTGCGGCGCCGCCGGAGCTGGTGGTTTGGGTGAATGACCATGCGGTGAGGCGTCGGTTACCGGCGGGCGCCGGGGATGCGAGCGTGCGGGGTGAGCCTGCGAAGGGGCGGGAGTTTGTCTGGGAGGTTCCGTTTCCAATGGGTTGGTTGGTGGAGGGTGACAACTGGGTGGAGGTGGAGAGTGTGAGTGGGAGTTGGGCCTTATATGATTCCTTGTGGATGGAGGTTCCGGACGGTGTGGAAGGCGTGGGGGTATCGGGGGTGACACGGATGCGCGGGGGTGAAGCTGCGCCAGTGTTGTTGAAGGGGGCGAGGGGCGGGGTTCGGCCGGTGACCTTGAGTGTGCAGCATGCGGGTGAGGGCGGTGAGGGGGTGATTCGCATGGGCGAGGAGGAGTTGATTCGGGTGGGTTTGGTATCGGGGGTTCAGCGGGTTGAGGTGGGTTTGCCGGAGGTGGATCGGGTGGTGAGGAGGACATTGGAGTTGGAGGTTGGAGGGAAAGTCGTTGCGAGCTGTGAGGTGGAGCAGGGGCCGGTGGTGGTGCGGGACGTCTGGGTATTGCCGCATTCGCATGTGGATATTGGGTATACCCATCCTCAGGCGGAGACCTTGGACATTCAGGTGCGGAACATTGCGGAGGCCTTGGAGTTGTCGAAGGCGAGCGCGGGCAATCCGGAGGGGGAGCGGTTCAAGTGGAATCCCGAGGCGATCTGGGGAGTGGAGGCGTTTTTGGAGCGGGCGACGGCGGGGCAGCGCGCGGAGTTTGTGGCGGCCGTGAAGCGCGGGGATATGGGGGTGGATGCGTTATATGGCAACATGCTGACGGGGTTATGCCGTCCGGAGGAGTTAGTGGCTTGCTTGTCGTATGCGCAGGGGGTGGCCAGAGAGACAGGAGTGCCGGTGGAGTCGGCGGCGATTTGTGATGTGCCGGGCTGGACCTGGGGGTTGACGACTGTGTTGGGGCAGTCGGGGGTGAAGTATTTTGCGATCGGTCCGAACTTCAGTGCGCGCATTGGCCGGATTCACTTGTGGGACAACAAGCCCTTCTATTGGGTGTCGCCATCGGGGAAGGAACGGGTGTTGTGTTATGTCGTAGATAACTACCATTTCCTCGGGAACTTGGAGGAGCAGGTCTTGGGGCAGGTGGGGCGGTTAGGCCGGTCGGGATATGCTTACGCGATGGCGCCGGTATTTTGGGTGGGGCAATGGGAGAATGGCGGGGTGGACAATGCGCCACCTGACGGGGAGTTGGTGGCGAAGGTGCGTTCGTGGAATGAGAAGTATGCGGTGCCGCGGGTGAGAGTGGGATTGATTCGGGAGTTCTTTGGTGCATTAGAGGCCAGGCATGGAGCGGAGTTGCCGGAGCATGCGGGGGATTTGACGCCGTATTGGGAGGATGGAGCGGGGTCCACGGCGCGGGAGACGGCGATGAACCGGGCGTCGGCGGAGCGGTTGGTGCAGGCTGAGACGTTGCAGGTGCTTCTGGGCGGGGAATCCCTGCGGGCGAAAGTGGCTGAGGCTTGGCGGAAGGTGCTGCTCTACAGTGAGCACACCTGGGGGGCGTGGTGCAGTATTTCGGATCCGGACAGTGATTTTACGCGGGACCAGTGGGAGGTGAAGCGGGGTTTTGCGGAGGAGGCCGACAGGTTATCGCGCGAGGTGATGGAGGAGGTAGTGTCCGTTAGGGGCGGGGAGTTTGACGTGAGCAAAGGGCTCGAGGTCGTGAACCTGGGCCAATGGGACCGGACGGGGCTGGTGCGTATTCCGGGTGTGGAGGGCGGGGTGGTTGATTTGGCGGGTGACGTGGTTCCGAGTCAGGTGCTCGCCTCGGGTGACCTGGGATTTGTTGCGCGGGACGTGCCGCCCTTCGGTTCCAGAATCTATCGGTTGTCGGATCGGCCCGGGCGGGGGCAGGCCAGTGCAGGGGCGAGAGTGGAAGGGAATGCGCTGGTGACATCGGGTTTGCGGGTGGAGGTCGACGAATTGACCGGGGACATCCGCAGTGTGCGCTTGGCTGGGCTGGAGCACGAGTTTGTGGATCAGGAAGCGGGCTTGGGGTTGAACGCGTATCGGTATGTGTTGGGAGCCGATGTGGCGGGAGCGCGGGGGAATGGTTCCGTTGAGGTGCGCGTGTTGGAGTCGGGTCCGGTGGTGGCTTCGCTGGAGATTCGGTCGCGTGCTCCGGGGTGTCGGGAGTTGGTGCGGGAGGTTCGGGTGGTAGAGGGGTTGGATTGGGTGGAGTGTGTGAACCGGGTGGATCGTGAGGCGGTGCGCGAGAAGGATTCCGTCCACTTTGGGTTTCCGTTTGGGGTGGGAGACGGGGTCGTGAGGATGGAGACGCCGTGGGCGGTCGTACGGCCGGGGGTGGACCAGCTGCCGGGGTCTTGTTTCAACTGGTACACCGTGCAGCGCTGGTTAGATGTGAGCGGGGATGTGGTGGGAGTGACCTGGGCCCCGGTGGATGTGCCCTTGGTGCAGGTGGGTGGGATGACGGCGAACCTGATGGGGGCGGTGGGTTGGGATGAGTGGATGATCAAGCCTTTGCAATCCTCGCATTTGTATTCCTGGGCGCAGAACAACCATTGGTTTACGAACTACAAGGCGGACCAGCCCGGGGTGACTGAGTTCCGGTATGTGCTGAGGCCGCATCGGGGCGGCTACTCGGCGATGGAGTCAGCGCGGTTTGGCTTGGAGACCACGCGACCGCTGGTGGCGCTGCCGGTAGAGGTCGGCGGGGATGGGGCAGGGGAGGGTTCGTTGTTCACGGTCACTGGTGGAGATGTGCAGGTGGAGTCCTTGTGGTCATCGGACGATGGCAGCGAGGTGATGCTGAGGTTGTATGGGGTGACGGGGGCGCCGCAGAGCGTGAAGTTGGAATGGCTGAGGCTCAGCCCGGCGGAGGTGTGGCTGACGGATCTGCATGGTCGGAGGCTGGAAAGGGTAAGTGGGCCGATCCAGGTGCCGGGCTACGGGGTGGTGACGCTGAGCGCAGAGCGGGAAGCGCAGAGCGGGAAGCGCGGAGCGGGAAGCGGTAAGAGGTAAGCGCTGAGGGCTGAGGGCTGAGGGCGGTGCGGCTGGTTTTGGAGGAGGGTTTTGTCCCGGGGGACGTGTGCCGGGAGGTCGGGGTGTGCAGGAGCTGCCTCAACCGGTGGGTGGGGAACTACCCCGGACTCCCTGCAACGAATGTATAGCCATTCGGGGGGGATCCTCTCTAAGATCCCCGCCCTGCACGGACCGGGACGCATGGTGCGACCCCTCCTGCCTGAACCCGAGACGCTCGTTATGCTCAAAGCCGGAATCGTCGGACTGCCCAATGTCGGCAAGTCCACCCTGTTCAATGCCGTCACCCGCACCCGCAAGGCGGAGGCGGCCAATTACCCATTTTGCACCATCGACCCCAACGTGGGCGTGGTGACCGTGCCGGATGACCGCCTGGAACCGCTGTCAAAAATCGCCCGGACCCAAACCATCATCCCGGCCGCCGTCGAGTTCGTCGACATTGCCGGCCTCGTCCGGGGCGCCTCCCAGGGGGAAGGCCTGGGCAACAAGTTTCTCAGTCATATCCGCGAGGTGGACGCCATCGTGCAGGTGGTGCGCTGTTTTGAGGATGCCGACATCCATCATGTGGCTGGTGACATCGACCCCATTCGCGACATCGAGACCATTACCACCGAGCTACTCCTGGCGGACATGGAATCGGTGAAGAAAAGGCTGGAACGCGTGGCCAAGGACGCCAAGCGCGGCGACAAGACCGCGCTGGCCGAGGAGGCTGTGCTGAAGAAAATTGAGCCGCACCTCAACGAAGGCAAACCAGCCAACACCCTCGATCTGACCCCCGAGGAAAAGGCGGTATCGTGCGGATTCTTTCTCCTGACGGACAAACCTGTCATCTACGCTGCCAATGTCCGCGAGGACGAGTTGGCCAT
>JBJOII010000062.1:0-47016 GCA_046047235.1 Verrucomicrobiota bacterium | reverse complement strand
ATTTGGGGTGCTGACAACATTGTCTATGGTCCGGTGGAGCTTCCGGTTTTGGTTCGATGGGTGAAGGAGGAGAGGGTCATTGCGGGGACTTGGGTGCATGTGATGCCTTTGGACAATTGGGTTCGAGCGGATGCGATCCCTGAGTTGCGGTCATTCTTTCAAGTTAACATTGCCAGCGTTTCGGTGTGTCGGGGCCCTGAAGGGGAGGCGGGGGAGGGGGGGATTCGGCCGGGCATGTTACGTCGTATCAAGGTTTTGGCTTGTCTGGGGGACGCGGAGTTGGGGCGCTTTGTCGATTTCATGGATGTGATCCGGGTGAGGCAGTGGGACAACGTGGTTTACGAGGGGAGTCCTGGCGACGCGATGTTTTTTATATTAGAGGGTGAAGTCCGAGTTCGGTTGATGATTGCTGATCGGGAGAGCATTCTTGCAACCCTGCAGGCAGGGGAATTCTTTGGGGAGGTTGCCCTATTTGATCACGGCGCTCGTTCTGCCGATGTTGTGGCGAACACGGACTGTCTGTTACTACGCATACCATCGGGGGCATTTCAACGGCTTGTTGAGGACAATCCGGACTTGGCGGCGCCGTTTTTACTGGCGATGGGGCGGTCATTGATCGCTCGGTTGCGGGCTGACAACCGTCGGTATCGCGACTCCATCGTTTTTGCGCGGACGGCGCATTGAGAAAAAAAAGACCGGAGGCGCTGTTGCGCTCCGGTCTGAGATTGGTGGGGCGAGCGACTAGCGTCTACTTCGACTTCTTGTGGCCGCTCATGACCTTTTCTTTGACTGCGACGGCTCGTTTACCGATACGGCCTCGGAGGTAGGTGAGTTTGGCGCGTCTCACGGCTCCGCGGCGTTCGACGTCGACCTTCTCGATTCTGGGGGAGTGTACGGGGAACACACGTTCCACGCCTTCGCCGTAGCTAATACGGCGGACGGTGAAGGTGCTGTTTAGTCCGTGTCCGCGCTTACCGATTACGACGCCGGCGAAGACCTGGATACGTTCTTTTTCTCCTTCTTTGACTTTCGTGTGGACGCGCACAGTGTCGCCCACTGAGAAGTCTAGAGGGTTGCTTCGGAAATGCTCGGACTCGATTTTATCGCGAATGGCCTGATTCATAGCGCTTGCTCTGGTTTTAAAAATTTAGGTTTTTCTGTGCCCGGTCAGCCAAATCGGGCCTTTTGGCAGCGGTTCGCTGCCGGGCTTGTTCTACTCTCCAGCGGGCGATAGCCTCATGGTTTCCGGACAATAGAACATCGGGGACTCTCATTCCCCTAAAATCAGCTGGCCGGGTGTACTGCGGGTATTCGAGGCCTTGCTCACCGAACGATTCGTCGATGGCGCTTTCGGCATCCCCGAGTACTCCTGGCAACAGTCGGCATACGGCATCGACCATGACCAGTGCGGGCAGCGCGCCATTGGTTAGGACGAAATCTCCCAGCGAGATTTCTTCGTGAACCAGCGCTTCGCGGATCCGCTCGTCGAATCCTTCATAGCTGCCGCAGATGAGCAGCAGGTGTTTGCACTGGGAGAGGCGGCGTGCTGCGGGTTGGTTAAAGGTGGTGCCGGACGGGGTGAGGAGGATGACTTTGGTTTCCTCACTGGCCAACTGTTCAACTGCTTCAAAGATCGGTTCGGGTTTCAGGAGCATTCCTGGCCCTCCGCCGAATGGCCTATCATCCACGGTACGATGCCTGCTTTTGGCAAACGCCCTAAGGTCATGCACGGCGAGTCTTACCAGACCGTTTTCTCGTGCACGCCGGATGATACTGTCATCTAGCGGACCGGCGAACATCGCCGGGAAAAGTGTCAGGACGTCGATTTTCATGGGCGTCCTATTGGGGTATCGACCCCGGGCTGGGAGGTTTACTTGGCCTCCGTGTCTTCTTCAACGAGTTCGAGCAGGCATCGCAGGCCTTGTTTGGCGCTGGCGACCTGGAGGAGGGCGCGTATGGCGTGAATGGTGGCGCCTTGGCGACCGATAATTTTGCCGACGTCGGCGGGGTGGACGCGGATCTCGAGGATCGTTGTGCTCCCTTTTTCGACGGGAGTGACACTCACGGCGTCTGGGCGATCCACGAGGCCTCGCACCACGAAATCCAGAAAGGACTGCATGGCAGGTTCCTTAGGCGGCGGTTACTTCGGCGGCTTTTTGGGCCGCTTTTTTCAAGAAGCTGGCGACCGTATCGGTCGGTTGGGCTCCTTGGTTGACCCAGTATTGGGCCCTTTCGAGGTTCACGTTTACCGTTTCGCCCTTTTGGCAGGGTGAATAGGTGCCCAGTTCCTCGATGAACCTTCCGTCGCGAGGACTGCGGCTATCGGCGACTACAATACGGTATACGGCGTTATTTTTCGCGCCGATCCGCTTCAAGCGTATCTTGACCATAGCAAAGAGTCTTTCGTGCTGACACCTCCGAAGGGCGGAGTGCTGCAAACTTTTATGAGGCAGTGAATCCTCAGCAAAAGAGTGGGGAAATTAGACAACGGAACTCTGGTTGGCAAGGACTGTTTTTTAGTGGCTGTGAGTTGGAGGGGGGAAGGTTCCGCTGTGCAGGGTGAGGGAAATGGTTTAAGCATGGGCGGCAGTGGCATTGAGAGGTGAAGGCGCGATGAACATCGAGTTTTATTCCACGTGGGTTTGGTTGGGGACCTACGTTTCGTATGTAGCTGGGATTTTGGCAATTGTGCTTGGGTTTGGGGCCTGGGTGAGGGACCGGCGTTCTGCGGCGCACGCGTTTTTTGCATTGGGTATGGTGATTTTGGGGGTGGAGGCATTTTTTGTGGCACAGGGGATGCGGTTTCCTTCGTTGGAATCGAGGGTTCACTGGCAGAAGCTGCGGATGGTGGCGTTGGCGGTGACTCCGGCGATCTGGCTGGCCTTTACGTTAAGCTATTCGCGCGGGAATCCTGGGGCTTATTTGCGTCGGTGGGGCTGGGTATTGGGGATTTTGGCGGTTCTGCCGGCGGTTTTGGTTTTGATGGCGGACGAGCGGATTTTTTTGCTGATGCGGTTGCAGGACAATCCCTCGGAGGTCGTGATGGGGTTGGGGCCGACCGGGCATATGCTTCAGATGATGGTGGTGGGGGGGTTTGTTTTATCGCTGATGAATTTGGAGCGGACGTTTCGGGCGGCGGTTGGGACGATGCGGTGGAGGATCAAGTTTGTGATTGTGGGTTTGGCGGTACTGTTTGTGGCGCGGATTTACAGCAGCAGTCAGGCGTTGGTTTTCAATCTGGTTGATTTCAGGTTTCAGGTGATCAATTCGTCCGCTTTGCTGGTGGCGGTGATCTTGATGGGGCTTTCATTTTTGCGGACCCATGTTTTTGCGGTTGAGGTTTACCCGTCGCAAGTGGTGTTGCGGAGTTCGCTGACAGCGGTATTTGCGGGCGTGTATTTGTTGGTTGTGGGGGTTTTGGCTAAGTCGGTGGGTTCACTGGGGGGCTTTCCGCTGCAGGCATTTCTGGTGATGGTAGCGATGGCGGTATTGGCCTTGTTGCTGATGTCTGATCGTTTTCGGTCGGCGAGCGGTCGATTTGTGAGCCGGCATTTTCGGCGGCCCAGTTATGATTACCGGGAGATATGGCGGACTTTTACCGAGCGCATTGGTTCTCAGGCTACGGTGAAGGGGCTGGGGGAGACGGCGATTCGATGGTTTTCTGAGACTTTTGAGATTTTGTCGGCGACGTTTCTGGTTTTGGACCGGGAGGGGCATCGGTTGGAGTGTGCGGCATCGACTTTGGTGCGTCGTGGGGACGGGCGGGATCTGGTTTTTTCTGAGGGGGACTTAGCGACTTTGGAGCGGTGGGCGAAGGGGAAGCCCGGGGTAGCGGATTTGGAGAGTTTGGGGGAGCGGTGGGCGCATGATTTGAGGGCGACCTTGCCGGCGGAATTTAAGGAGAAGGGGGGGAGGCGGCATCTTTTGGCCTTGGTGGCGGACGAGCAGGTATTGGGCTTGGTAGTTTTGGGGGATCGTGTGCGGGGGCGGGGTTTTTCGCATGAGGATTGTGAGCTTTTGGAGTGTTTGGCGGATCAGGTGGCGGCGGTTTTGCTGACTGTGCGCTTGTCTGAGCGATCGGTGCAGGCGAGGGAGATGGAGACCTTGCAAACGATGTCCACGTTTTTCGCGCACGATTTGAAGAATACGGCATCGACCTTGTCTCTGATGCTACAGAATCTGCCGAAGCATTATGACAAGCCCGAGTTCCGCGAGGATGCGCTGAAGGGGCTGGAGCGGTGTGTGGGGAGGATCAACAGTTTGGTGGGGCAGCTGGCGGTGTTGAGGCGAGGCTTGGAGTTGCATTTGGGGGACACAGATTTCAATGCGATGGTTGCGGCCGCTTTGTTGCCCTTGGAGGCTGGGGCAGGAGGGAGGATTCAGCGGCTCTTGGGGGATTCTGCGGTGCTTTCGCTCGATTCTGAGCAACTGCAGAAAGTTGTATCGAACCTGGTCTTGAATGCTTTGGAGGCGAGCGCTCCGGTGGGTGAGGTTGTGGTCTCTACCAGTCGGGAGGATGGGTGGGTGCGTCTGGAAGTGGCTGATTCCGGGGTGGGGATGAGTCGTGAGTTCATGGAGAAGCGGCTTTTCAGGCCCTTTCAGACGACGAAGAAGAAGGGGATTGGGATTGGGCTATTTCACAGCAAGGCGATTGTGGAGGCGCATGGGGGGCGGGTGGAAGTGGAGAGTGAGGAGGGGAAAGGGAGTCGATTTACGGTCAGCTTTCGTATTGGGGGTTAGGGGCGTCTCTGTGGGGGTATTTGGCTGGGATTGGGTTCGGGTTGTCTGGGGCTCTGGTGGGGCTTTTGGGATGAGGCCAGCTGCTGAGGGGTATGAGGGGGCGGGGTGCCTGGGAGCAGGTGGTTTTGTAAAGGGGTTTTACGATTTCGCGTAAGACATTTAACGTAAAGAGCTCCAAGGCATTGCGCCGTTGTTTTGGTTCGGGTTCTCAAAAAACGTCGGTTTGCCTTACAAAGTCTTATTTACGCAGACTACGACGAATAAATTAGTTTTCAGTCGCAATATGCTTATTTGCAATGTGTTAAAGATTTCAATGCGTGTCCTTTTTTAGCCGCGGCATGTCCGTTGCTTATTAGGATGTGCTGTTGTTCATGAAGACGGCAGCTAACACAGGAGACACACATGAGATTAGCACATAAATTAGCTGCGCTGGTAGGGGTGATAGCCCTGACCCAGATGGCGACAGCGGCACCGATGTATGGTGACGAGACGCAGGGAGTAAATCCCTCTGTAGGGGAGGACGACGTCTCGTTTCATATTTGGAAGGGCATTAACAATTACAAGCCGGGTGGCAGGGATGGCTGGGTAGCCTACACCTTGGGGTGGGCTACGGTGGTTGCAGGCCAAGAACAGCCGGTTGGGTCTGAGGGGAAGAACCCGTTTTCGTTGACTATCCCCACGGATTGCGTGGACGCGGTGGTCCTTCTTCACTGGGGGGGGGGCAGCCATGACACCGGTAATCCTAATCAGGAGGATGAACCTGAAGGGTTAAGAACTGCTGTGCTCTATACCGGGCTAACCGGGGGGCAAAAGTATGAGTTCTCTTTTGAGTACACGCAGATCAAGAATAACGGTGAGCAGACTCACTCGCCCGGCATTTCTGGTGCTTGGATTTATTGTCCTCCGTCGGACCGGGTTCCTGATGGTGGGGCAACGGTGGCGTTGCTGGGCTTGGGCCTGATTGGCTTGGGTTTAGTGCAGCGTCGTCGCTAAGAGGCGGGTGCGTTGGTTTTCATGGGCCGACCTTCGGGTCGGCCTTTTTTGTTTCGTGGGCGGGTGGGAGGTGTGGGTTGAGGGTTTGGTGGAGGTATTGGAGGGCGTGATCACGTTGGGAGGTGAGGCTTTGGACGTGGTGGCGGAGCTGGTCGAGCTGGGAGTCACGGTCTTGGCGTTCTTGTTCGAGTTTACTGAGCTGTTGTTCGAGGGGGGAGAGGGTTTCATCGCGGGAGGGGCGGTTTTCGTAATGGAGAGTGCGGGCGCGGCTGAGTTCGTAGCGGGCATTCATGATAGCGGAGTCAAGGCTATTGAGCTTTTCGGCGAGCTGGGAGCGGGAGGCGGAGGACTCGTGGATTTGGTGGGTAAGGCCTTGGACTAGGGTGCCGAGGGCGTGGAGTTGTGAGGCTTGTTGGAGGAGGGAGGATTGTTGGGAGAGGAGGGTTTCGAAGTGCTTCTGGCTGTCGGTGAAATTCTGGACATCGCGGCGGAGGAGTTGGGTTTCGGCGAGTTGGCGGCTGAGCGCTTCGTAGTGGAACTGGAGGTGTTCCGTTTGGCGCCGGGTTTCGTGGCGATGGGCGATGAGGATCAGGCAGAGCGAGGCGAGGCCGAGGCCGAGGAAGAGGGTAGCGAGGGCGGGAAGGAGGTTGGGGAGGTGGGCAGGTGATTCCGGCGGTGAGAGTTGGAGGCTGGCGGCGAGGAGGACCAGCAAGGTGATGGCGAGGAAGAGCAGCCAGTGGATCCAGATGGGGGTATGGTTACGCATAGGGCAGAGTTGCCGCATTGCGGGCGGGGAAGTCTCCTGTTGGTGGATGGATACTGCAAGTCGGATTCTGCGCGGCGGGGACAATTTGGGGGAAGGTGCGAAGTTCGGCTTGAGTGATCACGCGTGTGGGGTGAATTTACTACGAGATGACGCGCGCGCTTGTGATTGATGACGAGGAGATGATGCGGCTGGCCATCAGCGTGATGTTGCGGGGGCGTGGGATGGAGGTTGAGGTGGCGGCGGACGGGGCGGAGGGATTGGAGAAGGCCCGGGGGTGGATGCCTCACGTGGTGGTGTGTGATTTGAGCATGCCGGTGATGGACGGTTTTGAGTTTCTGGCGGAGGTGCGGAGTGACGAGAGATTGAAGAATGTACCGGTGGTGGTGGTTACCGGATTAGGGGTTACGGATTATCGGGAGCGTGCGATGGCGAGCGGGGCTTCGGATTTTGTGGTGAAGCCCTTTGGGCGGGAACGGTTGCTGGAGGCGATCCAGCCGTTTTTGCCGTAGGTGGGCCTGCCTTAGTTGGCGGGTAATTCCAGTAGTTCCTCCAATTGGTTGAGGAGGTCTTCGAACAGGCGCATGCAGTCCTCGACGGGTTTGGGGGTGGTCATATCGACGCCTGCGTTGGCGAGCATGTTGAGGGCGTAGTCGCTGTTGCCGGTTTTGAGGAATTGCATCCAGCGTTCTTTGCTGCCTTCCTGGTTTTGGATGATTTGTTCGGCGATGGCGGCTGCGGCGCAGTAGCTGGTGGCGTAGCGATAGACGTAGTAATTGCGGTAGTAGTGGGGGATACGGAGGCATTCCACATCCAGTTCGGGGTCGATGGTGAAATCGGGACCGAAGTAGCGGACATAGATCTGGTGGTTTATGTCCATGAGCGTTTCGGCGGTCATGGGTTCGCCTTGTTCTGCGAGCGTATGGGCGGCGAGGTCGAATTCTGAGAATTGGGTTTGGCGGAAGACAGTCTGGCGGATGTCTTCGAGCATTTCATTGATGAGCCGGGCGCGTTCGATGCGGTCGGTTGTTTTGGCGAGCATGAAGCGTTTGAAGAGGATTTCGGCGGAGGTGGAAGCGACTTCAGCGGTGAACATGGGGTAGCCGGAATAGACGGCCGGCTGGGTTTCCTTGGTGAAGTAGCTTTGCATGGCGTGGCCCATTTCATGGGCGAGGGTAGATACGCCGTTGAAGTTCCCCTTGTAGTTGAGGAGCACGTACGGGGGGGAGAGGTGGGTGCCCATGTTGTAGGCTCCGCTTCGTTTGCCGGCATTTTCGAAGACATCGATCCAGCGGGACTGGAAGGCGAGCTGCAGGACGGAGGTATATTCCGGTCCGAAGGCCTGCGTGCCTTCGAGCACGAGGTCTCTGGCCTGTTCGAAGGAGTAGTCCTGTTCTGGTGCTTCAGCGAGGTTGACGTAGAGGTCGTAGAAGTGGACGGAGTCGAGCTTGAGAGCTTGTTTTTTCAGGGCTACGTAGCGGTGGAGGAGCGGGGTATGTTTGGAGACGGTCTTGGTGAGATTGTGGTAGACGGTGACGGGGAGGTTTTCGGCGTCGAGTGAGGCTTGGAGAGAGCTTTCGTAGCGGCGGGCTTTGGCGTTGTACCAGTCGCGGTGCATGGTGCCAGCGAGGGAGGCGGCGAGGCTATTTTTGACATCGAGATAACTGGCGTGGAGGGCGAGGAAGGCTTGTCGGCGGAATTCCCGGTTTTTGGAACTCATGGCCTGATAGAAGACGGGGTTGGTGACTTCGATTTCGGTGCCGTCCGGTCCTTGGATTTTCCGGTTTTTCAGTTCGGTATTGGTGAGCAGGCTGAAGATATCGCCTGCGGCGGAGGTTGCTTTGGAGGACATGGCGAGCAGTTCCTCTTCGCGCGGGGAGAGGATATGCTGGCGGGAGCGGAGGAGGTTATCGAAATCGTGCTGATAGAGTTGGAGTTCGGGTTGTTTGAGCCAGTTCTGGAGCTGGCTTTCGGGGATGGAGAGGAGTTCCGGACTGAGCCAGGAGAGTGCTTCGCCGTGTTGGGTTGCGAGGCTTTGTGCGCGCTGGAGGAGGGCGAGGGGTTTGGGTTGGCGCATATCCTCGTCGTGGCGGAGTCGGGCGTAGGCGTAGAGTTTCTCCAGTTGGACGCCGAGGTCGTCCCGTTCCTGCAGGGTTTTGAGGAGTTGGCTGGCGTTTTGTGAGGTGGTGCCTCGGAGGTTGGTGAAGGCTTTGATGCGCTGTTCTATTTCGCCGTAGTGTTTTTCCCAGTCTTTGGTGGACGGGTACATGGCGGTTAGGTCCCAGGTGTAGGCGGGGTCGATTTGGTTGCGATCCATGGTAGTAGCGGCGGGGAGGTTTCCGGCGGTGGCGAGCAGTGTTCCGGCGACGAGCATGGGGTGGGAAGTCATACGGCTGAGGGGGGTGAGCAGGTTCATTGCTTTGCTGGGGGGAGAGTAGGCGCTCTATTGGCCGAGGTAAAGCGGATGGAGGGATTGACTGGGGGGGTAAGCGGGTGGAGTTTGGGTAGCGTTTGGGTATGACAACTGCGAACAAGATTACCATTGGCCGGATTCTGCTTGTTCCGTTGTTTGTGGTGAGTGCCCTGTATTACATGGCGGGGCGTGGGGAGGTGTATCGTTGGCTGGCGGTGGTAGCGTTTGGGGTGGCGGCGTTGAGCGATGGTGTGGACGGTTATATTGCGAGGCGTTTTAACCAGCGCAGCGAATTGGGGGCGATTCTGGATCCGCTGGCGGACAAGTTATTGCTGGTATCGGCGATTGTGCTGCTGAGTTTGCATCAGGACGGCAATTTGCCGGGGTTACCGCTGCATTTGACTGTGACAGTGATTAGTCGGGACATTCTCTTGCTGATGGGGATGCTGGTATTGCGGTATTTGCGGGTCGCGGTGACTGTGAGGCCGCATTGGACGGGTAAGGTGGCGACCGTAATTCAGATGGCGTGTGTGTTGTGGTCTTTGCTGAAGATTGATTCATTTTTACGGGTGGAATGGTTGGGGGGGGTGGCGCTGGGCGGCACGATTTTCACGGGTATTTCTGGGATGTTTTATGTGGCGGCGTGGGTGCAGCAACTTTCGCGGCACCCGGCGAGCTCTCCGAGCCGTGAAGAGGTATAGAGGAGGGGAGCGTTCCGGGATCAGTGTGGTTAATTCAAATAATTTGGGTGGCGCATTTGACACGTGGGCATGCTGCACCTATAGGGGAGTAGGTTACTTGAACGACAGAAAACTAGAATACGATCTATTATGGCTCTTACCGTTGGTTCCAAGGCTCCTGATTTCGCACTTAAATCCAAGCAGGCTTCTGGTGTGGTGGACGTGAAGTTGAGTGACAATCTGGGGAAGCGCAACACCGTGCTTTTGTTCTTTCCGCTGGCTTTCACCGGGGTTTGCACACAGGAGATGTGCGATATCACTTCGGGGATTGGGGACTACGAGGGGTTGGATGCGGACGTGATTGGAGTGAGTGTGGACAGTCCGTTTGCGCAGGAGGCTTGGGCGGCGAAGGAGGGGATCAAGGTGAAGTTGGCGAGTGATCTGAACAAGGCGACTGCCAAGGACTACGGGGTTTTGCTGCCGGATTTGATCGGTTTGGGGGCGGTGAGCGCCCGCGCGGCTTTTGTGATCGATCGTGAGGGAGTGATTCGTTACGCCGAGCAAACCGCGACCGTGAAGGACCTCCCCAACTTTGAGGCGGTGAAGCACGCGTTGGCGGGCTTGAAGTAATTGCGGCTCAGCGAGTAGGGATCGGTGTAGTTCCCTCAAGGCGGCTTTAAGCGTTCCCCGGGAGACTTGGTTCTCCCGGGGTTTTTTCTGTTCCAGAGCGGATGCCCATAGGCTTCTGACTGGAGCTTGTCAAGATTCCGTGGGATTTTCGGGGGAGGGTTCCGGGGAGGGGGAGGCTTTTCCTCCGAGGATTTTGAACATGACGACTCCACAGGAGGGACAACGCCCTTTGATCGCTTTCCGGCCGTTTTTCATGGTTTCCTCGACGGCGCCGGCGATCTCCTTCCGTTCCTTGCATTTGACGCAGTAACCCTCGGGCATAGGAGTGGCTTTTGGCTTGGCTAGGGTTGTAAGGGATTAGGGATGGGGCTTAAGAACAATACGGGGAGGTTGGAGACGGCGTCAACTCGCGAATCCGGGATACGAATCGGGCTTGCTACGGGGCTTTTTACAGTCTAATTGGCGTGTCGGCATGAACAATCGACGTCCGTTTTTCGGGTGGTATGAAGGGTAGAGTGGCTTGAGATGGTTTCAGTGGTTCCAGAACATTTGATTGATGGCGAGGGCGAGTTGAAGGACTTCGTTGAGAAGATCCGGGGTGCTGATTGGGTGGGGGTGGATACGGAGGCGGACAGTTTATATTCCTATCCCGAGCGGCTTTGTTTGATTCAGATCGGGTTGCCTTGCGGGGAGTATTTGGTGGATCCGCTGTCTGGTTTGGACTTGGGGCCATTGGTGGAGGCGTTTCGGGGGCATCGGTTGATGCTGCACGGTGCGGACTACGATTTAAGGTTGATTTATCGTTCCTTGCGTTTTGTGCCGGGGGAGGTTTTTGACACGATGTTGGCGGCGCGGTTGTTGGGGTACAAGGAGTTCGGGTTGGAGCGGTTAGTGGCCAAGGTATTGGGGGTGACGTTGGAGAAGGGGCCGCAGAAGGCGAACTGGTCACGTCGGCCGTTGACTCGTCGGATGGCGGAGTATGCTCGCAACGACGCAAAGTATTTGAAGCCCCTTACGGATCATTTGGCGGAGGAGTTGGAAAAGACGGGGCGGACTTCGTGGCATGATGCGATGTGCGCGCGGTTGATCAGGGACAGTGCAAGGGAGCCGGAGGTGGACGGGGATGCCGTGTGGCGGTTATCCGGGGCGCATCGATTGAGTCGCCGTGGTTTGGCGGTATTGCGGGCTTTGTGGCATTGGCGGGATGGGGAGGCGAGGCGGCTATGTCGGCCGCCTTATTTTGTGTTGTCGCATGAGATTTTGGTGCGTGTGGCTGAGCAGGCGAGTGGTGGTAGCGGGGGGTGGCAGCGGGGATTGCCGATGCGGATGCCGGAGGCGAGGCGTGCGGGTTTGGTGGAGGCTGTGAGGGGCGCTTTGAGGTTGTCGGAGTCGGACTGGCCTCATTTGCGGCGCAGTTCCGGGGTTCGGCTGACGATGGCGCAGCGCAAGTCGCAACAGCAGCTTCAGGAGCTGCGCGATGCGGCGGCTGAGCGGTTGGGGATTGATCCGAGTTTGATTGCGAGCCGGGCGATGTTGGTGCGCTTGGCTGGGGGGCAGGTGGATTTGGAGCGGGAATTGATGCCGTGGCAGCGGGAGTTGTTGCAGACCTGACGGGGCTGTGGGGGGGGGCGGAATGGCGGGTGAGTTGGGTTTTGGAGGTTTTCCTGGTTGCCCTTGAGACGGCGATTCGCATAGTCACATGCCACGCGTATGGCGCAGTCTGCGAAACACAATTACGACGAGAGCAAGATCAAGACCTTATCCTCCCTGGAGCACATCCGGTTGCGCACGGGGATGTATATCGGTCGGATAGGAACGGGGGCTCATTACGATGATGGTTGTTACATCCTGCTGAAGGAGGTGATCGACAACGCGATTGACGAGTACATCATGGGTCACGGCAAGGAGGTTCAGGTCACGGTGAAGGGGGCGGTGGTGGAGGTGCGTGATTTTGGTCGGGGGATTCCGTTGGGCAAGGTGGTGGAGTGTGTTTCAAAGATCAACACGGGTGCCAAGTATAACGACGACGTGTTTCAGTTCAGTGTGGGGTTGAACGGTGTGGGGACGAAGGCGGTGAACGCGTTGTCGAAGGATTTTCTGGTGCGGAGCCATCGGGAAGGGCGGTTTGCGGAGGCGGAGTTTCGGCGTGGCAAGCTGGTGCGGCAGGAGGAGGGGGATGAGCCGGAGGGCAAGGATGGGACCTTGATCCGTTTTGAGCCAGACCCGCAGATCTTCAAGGCTTTCGAGTTCAAGGAGGAGCATGTTGAGCGGCGGATGCGGCATTACAGCTTCCTGAACGCGGGGTTGAGGCTGATTTACAACGGGAAGAAGTTCCAGTCGCGGTTGGGGCTGATGGATTTGGTGATGGAGGATTTGGCGGCGGATGGGAGTGAGCCCTTGTATGCGCCGCTGCATTATTCCAGCAAGACACTGGAGTTCTGCTTTACTCATGCTGCGGGTCGTTATGGGGAGACGTTTTACTCCTTTGTGAACGGGCAGTTCACATCGGATGGGGGGACGCACTTGAGTGCCTTTCGTGAGGGGTTACTGAAGGCGGTGAACGAGTTGGCGAAGAACAAGTATGAGGGGGACGATGTGCGGGAGGCGATGGTTGGGGCTGTAGCGATTCGGCTGCAGGATCCGGTCTTTGAGTCACAGACGAAGAACAAGCTGGGGAACACTGAGATTCGTGGTGAATTGGTTAACCGGGTGAGGGAGGAGTTGTTGCGATTTTTCAACCGCAACAAGGCGATGTTGGATACAGTGTTGGCGAAGGTGGAGGAGACGAAGCAACTGCGCAAGGAGTTGCAGGCGGTGAAGAAGCTGGCACGGGAGCGGGCCAAGGCGATCACGCTGCGCATTCCCCAATTGAAGGACTGCAAGCTGCATTATGACCGGGCGAAGGGGAAGGGTAAGGGGACGATGGTTTTCATCACTGAGGGGCAGTCAGCGGCGGGATCGATCGTGAGCTGTCGGGATGTGGCGACGCAGGCGATTTTTGTGCTGAAGGGGAAGCCGCTGAACGTGTGTGATTTGAAGCGGGACGTCATGTATAAGAATGACGAGCTGTATAATCTGATGCAGAGCCTGAATTTGGAGAACGGGCTGGGGGGGTTGCGGTATGAGAAGGTGGTATTGGCGACCGATGCGGACGTGGACGGGCTGCATATTCGCAACCTCATGATCACCTATTTCATGAAGTTTTTTGACGGCTTGGTACATGACGGTCATTTGCATGTATTGGAGACGCCGTTGTTCCGGGTGAGGAACAAGAAGGAGACGCGCTATTGTTATTCTGATGCGGAGCGGGATGTGGCGGTGAAGGCATTGGGGGGGAAGCCGGAGATCACGCGGTTTAAGGGTCTGGGTGAGATTTCTCCGGGGGAGTTCAAGCAGTTTATCGGGAAGGAGATGAGGTTAAGCCGGGTTGAGTTTGCGGCGCGTCCTGAGGCGGCGAACATTCTGGGCTTTTACATGGGGCGCAACACACCGCAGCGGCGGGATTACATTATGAACAACCTGGTGGTGCCGGTTGCTGACTAGCGGAGTGGGAAGGAGTATTTGAGTCATGGCTGCGAAGAAGAACGAGGGCGAGGGGGATGATGATGGTGGGATGGATCAGCTTCCGTTATTGCCAGCGGACGAGGGGGACAAGGAGGTCAATGGAGAAGGGGGTGATCATGCGGGCGGTGACGAGAGTGCGGAGGAGCATGCGGATGTGGTTGCCGAGCAGGTTCACACGGTGGACACGCGTCCTTTTAGTCCGTCTGATCCGCACAACCCGTTACATCGGCGGATTGACCGGGGATTTCTCGAGTATGCCTCCTATGTGATTCGTGACCGGGCGATTCCGAATTTGGCGGACGGACTGAAGCCGGTACAGCGTCGCATTCTATGGTCTTTGCATCAGAACGACGATGGTCGGTTTGTGAAGGTGGCCAACATTGTGGGGCACTGCATGCAGTATCATCCTCATGGCGACGCATCGATTGGCGAGGCTTTGGTTGTGTTGGCGAACCGGGGGTATTTGATCGAGGGGCAGGGTAATTTCGGGAATTTGTTTACCGGGGATCCTGCGGCTGCTTCGCGATACATTGAGTGTCGTCTGACGCCTTTGGCGCGGGAGACGATGTTTTTTGATGATTTGACCGAGCTGGTTCCGAGTTATGACGGGCGCAGTGAGGAGCCGGTGACATTGCCTGCGAAGATTCCGTTGTTATTGATGTTGGGGACGGAGGGGATTGCGGTGGGGTTATCGGCCAAGATTTTGCCGCATAACTTCGGGGAGTTACTAAAGGCGCAGGTTGCGATCCTGAGGAAGCAGAGTTTCAAGGTATTGCCGGATTTCCTGACTGGCGGGGTGATGGATGCGCGGGAGTATCATGACGGCAAGGGGAGTGTGAAAGTTCGGGCTCGGATCAAGGCCAAGGACGATTCCACGGTGGTGATCAAGGAGATTCCTCCGGGGACGACGACGGAGTCGTTAATTGCCTCGATTGAGGATGCGGCGCGGAAGGGCAAGATCAAGGTGAAGAGCATCAACGATTTCACCTCTGAGAAGGTTGAGATTGAGGTGCGCGCTCCGAACGGGGTGTCGTCCGATCAGCTTACTGATGCGTTGTTTGCCTTTACGGCGTGCGAGACGAGCATCAGCAGCCGCATTGTAGTGATCCGTGACAACCGTCCGGTGGAGATGACGGTCAGCGAGGTTCTGCAGGCGAACACCGAGCAGTTATTGGAGCAGTTGAAGCGTGAATTGGAGTTGCGGGAGCGTCGGTTGCTGGACGACCTGCATTTCCGGACGCTGGAGAGGATTTTCATTGAAGAGCGGATTTACAAGGCGATTGAGAAATGCCGTACGCAGGAGGCGGTGATGGCGGCTGTGCGGGACGGGATGGAGCCGTTTCGGTCCGAGATGATACGTGATTTGGTGGATGAGGATATAGAGCGTTTGCTGGGGGTTCGTATCCGGCGGATTTCGTTGTTTGACATTGAGAAGCACCGTGAGGAGACGACGAAGGTCAAGGCGGAGCTGGCGGAGGTGCGCAAGCACCTGAAGCAGCTGGTGAAGTATACGATTGGTTTTCTGGAGGGTTTATTGGAGAAGTATGGGGCTCTGTATCCGCGGCGGACGCGGAGCAGCAAGCATGACGAGATTGACGCGCGGGAGGTGGCGTTCAAGGCGTTCAAGCTGAGCTACGATCGGGCTTCGGGTTATCTGGGTTACAAGGTGAGCGGTGACGAGTTTAAGCGTGACTGCACGAAGTTTGACCGGTTGCTGCTGGTGCATGCAGATGGTCTGTACAAGGTGATTGATCTGCCGGAGAAGCTGTTTGTGGGATCGGATTTAATGTATTGCGCGCTACCTGACCGGGAGAGGGTGATGACGGTGGTTTATTCGGAGAAAGGGGCGGCATATTTGAAGCGGTTTGCGTTTGGAGGGACGGTCTTGAACCGAGAGTATCGGTGTGTTCCTCCCAAGGCGAAGATCCTGTTTTTTGAGGAGGGTACTCCGGAGCAGCTTTACATCCGGTATAAGCCGGCGGCTTATCAGAAGGTGAGTCAGCAGACGTGCAAGCCGGGTGACGTTGAGGTGAGGGGGCCCAAGACCAAGGGGCGGCAGATTTCGATTAAGGAAGTGGCCAAGGTGGACCGCAAACCGCCGAGGGGTTGGGATTCGGAGGGGCCGACCACCAAGCTGAACTTCGCCTAATTTCCGGGCGCTTGGAGGACCGCGAACGGAAACGGATGTTTCCAACCGCGAATTCACGGGGGCTGGTTTCTCGACCGCGAGTGGACGCGAATTCACGCCGATAGCTTTTTTGACCGCGAATGGACACGAATTCACGCGAATGAGGAGGTTAACTGCGAGTGGACGCGAATTGCCTGAGGTTGATCCCTCTGATTTTGGGGGAAAGGTGAGGGGGTGCGGAGGTTGGTCTCTGTGGGGATTGCGCTTGAGTGAGGGGGAGGAATGGGATAGGGGGTAGGAGTTCTTTGAATTGGGCGGGCAGAGATGTCCGCGACAACACGCCTCAGAGTGTCGGGGAACCCCGTGGGAATCGGGGACGGTTGCGCCACTGTGAGCGGCGACAAGCTTCCGGAAGCCACTGGTCTGCGGGGACTGGGAAGGCGGGAGCGAGGTTCGAAGCCGCGAGTCAGGATACCGGTTCTGGGGTGCTCGTCAGAGCCCTGTCAGGAAATGGCAGGGCTTGCTTCTCCGCCAAAGAGAAGGATGAGGCCAAGTTCGCGCCTGGTGCGTGACGGAGGAAGTTTTCGTTCACCTCTTGGGTCCGGTGTTCCGGTTCCTTGGTCTTTGAGATCAGAAGAGTCGTTGTTCAAGCAGTTTGCATTGGACGCTGAGGTGAAAGGAAAGATGGTGCATCGAGTTATTCGGGCTTCTTTACTGGGGTTGGCGGTTATTGCCGGATCATTTCGGGGGGTTGCAGCCAACCATGCTATTCGGGTGATTGCTGAGGATTTGGTTGCTGGGCCGGGGAACAGGTGGACGGAGTCAGATTCATTGCTGGGAGAGCCCGCGCGGGAAACGGACGATCCGGATCCGGTGTGGGGGGGGATTTGGCCGGTGGATCCGTTTAGCGGGCCTCACTTACCCAGCCAGATTTTGCAGTTGGAGGCAGGGTCGAGTGTGACGCTGGAGATGCAGGCCCCGATCTTGGATTCGGTGATGCACTTGTATGGGCTGGACCTTCTGATCTTTGGGAATTCTTTTTTTCAATACAACGGGGATTGGACGACGACTTCGGGGCAGCTTGGGGGTGAGGGTGGAGGGGTTACCCAAGTCTCGGTCAGTCAGGATGGGGGGACGTTTTACCGTCTGACCTCTGATACTGGGGGGGTAGATGGGTGGTATCCGACGGATGGTGCGGGTGATTTCGGGGTGCCGGTGAATCCCGGCTTGGGAGCACAGGACTTTGCGGGGTTGGATTTGGAGGGGATACGGGGATTGTATGCGGGTGCTGGTGGTGGCACAGGGTTTGATTTGAGTGGTGCGGTGGATGATGCGGGGGCGGGGGTTTTATTGCCATGGATTCGATATGTTCGGCTTGAGCAGCTTTCGGGAAAAGTCCAGCTGGATGCCTTGTCGGCGGTGGGCAACGGTCGGGTTTGGCATGAAGATTTCAGTGAGGATCCCCTGGTGAAGGGGGGGTGGCAGGTGAGTGGTGAAGGTAGTTTATTCAGCTGGGATGAGTCGCAGGGTGTATTGGATGTGGTTTGGGATTCGTCCAAGCCGAACAGTTATTTCACGCATTCGATTGGGACTGTGTTGTCGAGGGTGGATGATTTTGTCATGGCTTTTGATTTGCGACTGGATGCGATTCAGCCGGGCGCAACGGAGGGTAAGCCGGAGGCATTCCAGATCGCTCTGGGTCTGGCGGAGCTGGAGTCTATCCAGCGTGGTGGGTTGGCGCGCGGTGCGGGCATTGATGCCGAGACCGGGGTGCGGAACGTGATGGAGTTTGATTACTTTCCGGATGCTGGGTTCGGGGCGACCGTGAGTCCGGTTTTTGTGTCGGCGGAGAACGAGTTTGCTGCTGGGTTTACGTATCCGGTGGAGTTGCCGTTGGGTGGCTGGCTCACTGTTATGATGGAGTATTCGGCGGCGGAGGGACTGTTACGGACCAAGTTGATTCAGGATGGCAGAGAGTATTATCCGGTGGATCCGGTTGCTTTGGGGGCGGGGTTTGGTGATTTCCGATTCGATTGCGTCGGTGTCTTTTCTTATTCCGATGAGGGGCAGAATCCCGAGTTTCCAATGCTTTCGGTTTATGCGGAGGCTGTGCTGGACAACTTTGTGTTGGAGCTGCCGCGGTTGTCGGTGGAGAAGGTCTCCGGGGGTATGGACGAGGGGGGGTGGGCAACGTCTGTTCAGGCGTTGCCGGGCTGGGAGTATCGGCTGGAGCGCAGTTTGGCTTTGGACAACTGGGCTACAGTGGATAGCGGATCGGTCGCGACGCCGGGGTCTCTGGTGTTACGGGATCCGGCGGCGACCGGGCGGGCTGGCTTTTATCGAGTGGTGGCTTTGAAACCCTGATGGCTACGACAGTTAGGAGAGCGGGTTTGGCGTGTGGCTATACCCTGGTGGAGTTGCTGGTGACTCTGGCGGTGCTGAGCTTGCTGGCGGCTCTATTGTTTCCGGCACTGGCACGCAGCCGGGCTGCGGCCAAGCGGGTGCAGTGTCTGAGTCAACTGCGGCAGCTTGGATTGGCGGGACAGCTTTATTGGGATGACCATGGAGGTCGATCGTTTCCTTATCGGGGAGGGGCGACCAACGGGGGCGACATCTATTGGTTTGGGTGGTTGGCCCGCGGGGCTGAAGGAGAGCGGGCTTTTGACCGCCGGCAGGGTGCCTTGGAGGGGTATCTCGGCGGGGAGGGGGTGGAGGTGTGTCCCACGCTGGCGTATGGGATGAAGGATTTTAAGCTGAAGGCAAGGGGGGCAGCCTACGGCTACGGTTACAATCTCAACCTGGCATCCAAGGCAAATGCACCTGGGCCGGGTATTTTTGATTTGCCTCATCCGTCGGGGACGGCGTTTTTGGCGGATGCGGCGCAGGTGAACACCTTTCAGCCGCCGGCTTCACCGGATCATCCGATGTTGGAGGAGTTCTATTATTTGAGCCGTTTTGAATCCACGGCTCATTTTCGCCATGAATCGCGAGCCTGCGTAGTTTTTGTGGATGGACACGCGGGTGCGGAGACTTGGGAGACGGGGTCTGTTGACCAGAGGATGCCTCAGCATCACGTGGCCCGTCTACGCACCCCGGTTTTGACTATCGAGGCGGACTAATCCAGATCCGTGTCGTCGCTCCAGTCACTGGTGCGGAGCATGCCCTTGATCTTGCGTCGCTCGTAGCGGTTTTTCCGGGGTTTGCCCTGGCAGCTTTGGGTTTGCCTGAAGGGGTGTTTGGGGTTGTGGAGAGTTCCGTTCATTACTTCGAGGCTTTTCGTCATGTTACGAATCCTTTCGCGGAAAAGAAGTAGCGAGAACAGTGCCATCCGCGTCCTTGTTGCCGTTTGAGATTGGCTTTGAATGTTATCATCGCCCTTCTGATACAACTCGTCGCACTATATGGATGTCTGGCGCATTAGCAAGTGTTTCGTGATCGATCAAAAACACTACATCAGGCCGGGCTTGGGTTGAGCAGGGTGCTCAAAACCGGACACCTCATTCAGGTGGGAGCGAGGGCGGGGCGCCACTGTCCTCTCGGCGGGTTGGAGAGTGGATGCACGGCGGATATTGGCACAATGGAAGTGCCGTTGCGACCGCGTTGAGTGTTTTGCCGCGCCTTGGGGGGGCGAATCAGGGGGTCGGCTCCAGGGAGATGAAGATATTCTTGGCGATGCTGAGGGCTACGCGGGCGTTCTCGAAGTTATGCATACCGCCGCTTTTATCGGCTTCGACGAACAGGACATTGAAGCGCGCGGTTTCCCAACGGTTCTGGTCTGCTTCAGTCAGCGTGGCGGGATCGATGTAGCTTGGGTTATCGGGGGTGAAGTAGGGGCGGAGTTGATCGATTTGCTCAGCGATCAGCTCTTGGAACACCGTTCGTCTGGCTTCGAACGCCGGGGTGATCGTGTGGCATTCGACGCAGCCACCGTATTGGTTGGAGAGGTCGGGGTTAATGGAATCGTCGAAGGGGTTAAATGTATGCCCGGTGACGTTGGGGTTTCCGTCGTTGGGAGAGTCTACGTGGTGTTGGACGACGTGGCATTGGGCGCAGGCTTTGGCGATGGCGGTATGGGGGTGAGGTTGGACGAGGGGGGAGCCATCGGCTTGGAAGGCGCCGATGCCTTTGAGCATTTCGAATTGCGGGTGGTGTGGGGTTCCGCCGAGGGAGGCTTCGCCTTGGGTATGGCATTCACCGCAGAGGAGGTCGATGGGTTTACGGATGAGGTGATCTTGGGCGACGCCGCCGTGGGGGGCGTGGCAGGTGCTACATTCGAGGGAGAGTTGAGCGGTTTCGATGGTGGGAATTTCGGGCAGGTTATTGGCGACGGCGTAGCGGTAGTCTTCCGAGTGGCAGGAGAGGCAGTAGTCGCTGGCGTGGCCGCTGGCTTTCAGTCCTTCGAGAGCGTTTCCGTGGCGGGAGGCGGACCATTCGTCGTAGGTGGGATGGTGGGCATCGGTATGGCAGCCTCCGCAGACGACCGCGGAGACAGTGCGGATGGGGATTAGGGAGGGGTCGGTGGGGTTACCGGCGTGGTTTGCGGCGGGGCCGTGGCAATTTTCGCATTGGACGCCGGCGAGGTGGGGGGTGGTTTGGGTGCTTTTGAAGCCTGTGTTGGCGCCGTAACCGACCGTATGGCAAGCGACGCAGTAGGGGTTATTGTCTTGTCCGATGGCGGCGAGGCTTTCGATGGCGTGGGCATGTTTGGTGTCGGCCCAATTCTGGTGTGATTCGGCGTGGCACATCAGGCACACGGCTGCCCCGGCGTAGTTGGGTTCCGAGCCGACGACGCGGAAGAAGGCGGAGTCATCGGTGGTGCTGACTGTGGCGGGGGATCGGGTTACGGTGCCGAGGTTGGACCAGGTTAGTGCGTCCGGGGAGCTTTGGATCTGATAGGGCCCTTGGAGTCCGAACCAGGAGAGAGTGACGTCGGAGCCCTGGGTGATGTTGGTGATAGCGGGTTGCGGAGCGATGCCGCCGGGGGAGCGGACTGGTGGGGAGAAGGCGAGGGAGTCTGCGGAGGATTCCAGGGGGAGGAGGCTGGCCAAGCCGATTCCCAGGGCGATGCAACGTGAGAAGGAAAGGGGGGATGGGAGCATTTTCTGGCCTTTCTACTGATGTATTAGACTGCCGGGTTGCATCTGGTGCGGTGGCTTAGTCGAGGCCCGGGTGCCGGGCTCCATGACTTAGAGAAAGCCCAACAAAACGGGTATTTCTGAACAAGCCGGATCTTGCCGGGTCCTTGCCATCATTTGGCCGTTGCGGGTGTTGGGGGCAAAAACTGGCTGGAGGTGCTTGAAGTTGGGGGGAGGTGGCAACAGATTGACTGCACCTTATGAGAACCTTGGTTTGTGGTGTGCTGCTGGTTTCGCTGGTATGGATGGTATCGTGTCGACCGGCAGGGGACGGTGTTAGCGGGGAGGCTCGGGATGCAGGCGGGGAGGAGTTGGGGGTGACCTATCGCGTGACGGGGACCGTGCATCGGGTGGAGTTGGAGGATCGGGCACTGGTGATCGCGCATGAGGCGATACCGGGATACATGATGGCGATGACGATGCCGTTTGAGGTGCGGGACACGAACGAGATGGCTGGGGTTGAGGTGGGGGATCGGCTGGTTTTCCGGATGAGGGTGATGCGGACAGAAGGGTGGATTGAGGGGTTAGAGAAGGTGGGGCATGATCCGACGGTAGCGCCGGAGTTGCGGAAGGGGCCGAGAGTGGTGCCGTTGGTTGATCCGCTGTATGTGGGGGATCTGGTGCCGGACTGCACATTGACGAACCAGTTTGGCGAGGCGTTCCAGCTCCACTCATTGCGGGGGCAAGTGGTAGGTTTGACCTTCTTTTTTACGAGGTGTCCTTATCCGACGTTTTGTCCGCGAACGACTTCGCAGTTTGGGGAGGTGGCGGAGGTATTGGCGGACGCGAGGGTTGGGTTAACCAACTGGCATTTACTGCAGATCTCGTTTGATCCTGACTATGATTCTCCGAAGGCGTTGAAGGCCTATGCGGAGCGGCACGGGTATGATCCGGGGCGCTGGACTTTTGCGACGGCGGACATGCCTGTTTTGGATGGGATGACCGAGCAATTCGGCTGCGAGTTTGGGCGGGACGGGGAGTTTTACAGCCACAACGTGCGGACGGTGGTGTTGAATCCGCGGGGTGAGGTGAGCCTGATCATCACGGGCAACACCTGGCAGGTTGAGACTCTGGTGAAGGCGATGCGGGATGCTTCGGCTGAGGGGGAATGAGCGGGGCTGGCGGCGGCTTACATCTGTTCCAGGATTCGGCGCTTCATTTGGTTGAAGTCCTCATGGGTGATGAGTCCGTCTGCCAGCAACTGTTTCATTTTCTGGAGTTTGACGATGGGGTCGGATTCCCCTTCGGCTTCTGTGTCTTCGACCTTTTGTTGAAACAGTTGTGAGGCATCGGCGAGGTTGAGGACTGAGAGGTCGAGTCCGGCATCGGGGTCGCGGTTATGGGCGACGTGCATTTGCTGGCCGATTTGGGAGATGGCGTTGACGGCGTAGTATTTGACGGCACCGACGCTGATTTGGGCGCGGAAGATGGCGACCAGGAGGCAGTGTTCGTCCACGTTACTGACGAGGATGCTATTGGTTTCCCCTTGTTGGTACACGTTACTGAAGGTGGCTTCCTGGACGAGGCCGGCGATGCCTTGGGTGGCGGCGTAGGCGGCGGCGGCGAGGGCGCCGAGGGTGGTGGTGTCACAGCCCTCCACGTCTCCGCGTTCGCAGATGATGAAGCCGCCTTTATCGAGAACGAGGGCGGCGGAGGATTCACTTTTGGTGAGGAAATCATCCAGGGCGGCCTCCATGACCCGGATATCCTCCTCGATCAGTTGGGGAAGGGTGGACATGGCCTTGGTGGGATTAGCTGGAGCGCCGGTTGCTTTCGTTGATGAACTTGTGGAGGAGCATCCGGGTGATCATGTTGAGGGCTTCGAAGACGCCCTCGCACTGGTTGGCGACGCCGGGGAAACTGGGCACCTGCACTTCGCGGTTATTGAGCAGGAATTCCATATATTCGATGGGTGCGGCGTTGGGGAGGTCCCGTTTGTTGTATTGGAGGACGTAGGGTATATCCGCGAGGTTCATGCGGAGGGTTTTGAGGTTTTCCTCCATGTTGCTGAAGCTCTCGACGTTTTCGGCCATCTTTTCGTATTGGGAATCTGCGACGAAGACGATGCCATCGACACCGCGCAGGACGAGTTGGCGGGTGGTGTTGTAGATGACCTGGCCGGGGACGGTATAGAGCTGGAATTTTGTTTTGAAGCCCTTGATGGCCATGGCTTCGATGGGCAGGAAGTCGAAGAAGAGCGTGCGGTCGGAGCTGGTGGCGAGAGAGACCAGTTTGCCCTTTTCCTGGGCGGTTTGGATATTCTCGTGGACCTTGACGAGGTTTGTGGTCTTGCCGCCCATGGCGGGCCCGTAATAGACGATCTTGACCTGCAGTTCCTTGGTGGCCTGATTGATGATTGCCATAGCGAATCGAGCGTTACTCTATGCACCCAGTTGGGCGGCGATTACATCCAGTTGAGGGTTTGGGAGGGTTTCGCCGTTTTGGCCGAAGACCCCGAAGAAGACGCCTGAGCCGCGGTAGATGCGCAGCGGCATATCATCGACGATGAAGGTGATTTTCTTGGGATCGCCGAGTTTCAGTTCCTTGGTGTATTGGCTGGTTCGGCCGTACATTTGAGGGAGGAAAGCTGCGATAGTATCGGGGTCGAGGCCGGGGGCGAGTTTGGCGGCGACGAGGAGTCCATCCGGGAGGGCTACGATGGCTCCCGAGACACCTGGGAGCGTGGTGGTGTTTTGGGCGTGGGTAACGGGGGCTTGGACAGGTTTGGGGGGAGGCGAGGCGGGGACCGGGATGGGTATACTGGGTTCCGACTTGGGGGTTGGGCTTGGGGTAGGGGTGACGGCCGTTGTGGGCGCCGGGGACGGAGCGGCGGGGGCTGGAGTTTCCTGCGCTGCGGGTTTTTCGGCTGCCACCTGTCGGTTGGCGAAGACGTCGGGGATATCTTGGGCGATGGCGACCTTCTTTTGTGGGGCTGCAGGTTTATGGGTGGCGAGGAAGAGGGGGGCGACGATGTGGAGGGGGAGAGTGACTTCGATTTGGTCAGCGGCCGGAGTGGTGGACGACATCGTAGCCGGCTGGAGGGAGGTTCTGAGGGTTTTCCAGCTGAAGACCACTTTGCCGCTTTTGAGGCCTTTTTCGAGGTCTGCGGCGGGGAGGTTAAACGAGGCGTTTTGGGTTTTGGCCTGACTGAGGGAGCCTTTGATGGCGTCTGGCAGGCTATCGATGACCTGGCTGACAGGGATGGCTACGGTCCCGGGGCTGGAGCTGGGTGCGGGTGCGGTTGTTTGGGTGGGTGTGGGGGCTGGGGTTTCCGGCCGAGTGGTTGTGCCGGGGAGTTTGGGGCTGGAGATGGATGTCTCCGTTGATGTTGTGGAGACGGGTTTGATGGCTGGCGTTGATGGGGCGGGGGTAGGGGTGGAGGGTTTGGGTTGGGATAGCTTCTGGAGGTCGCCGGCGTTCATCCGGATTGGGCCGGAATCGGAGGGGGGCGGGGTGGGTGTGGGGGTAGCAGCAGGGGTTTCGCGGTAGGGGGCTTTGACGGGGGTGGTGGGGAGCTGAATTTGTGTTGGGACGGGGGCTGGGGCTGGGGTGGAGGGGGGGGCGGGTGGTGGTGGGGCTGCGGGGGTGGGAGTTACGGGAGTTGATTTTTGGGCTACGCGGATCTCGTTGCCGGCCTGTCCGAAGACGGGGGCGACTTCATCAGGGATTTCGATGGTTTTTTGGCTGGTGCGGCGGGGAAGGAGGTGAGGGGGGATGAGGGGGAGGAGTTCGGCAAGTGGGATTTCGAATTTGGAACCGTCGAGGTCGGTTTCTTCGCCGAGAGCGCCGGGGGGCAGGGCTTGGCGCAACTGGGCGAAGGTGACTTCCACGCGTCCTTTCATGAGCTGCGGGACGAGGAGCGCGAGGGGCAGGTTTGCCTGAGTTTTGCTGGTATGGGCCTGGCGAACGCGGGCTTTGAGGCTTTGGGGCAGGTGGTTGAGGATTTTGCCGAAGGGGATACTGACGGTTGGGCCTTCCAGCGGAGCTGTGGCGGGCTGGGGTGCGACTGGTGCAGCTGGGGTGGGGGTTTGGGGTGGTTGTGGGGGCTCGGCGACGGGAGTGACTTGGGGGGCAGCCGCGGGTTTAGCGAAGGGCTGTGCGGGCCTTGCGGCTGGCGCGGCCGGTTTCTCTTCCTTCCGAAACAGTCGTTTTAGTGATTGGAACATGCTGCCTTGGCTTGGCAATGTGCCATGGGCTGAAGGGTGGCGTCGACAAAATTTCAGCCTCTTGCGGTGGTGGGGGTTATGAAGGATGCAACCGAGGCTTGAGAAAGCGGGGGGGATGGTCACACTGCGCCGGTATGCAAGCTGTCCTGGATTACCTGAAGGCGAACGAGAACCGGTTTTTGGAGGAGTTGAAGGAGTATGTTGGTTTTCCGAGTGTGAGTGCCCAGTCGCAGCATCGGGGGGATGTGAGGGCCTGTGCGGAGTGGTTGGCGGGGCATTGTCGGGCCTTGGGTTTAAGGGTGGAGATTTGCAAGACCACGGGGAACGAGGTGGTTGTGGCGCGGACGCCAAAGGGGCGGGGGCGGAGGCCGCAGGTATTGGTGTATGGGCATTATGATGTGCAGCCGGCGGAGCCTTTGGAGTTATGGAAGACGCCGGCGTTTGAGGCGACCGTGGTGGGGCGACGGTTGATGGGGCGGGGGACGGCGGACAACAAGGGTCAGCATTTTGCGCATTTGAAGGCGGTGGAGGCCTTTTTGGCGACGGGGACGGAGTTGCCTTGTGATTTGACCTTTGTGGTGGAGGGGGAGGAGGAGGTGGGCAGCGGGGGGTTATCGGATTTGCTACGGAGGCGGGCGAAGGATTTGAAGTGTGACTGTGTGGTGATATCGGACACGGGCATGCCTTCCCTGCAGTTGCCGGCGCTGACCTATGCTTTGCGTGGGATTGCGGCGTTTGAGTTGGAGTTGACGGGGCCGAGTCGGGATTTGCACAGCGGGATTTATGGTGGGTCGGTGGAGAATCCGGCGATGGCCTTGAGCCGGGTATTGGCGGGGATGGTGGATGCGCGCGGGCGGGTGAAGGTGCCGGGTTTTTATGATGGGGTGCAGCCGGTCTCGCGGTTTGAGCGCGAGCAGATGAAGCGGTTGCCGCATGACGACGGGAAGTATGCGAAGTTTTTGGGAGTGAGGGCATTGGCGGGGGAGGCGGGTTACACCACGGAGGAGAGGCGGACGGCGCGGCCGACGATGGAGATCAACGGTTTGACGAGTGGTTATCAGGGTGAGGGGAGCAAGACGATTGTGCCGTCGTGGGCGCGGGCCAAGGTGACCATGCGTTTGGTGCCGGGGCAGGATCCGGCGAGGATCCTGCGGTCGGTGAAGGCGTATTTGAAGAAAGTGTGTCCACCGACCGTGCGGATGAAGTTGACGCCGGGGCATGGGGCACAGCCTTACTGGGTTTCGCCGACGGGGCCTTTGGCGGGGGCCGCTTTGGAGGCGTTGGAGGCCGGGTTCGGGAAGAAGCCGGTATTGATTCGCGAGGGGGGGTCGATTCCGATCGTGGTGGATTTCAAGCGGGCCTTGGGTGCGGATTCCTTGTTATTGGGCTTGGCTTTGCCGGATGCGAACGCGCATTCGCCGAACGAGAGTTTTCATTTGGATGCGATGGCTGGCGGGATGCGGATGAGCGCGCATTTGTGGCCGGCACTGGGGCGGGCTTTGGCGAAACCGTGAGCGAGGGACTTTTAGTTCATGAGATTTACGCCAGCGTGCAGGGGGAGAGCACGTGGGCGGGGTGGCCGTGTATTTTTGTCCGGCTGACCGGGTGTCCATTACGTTGTTCTTATTGTGACACGGCGTATGCGTTTCGGGGTGGTGTGCGCATGGAAACCGGGGCGGTGAAGGCTGAGGTGCGTCGTTTGGCGGGGTTGTGGTTGGGGAGGGGGAGCGCGGGCACGAAGCTGCCTTTGGTGGAGTTTACGGGAGGGGAGCCTTTGGCGCAGCGTGGTGTATTGGGGGTGATGCGGGATTTGTGTGACGAGGGATTCACCGTGTTATTGGAGACGAGCGGGGCGTTGGACATTGGGGCGGTGGATTCGCGGGTTGTACGCATTATGGATTTGAAGGCGCCTTCGAGCGGCGAGGTGGGACGGAATCGTTGGGAGAACATCGAGTTGTTGCGGTCTCATGACGAGGTGAAGTTTGTCTTGGGTAGCGAGGAGGACTACGAGTGGATGGTCGGGTTGCTGGAGGAGCACGGCTTGGCGGCGCGGTGTACGGTGTTGGTGTCATGGGTTGCGCCGTTGACGGTGGGGCAAGCAGACGACTGTTTGAAGCCGGTGCCTGAGGGGCATCATCCGATCGGGTTGCGTGCTTTGGCGGAGCGGGTGGTGGCGGATGGTTTGCCTGTTCGGTTTCAGGTGCAGATGCACAAAGTGATCTGGTCCCCGGAGCAGCGGGGGGTTTGAGAGATGGAAACGCGTGAAGCAGAGCAGGGGAAGCGTGGCAAGGCGACCCGACAAGTCCTGGATCAGCTGGGGCGGTATGAGTCACCGAACGTGACCTTTTGCGATCCGGGAGGCGGGTGGCCGATTGTGTGGTCGGAGGCGCGGGGGATGCAGGTGGTGGATGTGGAGGGGCGCAAGTATGTGGATTTGACGGCGGCGTTTGGTGTGGCGGCGGCGGGGCACAGCAATCGGAGGGTGGTGGAGGCGGGGGTGAAGCAGATGCGGCGGATGCTGCATGCGATGGGGGATGTGCATCCGCATGCATTGAAGGCGGAGTTGGTGCGGGTGTTGAGCGGGCGGACATTTGAGCGGTGGACGGATGGGGCATTGAGTGGTCGGACCGTATTTGGGACTTCGGGTTTTGAGGCGGTGGAGATGGCGTTGAAGACGGCGATTTTGGCGACGGGGCGGCGTGGGGTGATTGGTTTTGACCGTGGGTATCACGGGTTGGGTTATGGTGCGTTGAACATGACGCGGCGGGGGTTGTTTCGGGGGCCGTTTTTGTCGCAGCTGGGAGGGTTTGGGGAGTCGTTGCCTTTTCCGGTGACGGACGAGGAGTTGGAGCGGGTGGGGCAGTTATTATCGGCGAGGCTGGGGCGTGGGGGGGTGGGTGCGGTCTTGGTGGAGCCGGTTCAGGGGCGTGGGGGTGTGCGGGTTCCGGCGAGGGGCTTTTTGAGGGTGTTGAGGTCGTTGTGCGACCAGCATGGGGTGTTGTTGGTTTTGGATGAGGTTTATACGGGTTTTGGGCGGACGGGTTTTTGGTTTGCCTGTGAGCAGGAGGCGGTGGTTCCGGATGTCCTTTGTTTAGGCAAGGCATTGACGGGAGGGTTTCCGTTGTCGGCTTGTGTGGGCAGGGCGGATGTGATGGAGGCGGCGTGGCCTGCTTCGGAGGGGGAGGCGATGCACACGAGCACCTATTTGGGGCACCCGGTGGGGTGTGCGATGGCGTTGGCGCAGATACGGGAGATTGAGCGGTTGAAGCTGGTGGAGAAGACCGTATTGCGGGGGAAGGAGTTGCAGGTGTTGCTGGGGAGCTTGGAGAGTGAGGGTGGGAAGTTGAGATTTGCGGTGCGCGGCAGGGGATTGATGGTGGGGGTGCAGTTTATTCATCGGGATGGAGGGCCTACGGGCGGGACAGTGATGCAGGTAGTGAAGAGGATGTTGGAGCGGGGATATTTGTTGTTACCGGAGGGGGAGGATGGGGAGGTGTTGTCGTTGACACCGCCCTTGATTATCAGCCGGTCGCAGTTGGAGTCGGCGGTACAGGCGTTGGGTGAGGTGGTAGCAGAGATGTGAAGACGACAGAGATGCGAGAGGTGTTGGGGCGGCTGGGTCTGCGTTTGACGCGGGGCCGGGGCCAGAATTTCCTGCATGACAGCCGGCAACTGGAGCGCATTGCGGGTTTGGCGGAGTTGGGGGAGGAGGATCAGGTTCTGGAGATTGGTGCGGGGTTGGGTCCTTTGACCGCGGTGTTGGCGCGGGGGGTTCCACGGGGGCGGGTGCTGGCATTGGACATTGAGCCGAAGCTGGTGGATTGGTTGCGGGAGCATTTTAAGTCACTGCCGCAGGTGGAGTTTATTTTGGCGGATGCACTGCGTTGGTTGCGGGAGGAGCCGAGGTCCTGGGTTGGGTGGAAAGTGGTTTCGAATTTACCGTATTCAGTGGCCTCGCCGGTTTTGGTGGAGTTGGCGCAATCGGCGGAGCCGCCGGAGCAGATGGTAGTGACCTTACAGAAGGAGGTCGTGGACCGTGTTGTGGCGAAGCCGGACTGTCGGGATTACGGTGTGCTGACCTTGCTGATGCAGCTGAGGTATGAGCCCAAGGGATCGTTCAGGATTGGCCCGGAATGCTTTTGGCCGCGTCCCGATGTGGATTCCGGCTGTGTTCGGTTGGATCGGAGAGTGACGCCTTTGTTATCCGGGGAGCGTGAGGTGCAGGTTTTTGAGCGTTTAGTGAAGCGGGCGTTTTCCCAGCGGCGGAAGATGATTCCGAAGCTTTTGCGGCAGGATTGGGCGCCGGAGCGTTTGGAGGCAGCGATGGCGAAGGCGGGGGTGGATTCGAAGGCGCGGGCGGAGCATGTGAGTCTGGAGCAGTATCTGGCGATGACGCGGGAGTTGTGTGTTTGATGGAGGAGGGCAGATGAGCGAGGAGATTTTTGATGTCGTGAACGAGCGGGATGAGGTGGTGGGGCAGGCGCCGCGCTCGGAGGTGCACCGTGAGGGTTGGCTGCATCGGGCTGTGCATATTTTGGTATTCAACTCCAAGGGGGAGGTCTTTTTGCAGCAGCGATCGATGCTGAAGGACTGTTTTCCCGGGGTCTGGGATTCGTCCGCAGCGGGGCATTTGGAGTCGGGTGAAGATTACGACCAATCCAGTGTGCGGGAATTGGAGGAGGAGTTGGGGTGGAAGGTGGATCGTGTGCCGGAGAAGCTATTCAAAGTGGCGGCCTGTGAGGAGACGGGATGGGAGTTTGTGTGGGTATATCGCTGTGAGGCGGAGGGGCCGTTTGTCCTGCACCCGGAGGAGATTAGCGATGGGCGGTGGTTTGAGCGCAGGGCATTGCAGGTTTGGATGGATGAGCGGCCGGGGGATTTTGCGCCGAGTTTGCCGTATATCTGGCGTGAGGCGGTGAAGCGGGGGTTGGTCTGAGGGAGGCTGGGTGTTGCTGGGGCAAAAAAAAGACCCGCGAAGGCGGGTCTGGTGTAGAGGGTTAGTTTGAAGCGGTGTTATTGCTTCTTGAGTTTGATGGTGGCCATGGCGGGGTAGGAGAGGCCGCCCCAGCTTTCGAGGCCATGCATTTTGAGGGTGAGTCCGGAGGCTTCACTGCCGGAGAAGGTGGCGGCCCATTTCTGGGGGGATTCGTAGGGGCGCTTGGTTTCGATACGGAGAACGAGAGCGCCGTCTTCGTAGTTCCAGTTTCCCTTGCTGACGGAGCCGCGGTTATCGACGCCCATATAGGAGGGAAGTTCTGCGCCGGGTTCCATGATGGTATAGCCTTTGGCTTCCATACCGCTGGCTTTGAGGGAGAGCACGATGATGTGCTTGTCGAGTTCCCAGTTGAAGCTGAGCTCGATGGAGTCGCCGGTATCGGTGGTGCCTTTCCAGCTGCCGAGCATCCAGCCGGCGTTGGCTTCATTGGCGAGGCTGGCCAGGGTGACCTGGGCTTGCGAGGTCAGAGTAAGAGAGCAGGCCAGAGTGGCGATCGCGATGAGTCTTGAGATCATAGGTTGGGGTTTCTGTATTTGGGTTAGGGCTGAACACGCGAGCCCGCGGCGTGTTGTGCCGGGGCGGGGCGTTTTGTGTGTGGACTTCCATCGCATACCTGAGGGGTGAAGGCAAGCGCTGAGGGCGGAGGGCAAGGCGCTGAGGGCTGAGGGCTGAGGGCGGAGGGGTAAGCGGTAAGGGCTAAGCGGTAAGGGCTAAGCGGTAAGGGCTAAGCGGTAAGGGCTAAGCGGTAAGGGGTAAGCGCATTCGCGGGGCGCAGGAGTTGGGAGCTAGGAGTTAGGGTTTCAGCGCCACTTGCAGGGCGATAGGCTGGGAGGGCGGGGTGATTTTGGGGCTTTGGTTGCTGGGGGGCTCAGGGGTGGAGGGATTCGGAGGTGGTGGCTTGGTGGTTTTTGGGGTGGAGGACTTGTTGGACGGTGCGGGAGAGTGCGAGGCGGGCGTCATCGAAGAGCGTGTAGAACACGGGGACGACGAGCAGGGTAAGGAGGGTGGCGGTAGACATGCCGCCGATGAGGCCGAGTCCGAAGCTTTTATAGCTGAGGCCGATGTCGCTGGGGGGTTGGAGAGTGAGGGGGACCATGCCGATGATGGTGGTGAGGGCGGTCATGGCGATGGGGCGGAAGCGGCGTTCGGCGGCGAGGAGGAGGGCTTCGCGGCGTTCGTGTCCTTCGGCGCGGAGGCGGATGACGTAATCGATGAGGACGATGGCGTTATTGACCACGACGCCGATGAGGAGGATGGCGGCGACGGCGCCGAGGAAGTCGATATCTTTGCCTGTTGCGATATGGATCCAGGCTACGCCGATACCGGCGAGGGGGATGGTCGTGATGATGGAGAGGGGGAGGATGAAGCTTTCGAAGAGGAAGCCCATGAGGAGGTAGATGAACACGATGGAGAGGCTGCCGGCGAAGAGCATGCTGGAGAGTTCGTCATTGACGGTGCGGACCTGGGCGGTGCCGAAGGTGACGCCTTCGGGGAGGTCGAGTTGTTGTTGGAGGGCGAGGAGGCGTTCGCGGGTTTCCTTGGCGGTGGCGGGGTTAAGTTCTGCGGTGATATTCCGGGTGATGCGTTTATTGGTGCGGCCGATGCCTTTGGGGGAGGAGAGGTAAGTGGGTTGGGTGAGGGCGGCGAGGGAGACGGTATCGCCATCGGGTGTGGGGACGCGGAAGGCGCCGAGTCGGTCGAGGCCGGTTCGGTCGGCTTCCTCGAAGCGGATACGGACGGGGATTTCGCGGCCTTCGTAATTGAACTTGGGCAGGGAGGTGCCGCGGAGGGCGTAGCCGACGAGGCCGGCGATGACTTCGGGGTTAACGCCTGAGGCATTGGCGCGGTCGCGATCGATGACGAGGCCCATTTCATTGGGGGCGGGTTCTTCATTTTCGCGGAGGCCGATGACGCCGGGGGTGGAGCTGACGAGGGGTTCGAGGTCTTGGGCGACCTGCTCCAGCGTTTGGGGGTCATCGCCTTCGAGTTGGACGACGAAGACATTTTGGCCTTTGGCTTCTTCGGCGCGGTTTTCCTGTCCGTAGAACAGTTTGATGCCGGGTTTTTGGGGGAGTTCCTTCATGAGGCGTTCCCCGATTTCGCGGGCGGTGAGTGTGTTGGTGCGGTTGGGGTCGAACCAGCCTTCGATTTGCCCGCCTTGCTGGAAGTAGAGCGTGAAGTAGCCTTTGAGGCCGTATTCCTGCTGTTTGGTTTCGAGGAGTTTTTCGGCGGCGCTGAAGTATTCGCCGAGGTCACGGAAGCTGTATTCGGGAGAGGAGCGGACCTGGAGCTGGAAGCTGGTGCGGTCTTCTTCCTGTTGTTCCACGAACTTGAGTCGTTTGGATGCGACGTACTGGGTGCCGGCGAAGATTGCGGCGAGGAGCAGGACCAGTTCGATTCGGTGTTTGAGGAAGAAGCCGAGCAGGCGGGTGTAATGCCGGTTGATGGGTTCGATGGTGTGGTCGTAGGCGGTGCCGACTGCGCGGTTGATCTTGGCGTGGGACCATTGGATGAGGCGGGTGCGTTTCTGGATGCCTTCGGCGGGGAGAGTGAGGTAGACGCTGAGGGGGATGAAGACGAGGGCGACGAAGAGTGAGCCGAGGAGGGAGACGGAGATGGGGAGGGCGAGGCGCAGGAGGAAGAACTGGCCGCGGCCTTCCACGAGTGCGACCGGGACGAACACCACGATGGTGGTGAGCGTGGCCATGGTGATGGCGAGGGCGATTTCTCCGGCGCCGAACACGCAGGCTTCTGTGCGGCCCATGCCGTCGCGGTGGTGGCGGTGGATATTTTCTGCGACCACGATGGAGTTATCGACGAGCATGCCGACGCCGATGACGAGGGCGAGGATGGTGAGGATATTGAGGGATTCGCCGGTGAAGTACATGACCACGAGGGCGATGAGGAGGGAGAGGGGTATGGAGAGTGTGACGATGGCGGTGAGGCGGAAGCGGCGGAGGAACACGAAGAGGATGAGGGCGGCGAAGGAACCGCCGATGATGCCGCCTTGGACGAGGTTCATGAGGGAGTCGACGACGGCGTCGCCCTGGTTGAACAGGATTTCCATGAACATACCGCTGAGGCGGGGGTTTTTTTGGAGTTCCTTGAAGTGGGTGCTGATGCGGCGGGAGACATCGACTGTATTGGCTTCGCCTTCCTTGAGGATGACCACGGCGACGGCGGGGCGGCTATTGACGCGGACGGAGTAGCGTTTTTCGGGTTCTTCGTAGCGGACGCGGGCGATATCGCGGAGCCGCACATTGGGTGCGATGGGGCGGTTTTCGAGTTCGTCGAGGCTGCGGAACGTGGCGACCGAGCGGAGCATCCATTTGCGGCCGCTATCGCGTACGAGGCCGCTGGCCATGGTGAAGTTATCGCCGCTGAGGTCCTGGGCGAGTTGGTAGAGGTTGAGGCCGTGGGCTTCGGCGGACTCGCGGTCGACCTCGATCAGCACTTCCTTTTCCTCGAGGCCGTCGACGCGGACATTGGCGACGCCGTCGATGCGTTCTATGGGCTGGATGACTTCGCGTTGGAGGAGCGTGTAGAAGTCGGTGAGTGAGGGGTCGAAGGCGAGTCCGATGACGGCGACGGGGATGCCGGTGGCGTCTTCTTTGCGGATGTAGACGCGGTCGACGTCATCGGGGAAGAGGAGTCGGGCGCGTTCCGTGCGGTCGCGGACTTCGCGGTAGGCGACGTCCATATCGGTGCCGTTTTTGAATTCGAGGAAGACGGAGCAGCCGTGGTTAGCGGACCATGAATTGATGCGTTGTATACCGCGGGCGGTGCTGAGTTCTTCTTCGAGGGGGAGGGTGATTTCGTCGAGCACCTCTTCGGTGGGGGCATTGGGCCAGGGTACGTAGACGTGGAGGTGGGATCCGGTGTAGCCGCGGGGGAAGATTTCGAGGGGTATGCCGGTGGTGGCGATGAGGCCGACCACGAGGATACTGAGCAGGATGACGAGGACCGTGATACGGCGGCGGAGGGAGAATTCCGTGAGTCCGCTGGCGAGGTGTCCGGCCTGGTCGGTTTGGTGTTTCATGGGGCGGACTCGGGCTGGGGGCTGGCGGGTTCTGTTTGGACGATGGAGGATTTGAGTTGGTCGACCAGCGTATAGACGAGGGGGATGACGACGAGCGTGAGGAGGGTGGAGGAGGTGAGGCCGAAGATGACTGTGAGGGCCATGGGGGTACGGATTTCTGCGCCGTCGCCGAGTCCGAGGGCCATGGGGATGAGGCCGAGGATGGTGGTGGCGGTGGTGAGGAGGATGGGTCGGAGGCGGACCGTGCCGGCCTGGATGATGGCTTCGCGGGTAGGGAGGCCGCGTTGTTTGAGGGTGTTGGCGTAGTCGATGAGGACGATGGCGTTATTGACGACGATACCGGCGAGGAGGATGAGGCCGAGGAAGACGACGATGGAGAGGTTGACACCGCAGGCGGCGAGGCCGAGGACACTGCCGAGGAAGGCGAGGGGAATACTGAACATGATGATGAGGGGTTGGAGGAGGGATTCGAACTGGGCGGCCATGATGACATAGACGAGGAAGAGGCTGAGGCCGAGGGCGAGGTAGAGGCTGCCTTCACTGCGTTCCCATTCCTCGTTTTGACCGGTGATGCGGTAGCGGAAGTCGGCGGGCCAGGTGATTTGGCGGTTGAGCGTTTCCTCGATATGGCGGACGGCGCCGCCGAGGGAGCCTTCGCCGAGGTTGGACTGGACGAGGGCGACTCGTTGTCCGTCGACCCGGCGGATTTCGCTGGGGCCTTCACCGATGCGGAGGTCGGCGACGGCGTTGAGGGGGACGGGTTGGTCGGCGCCGGGGTTCACGACGAGGCGGCCGATATCGTCGAGGTATTGGCGGTCGGATTCATCGAGGCGGACCACGATGGGGACGCGTCGGTCCTTGAGGTTAAAGCGGGAGGCTTCGAAGCCTTTGACCATATCGCGGACCTGGGTGGCGACCGTTTGGATATTGAGACCATAGACGGCGAGGCGGTCGCGGTCGTAGGTGATTTGGATTTCGGGTGCGCCGCGGCGCTGGGTGGTTTCGACGTCGGCGAGGCGGGGTGATTTGGCGAGGGCGTCGACAGTTTCGCGGGAGAGTTGGCGTAGGGTATCGAGGTCATGGCCTTCGATCTCGACGACGATGGGGGCATCGGAGCTGAAGAGGACGGGTCGGGTGACGCGGACGTCGATATCGGGGAGGTTGACGAAGAGGGTTCGGAGTCGGTTAAGGACTTGGTTTTCGATGAGGACGGGGTCATTGCCCGGGGTGAGGACGACCTTGAAGCGGGCGGAGTGTTCGCCTTCGTCGGAGCGTTTGAGGTTAGTGACATCGTAGCCGTAGCTGACGATGAGTTTTTGGATATTGGCCGGGTTGGCGAGGATGGCGTTTTCGACGAGGGAGAGGCGTTGGCTGGTTTCCTCGATGGGGGTACCGACGGGGAGGCTGACTTCGAGGGTGAACTCGCCTTGGTGGACTTCGGGGAGCAGTTCAGTTTCGAGGCGGGAGCCGACCTGCCAGGTGGCCCAGCCGAGGAGAGTGATGAAGAGCAGCGTGGGCAGGGGGTGATTGAGGACGCGTTGCAGTTGTTTGGGGTAGGCGTTGATGAGTTTGTCGATGAGGCTACGGGCGGCGGCGGAGACGGGGACGATGGTGAACCGGCTGGTGAGGAGGATGAGGGGGAGGAGGATTCGAGTGATGAGGAGCGTTAGGGAGCGGGTGATGAGGAGGAGCAGTTGTCCGAGGGTTTCGAGTGTGAGGCCGACCGTGAGGAGGGTGAGGGAGTAGGGCAGGAGGAGGGAGCGCAGGTATGGTGGGGAGGATTTCCAGTGTTTTTGGAAGCGTTGGATGGAGGGGAAGCGCGGGTGTGCGGGAGAGTTGGCCTGTGTATTGGCGCGGATGGGGCGTCGGCTGGCGAGCATGGGGATGAAGTAGACGGCGACGATGAGGGAGGCGAGGAGTGAGATGACGACGGCCATGGCGAGGTCGCTGAAGGCTTGTCCGGCGATCCCTTCCACGAACACGAGGGGGAAGAACACGGCGACTGAGGTGAAGGTGGAGGCGGCGACGGCGCCTTTGACTTCGCGGGTTCCGCGGATGGCGGCCGTGACGATGTCGTCACCTTCTTCACGGCAGCGGAAGATGGATTCGAGGACGACGATGGAGGAATCGACGAGCATACCGACGCCGAGGGCGAGGCCGCCGAGGGACATGATATTGAGGGAGACGCCCATGAGGTGGAGGGGGGCGAACGTGATGAGGAGGGACATGGGGATACTGACACCGATGATGGCGGTGGTTTTGAAGTCCCGGAGGAAGAGGTAGAGGATGACGATGGCGAGGAGGCCGCCGAGGATGGCGGTGGAGCGGACTTCATTGATGCTGCTTTCGATGAAGATGGAGCGGTCGGCGACGATATTCAGCCGGGCGCCTTCCTCATCGAGGAGGCGTTGGGCGAGGGCTTTTTGTGGGGGGGCGCGTCCGCCGAAGGAGGGGCCATTGGGGGTGGTGGGGGCGGGTTTTTCCTCGAGTTTACCGACGGCGAGGGCGACGGCTTTGGCGACGCCGACGATATTGGCATCGGCTTCCTTGTAGATATCGATCTGGACACTTTCGCGGCCGTCGGAGTGGGTGATCATCTGGCGGTCGCTTTGGGTGCGGATGACGCGGGCGACGTCGCGGATGCGGACATCGCGGCCTTCGAGGCGGAAGAGGATGGTTTCGCCGATTTGTTCGAGGCTGGTGTATTCGTTGAGGGTGCGGACCATGTATTCCGTGCGGCCTTCCTTGAGGTTACCTCCGGCGACGTTGATATTTTCCTGTCGGAGTCGGGTGATGACCTGCTGGATGGAGAGGCCGGAGCGGATGATTTGGTCATGGTTGAGGAGGACGTGGTATTCCTCTTCGAGGCCGCCGCGGACGCGGACGGCGGCGACGCCCTTGATGGGTTCGAGGGCGCGTTTGATTTGGAGTTCGGCGAGGCGGCGGAGGCGGCGGAGGCCGGCTTCGCCGGCGAAGCGGTCGCCATCGCCGCTGAGGCTGAGTTCGAGGATGGGGTCGAGGGCGGGGTCGAAGTGGAGGATGAGGGGTTGTTCTGCTTCGCGGGGGAGGAAGACGAGGTCGAGTTTTTCCATGGCTTCCTGGGTGGCTTTGGACATGTCGGTGCCCCAGAGGAATTCGAGGACGACGTCGGAAATACCGGCGCGGCTGATACTACTGATTTCATTGAGGCCGCCGATGACGCCGAGGGCTTCCTCGATGGGGCGGCTGACTTCATTTTCGACTTCTTCGGGTGCGGCGCCGGCGTATTCCGTGCGGACGGTCAGCGTGGGGTAGCTGAGGTCGGGCATGAGCGTGACGGGCAGTTGGCGGAACGAGAAGAACCCGAAGACCACGGCGGCGGTGAACACCATGAGCACCGCGACTGGCCGGCTGGTTGTGAAATGGCCTTTTTGTTGGGGTTGCATCAGCCCTGTCCCTTGTCTGCGTTGTCCTGGGTGGAATCCGCTGTTTTGGCTGCGGGCTGGTCCTGGGTGTCCTCCTCGGCGGGATCGGTGGGGAGACGCACCTTGGCACCGTCCTTGAGTCCGGTTTGACCGGCGACGACGACGAGGTCGCCTTCCTGGAATCCGGTGGCGGGCTCGATGAAGTCGCGGTCGACGATGGCGGGGAGGACGGGGAGGCGTTCCACGATACGGTTAGTGGACATGCGGTAGGCGAAGAGCTGGTCGCCGTCGTAGACCAGGGCGCGTTTACTGAGGAGGAGGGCATTGGGTTGGGTGGCGGTTACGATTTCGACATCGACGTACATGCCGGGCATGAGGGGGCCGACGTTTTGGAAGTCGACGGTGACTTTGATGGTGCCGGTTTTGGATTCGACGATGGGGGCGATACGCTGGATGGAGCCTTGGTTTTCGCGGCCGGGGAGGGAGGTGGAAGTGACGCGGGCGGGTTGGCCGACCTTGAGGCGTGGGAGTTCGCGTTCGGGGACGTAGACCCGGGCGACGATGGAGTTGAAGTCGACGAGGTCGAAGAGGTGTTGGTTGATATTGACGAGGTCGCCGGCTTTGACCATGCGGCGGGTGATGGTGCCTGGGATGGGGGCTCGGACCTGGGTATATTCGAGTTCGCGTTGGGCGTCTTCGAAGGCGAGTTCATTTTGGCGGAGCTGGTATTGGATATCGGCGAAGGCCTGTTCGCTGATGAGGTTTTGGTCGAAGAGGGCTTTGGAGCGGGTGAATTCTGCGCGGGTTTTTTCGAGGTTGCTTTGGGCTTTTTGGAAGAGCGTTTGCTGGATGTCGTCTTCCAGTTGGACGAGGACCTGGTCTTTGGTGACGAGGTCGCCTTCTTCGACGAGGAGTTTTGTGACGCGGTTGGCGGTGCGGGCGAAGACTTTGACTTCGGATTCCGCTTCGAGGTGGGTGGAGGTGCGGATGACGGACTGGATGGGGCCGCGGGTGATGGGTGCGACTTCGACCGGGACGGCGGCAGGGGGTTTGTTGTCCTGGTTCTCGTCCTTTTTGGCGAACGGGTTTTTGGAGCACCCGCTGAGGAGGAGGAAGGATGTCAGGGCGAGGAGCGGGAGGGTTGGTTTTGGCATCATAGGTATGGACCGCTTGGCGCTAGCGCCATTGAAGGGGACTAACGTTTCACTGGAAGGTCATCTTCGCAAGATCTCTGTTTTAGACACGGGGGTGTGATGGGAGGTTTCAGGTATTTCAAAGGGCAGAGCGCAAAGGGCAGAGCGCAAAGGGCAGAGCGCAAAGGGCAGAGCGCAAAGGGCAGAGCGCAAAGGGCAGAGCGCAAAGGGCGGAGGGTATTTATGATTGTCATGGGTGTGCCTTGCTGGCATGACTAATTCTTCTGAGAACACGATGGGTACATTTTGTTCGGGCGGCTTTATGGCTGGTGTTCTGGGGTTGGTTCTGGGGGGTGGGAGTGGTGTGGGCGCATCGGGATCCCGGGGTGCTGAATCCTTCGATACGGGCGGGGTATGTGGAGGGGGAGATGGTGGTGGACGGGGTATTGGATGAGGATTTTTGGGGTGGGGTGGAGGTGGGGACGGGTTTTGTGGATCAGCGGACGGGGGAGTTAGCGGCGGAGCAGACCTTGGTTCGGGTGGCGTATACGCGGGTTTATTTGTATGTGGCGGTGGAGTGTTTGGACAGTCGGGTGGGGGAGTTGAGGGCGACTGAGCAGAGGGAGGATCGGCCGTTTAGCGGGGACGACTGGGTGGAGGTGCACATGGATCCGCCGCATTCGCATCGGGGCAAGTATGCATTTTTCACGAATCCGTTGGGGACGCGGGCGGATGCGAACGAGGGGCCTTCGGGGATGTTCAACTACGGGTGGTCGGCGGGGTGGGATTGTGCGGCGACGATTCAGGGGGACCGGTGGGTATTTGAGATGCGGATACCGTTTTCGATTTTGAATTATGAGCGGCGGGACGGGCAGACGTGGGGGTTTAATTTTACGCGGCAGCAGCGGCGGACGGATGTGTTGAGTTTCTGGAGTTTCAGTGCCACGGACATGTATAAGCCGAGGCATTTTGGGCATTTGCGGGGTTTGGATTTATCCGAGACGGAGTTTGATCGCAACTGGGAGGTGACGCCTTATGCGAGTGGTCGGGTAGATTTCAATGGGGGGACTGAGTTGACGCTTGAGGGAGGGTTGGATGTGGGGTTTCGGCTGACGCCATCGATGACCACGGCACTGACATTGAATCCGGATTTTGGGCAGGTGGAGGCGGATGCGGACACGATCGAGTTGAGGGATACCGAGCGGTTTTTACCGGAGCGGAGGCCATTTTTTCGTGAGGGGGACGAGCTGATTCGGATGCCGAACCGGATGTATTACAGTCGTCGGTTTACGGACATTGATGCGGGGTTGAACACGAGTGGGCGGTGGCGGGGTTTGGGGTTTTCGTTGTTGAACGTGCAGGGGGAGGTGAATCGGGCGCAGGGTTATGATGGGAACTCTACGGTATTGCGGGTGTTGCAGGATGTGGGGGAGAGGTCATCGATAGGGTATTATGGCAGCGGGTCATTTCTGGAGGGGGGTGAGCATGCGGGGGCGGGGAGTGTGGATGGGATGTTTTTTCTGAATGATGATTGGCGTGTGAGTATGCAGGCGGCGGTTACGGACGAGTTATTGGACGACGAGGCGGGGCAGCGGGTGAAGTTGGGGTCGGATTATCTGGGTTATGGGTTACTGATTTACGAGCGTTATCCGTGGCATTTTGACGCGGGGTATACGGCGATCACGGACGAGTTTGATCCATTGCTGGGGTATATTCCGCGTCGGGACATCTTTGGTCCGACGGCGGTGGGGATGTTGAATTTGAGGTCAGACGGGACGCATTACAAGGAGGTGACCTTGCGTTATGGGTTTCAGTATTTCAGCGATGCGGACGGGGCGGTATCGTTACGGGACCATGATATTTATGGTCGGGTTTTGATGCCGAACGACGTGGCGCTGCGGTTGGGGCAGGCGATTGATTATCATGCGCCGTATGACAATCGTCGGACCAGTGCGGGGATGAGCATTTTCACGAGTGATCTTTGGCGGTCATTTAGTTACGGCTGGGCTGGTGGGGTATTTGAGGAGTCGGACTACAATGAGTTTAACGTGGGCAAGCCATTGAAGTTCTGGGAGCAGTTACCGATTCAGTGGGAGTTTGTGGTGCGGCTGGAGGAGGACCGGGTGACGGGGGGGGAGTCGACCGTGTGGTTGAACCGGGTGGTGTTTGATTTATTTATGGCGAAGGACATGTGGGTGAAGGGGTCGTTGCAGCATCAGGATGCGGGCAAGCAGAATGTGAGTTTGATTTACGGCTGGCAGTTTTATCGTCGGACCTGGTGGTATTTAGTATTTAACAACGTGCGGAATTTGGGGGCGGCGGAGGATCAGGGCAGCAGTGTATTTACGAAGCTGACGTATACATTTTGAGGGGAAAGTGGTTGGGTGCACTTGCGTTTTGCGGGAAGCTGGGCGACAGATAGGCCGTGATTGAAAGGCTGAGGAAGCATATGGACTTGTTGGTCATGCTGGTGTTTTTGGTGGGCTGGATAGCCCTGAACAGGTGGGTATTACCGAAGATGGGCGTGCAGACTTGAATGTCGCCGACCAGCTGCTCGGTCGAGCAGCCACAGAGCAAGAAGCAGGATTCCGCTGAAGTGTCGGTGAAGAGTGATCGGGCGGAGTAGCCTGATTACCGGGTAGGGGGCGGGGCGGGTTTCAGTTTCCTTGGATGCGCTGGATGGTGTTGGTGGTGGAGCGTCCGGGGACGAGGGGCATGATATGGATAGAGCCGCCGTATTGGGTGACGGCTTGGCGTTCTTCTGCGGGTATTTCTTCCAGGGTGAGGTCTCCTCCTTTGACGTAGACGTCGGGTTGGGCAAGGTGGAGGAATTGGGTGGCGCGGACCTCGTTAAAGATACAGACGGCGCTGACGCACTGGAGTGCGGCGAGGACGCGGGCGCGGTCGGCCTGGTGGTTGATTGGGCGGGAGGGTCCTTTGAGTTCGCGGATGGAGGTATCGCTATTGAGGCCGACGAGGAGGAGGTCACCTTGTTCTCGGGCGGCTTCCAGGTAGGCGACGTGTCCGGCGTGGAGGATATCGAAGCAACCGTTGGTGGTTACGACCTGTTGCCTGGCGCGGCGGGCTTGCTCGCGCCAGGCTTTGAGGTCATCGGGGGTGAGGATCTTATGGGATGTGTTCAAGCGTCTTCGTGTTCGTGTCGGGCCTTTTGGGCATCAGCGATGACGCGGGCTTCGATTTCTTTGGGCATTTCCTCGTAGTGACTGAACTCCTCGGTGTGCAGTCCGCGGCCTCCGGTGAGGGAGCGGATGACGGTGGAGTATTGGTACAGTTCCTTTTGGGGGACTGTTGCCTTGACGATGGAGAAGCCGTCTTCGCTGTCCATGCCGAGGATTTTACCACGTCTGCTGGAAAGGTCACCTATGACGTTGCCCATGCAGTCTTCGGGGATTTTGATTTCCACGTTACAGACGGGTTCGAGGAGGCAAGGGCGGGCGGATTTGACGGCTTCGCGGAAGCCTTCCTTGCCGGCGATTTGGAATGCGATGTCCTTGGAGTCGACGGGGTGGGTTTTGCCGTCGTAGAAGTCGATTTTGATATCGGTGACGCGGTAGCCTGCGAGGATGCCTTCGCGGCAGGCGGCCTGGATACCTTTTTCGACTGAGGGGACGAAGACGCGGTCGACGTTTTGGCCGGTGAGGGATTCGGTGAAATCGATACCGGAGTCACGGGGGAGGGGATCGATTTTCATCCAGACTTCGGCGAACTGGCCGGCGCCGCCGCTTTGTTTTTTGTGGCGGTATTTGGATTCGCCGTGGCCTTTGATGGTTTCGCGGTAGGGGACTTTGGGTTCGACGAGGTCGAAGTCGACTTTGAACCGGGCTTTGAGACGTTGGGCGAGCACTTGGAGGTGGAGTTCGCCCTGGCCGGAGATGACTGTTTGGTGGAGTTCGCCGTCGACGTGGTAGAGGAACGTTTGGTCTTCCTCGTGGAGGGCGGCGAGGCCGGTGGCGATCTTGTCTTCTTCGCCTTTGGTTTTGAGGCGCAGGGCGGCGTGGATATTGGGTTTGGGGTATTTGACTTTGGGGAGTTTGACGGGTTTTTTGTGCAGGCTGAGCGTATTGCCGGTGTGGGTATCCTTGAGCTTGACGACGGCTCCGATGTCGCCGCCGAACATCTTGTCCACCGTGTCACGATTCTTGCCGTTGATGCTAAAGATCTGGCCGAGGCGTTCGTCGAGTTGTCGGTCGGAGTTATAGAGTTCGCCGCCTGAGTTGACGGAGCCGGAGTAGACCCGGAAGAAGGACATTTCGCCGAACGCGGCTTCACTCATGGTCTTGAAGACATAGAGGACGGGGTCGTTATCGGCGAGTTGGATCTCGATGTCATTGCCATTGGCATCGAGGGCGGCCACGGATTTGCGGTCGACGGGGGAGGATCCGTATTTGGCGATGAAGTCCATGAGGCGGGCGACGCCGACGTTTGTTTCGGCGGCGGTAGCGAACAGGGGGATGATGACCTGTTGTTGGACTGCGGCATGGACGCCTCCGCGCATTTCTTCCTCGGAGAGGCCGCCTTGTTCGAAGAATTTCTCCAGGAGTGAGTCATCGGATTCGGCGATGAACTCGACGAGTTGCTGGTGGAGTTGTTTGACTTGCTCGAGGGTTTCGCCGGAGGCGGGGGTTTCGGTGAATTTGCCTGATCCGTCGGTGGCGTAGGTGATGATTTCGCTACGCATGACATCGAGGACCTGGTTAAAGCCGGGGCCGCTATTGAGGGGGACGGCCATGGGGAAGACGCGTTCGCCGAAGCGGGCTTTGAGTTGTTCGAGGGAGGTTTCCCAGTTGACGTGTTCCTTATCGAGTCCGTTGAGGACGAGCATTTTCGGGTTGCCGTATTCCGTGGCGTATTTCCAGACCTGGTCGGTGCCGACGCCGATGCCGGTGGATGCGTTGACGACGACGAGTGCGAAGTCGCCGACGCGCAGGGCATCCAGGCTTTCACTGATGAAGTCGAGGTAGCCTGGGGTATCGATGATATTGAATTTGCGTTCGAGCCATTCGCAATGGAGCAGGGAGGCGTGGATGGAGATTTTGCGGTCCTTTTCGTCCTGGTGGTAGTCGGACATGGTGCTCCCGGCGTCGATGGAGCCGAGGCGATTGACCACGCCGCTGCAGGCGAGCATGCATTCGGTGAGCATGGTTTTGCCGCAGGAGGCGTGGCCGACTATGGCGAAGTTGCGGATATCGCTGGTTTGGTAAGTTTTCATAGCTTGAAACAGGGCCTGAAGATCGGTTGCCGATGAGCTGACCGGGACAGCGTTGTGTCCAAGCGCACGGGTGTTTTTAACGCCAGCAACACTTTGGTCATGGGTGGCATTGTGGGGGATGGGTGTCGCGCAGGCGCACCGGAAATTGGCCAATTGTTTGTCGGAATTGTTGGGGAGATGGACGCGAACGGGGAGAGGCTTTCGACCGCGAATGGACGCCAATGGACACGAATCGGGAGGGGTTTTTTACCGCCAATGGACGCGAATGGACGCGAATGGGGAGGGCTGTTTATCGCGAATGGACGCCAACAGCCGCGAATGGGGAGGGGAGACTGCGGACTGTCGATCGTCGGCTGACGCATTGATTTTAGGGGGAAAGATTGCAGGAATTTAATGGGTTTGGCGGGGTGCGGGCACTTGCTTGGAGGGGGATGCGGGGGTAAACAAGCACTTCGCATGAACACAGGAATTAGTGCAATCAATGATGAGGTGAGGGAGGCGGGGGGATTTGTGCAGCCGTTGTTGGCTGAATTACACAAGGCCGTGGTGGGGCAGGGGTATTTGCTGGAGCGGCTGCTGGTGGGGTTATTGGCGAACGGCCATGTATTACTGGAAGGTGTGCCTGGGTTAGCGAAGACGTTGGCGGTGAAGTCCTTGGCGACGGCGGTTCGCGGGAGGTTTAGCCGGCTGCAATTTACACCGGACATGTTACCGGCGGACATTATCGGGACGCAGATTTACAATCCGCAGACTGGGGGTTTTACGACGCGGCAGGGGCCGGTGTTTGCGAATTTTGTCTTGGCGGACGAGATCAACCGGGCGCCGGCGAAGGTTCAGAGTGCGTTGTTAGAGGCGATGCAGGAGCGTCAGGTGACGATTGGGGAGCAGACGTATGGGTTGGAGGAGCCGTTTTTGGTTTTGGCGACGCAGAATCCGATTGAGCAGGAGGGGACGTATCCTTTGCCGGAGGCGCAGGTGGACCGGTTTATGATGAAGTTACGGATTGGGTATCCGACGCGTGAGGAGGAGCGGCAGATTTTGGATTTGATGGGGGTGACGGGTGGTGGGCCGGCATTGGGGCCGGTGGTGGAACCGGGGCAGATTTTATCGGCCAGGAAAGTGGTGGACCACATTTACATGGACGACAAGGTGAAGGATTACGTGGTGGATCTGGTATGTGCGACGCGGGATCCCGGGGCGTATAAGTTGGATTTGGAGGGGATGATTCAGATGGGGGCGTCGCCGCGGGCGACGATTGCCTTGACGTTATGCGGGAAGGCGTTGGCGTTTTTACGGGGGCGCGGGTATGTGACGCCGCAGGACATCAAGACCATCGCGCTGGATGTCTTGCGGCATCGGGTGGCGGTGACGTATGAGGCGGAGGCGGAGGACAAGACCAGTGAGAACGTGGTGCAGTCGATTTTGGATGGGTTACCGGTACCATGACGGGTGGGGTGGATGGATTTGAGAGTTGAGGAGGGCGAGGCATGATACCGCGTGAATTACTGAGGAAGATTCGGCAGATTGAGATCCGGACCAATCGTTTGGTGACGGAGACGTTGTCGGGTCAGTACCACAGTGTATTCAAGGGGCAGGGGATGAACTTTGACGAGGTGCGGGAGTATCAGCCGGGTGATGATGTGCGGGCGATTGACTGGAATGTGACCGCGCGGATGAATCATCCCTTCGTGAAGAAGTTTGTGGAGGAGCGGGAGCTCACCGTGATGTTGCTGGTGGACCTGAGCGGGTCGGGGTTGTTTGGGTCGGTGGACCAGTCGAAGCGGGAATTGGCGGCGGAGGTGGCGTCGGTGCTGGCGTTTTCGGCGATTCGGAACAACGACAAGGTGGGTTTGATTTTATTTACGGACCGGGTGGAGAAGTTCATTCCGCCGCGGAAGGGTCGGAGGCATGTGTTAAGGGTGATTCGGGAGATTTTATTTTTTGAGCCGGAGGGGCGGGGGACGGATTTGGGGAGTGCCTTGGATTTTCTGTTACGGGTGGCGGTGAGGCGGACGGTATCGGTGGTGTTGTCGGATTTCATTGGGCAGCCGCTGGGAGGGGGGCGTTTGCGGCAGGCGGCGCGGCGGCATGATTTGGTGGCGGTGCAGATTACGGACCGGCACGAGATGGAGCTGCCGGAGATGGGTCGGTTGATGCTGGAGGATGCGGAGACGGGGGAGATGTTGGAGATCAACACGGGGGATGCTCGGAGTCGTCGTCGGTTTACGGAGCGACGGGAGTTGGAGCAGGCGGAGTTTTTGAAGGCGTTGCGGTCGGCGTCGATTGATGCGATTCAGCTGAGGACGGACCAGCCGTATGCGGCGGTGTTGGGTCGGTTTTTTGAGATGCGGGAGCGGCGTCGGAGGCATCATCACTAGGGGTATGGCGACGTTGACGAACAGTGGAGTGATGCTGGTGCCTGCGGCGGGGGAGTCGGGGACCAACGGTGTGGTGGTCCCGGAGGATTTGCGTGAGGTGAAGCCGCCGGTGGAGGTTGGGGGGGCGTGGTGGCCTTGGGTGGTGGGTGGGTTGGTTGTGCTGGTGTTGGGGTTGCTGGTGGCGTGGTGGATGCGGTCGAGGAGGAGGGGGGTGGGTGGGGTGCCGGGATTGGTGGTGGTTCCGCCGCATCGGCGGGCGAAGGACCGGTTGCAGGGGGCGTTGGATTCCCTGCATGACGCCAAGTTATTCATGACTTTGGTGTCGGGTGCATTGCGGGTTTATCTTGAGGAGCGCTTTGAGTTACGGGCACCGGAGCGGACGACGGAGGAGTTTTTGGAGGAGCTACGGGGTAGCGAGGTGTTGTCGGGTCGGCAGAAGGAGTTGCTGGCGGATTTTCTGGGGCGGAGTGATTTGGTGAAATTTGCGGGGTTTGAGCCGAGCGAGGAGGAGTTGCGGTGGAGGGTGTGTGATATGCGCAGTTGGGTGGATTCGTTGGAGGGGGAGGAGGGTCAAGGAGGTTTGTCGGGGATCGATGCACACGGTGGTGCTGACGGAGGAATAGG
>JBJOII010000061.1:0-23810 GCA_046047235.1 Verrucomicrobiota bacterium | reverse complement strand
GTGGCGTTTGCGTATTGGGCCGGGGATCGGTTGCCCGGGATGAATGTGATTCACGGCATTGTGCTGGGGGTTTTGCTGGGGGCGGCGGCGGTGTTGGGGGATTTAATTGAGTCATTATTCAAGCGGGAATCCGGCTTGAAGGATTCGGGTCATTTTTTTCCGGGGATTGGGGGAATTCTAGATCTACTGGACAGCATATTGTTCAATGCGCCGCTGATGTATTTGTATTTGCGGCATGTGCTGACGCATTGAGGGAGCATACATGAAACGAGTTGTTTTACTTGGGAGTACTGGATCGATAGGGACGAGCACCTTGAAGGTGGCTGATGATTTGAAGCATCGGATTGAGGTGGTGGGGATGGCGGCGGGGAACAACGTTGCGTTATTGGCTGAGCAGGTTGCGCGCTATCGGCCGAGGATGATTTCGATTGGTGATGCTGCTGCGGTGGCGGGTTTGGCCGGGGTTTGCGGGGCTGGGGTGGAGGTCCGGCATGGGGAGGATGGTTTGCTGGCGCTGGCGACGATGCCTGAGGCGGACATTGTCTTGATCGCAATTGTGGGGACGGCGGGTTTGCAGCCGGCGTTGGCGGCGATTCGGGCGGGCAAGGACATTGCGGTGGCGTCCAAGGAGATTTTGGTGATGGCGGGTCAGATTGTGATGGAGGAGGCTCGTCGGCATGGGGTTCGGGTGTTGGCGGTGGACAGTGAACATTCGGCTATATTCCAATGTTTGGATGGGAAGCCGCCGGAGTCGGTGCGTCGGTTATGGCTTACGGCATCGGGCGGGCCCTTTCGTTCCACGCCGGCTGAGGAGTTTCCATCGATCACGGTCGAGCGGGCGTTGAAGCATCCTTCGTGGACCATGGGGCGCAAGATCACCTTGGATTCGGCGACTTTGTTCAACAAGGGTTTGGAGATGATTGAGGCGCGCTGGTTGTTTGATATTCCGATGGAGCGTGTGGAGGTGGTGGTTCATCCGCAGAGCGTGATTCATTCGATGGTTGAGTTTGTGGATGGGTCGATGATTGCGCAGTTATCGACACCGGACATGTGTTTACCGATTCAGTATGCGTTGACCTATCCGGAGCGGGCGGAGAGTGAGCGGGTGAAGACGGATTTGGCGAAGTTGGGCCGGTTGGACTTTGAGGCACCGGACGTGGAGCGTTTTCCGGCGATCCAGCTGGCCCGGAGGGCGGGTGTTGAGGGGGGGACGTTGCCGGCGGTGTTCAATGCGGCCAACGAGGTGGCGGTGGAGGCGTTTTGTGATGGGCGGGTGACTTTTGACCGGATTCCCTGTTTGGTGGGAGAGGTGATGGATTTGCATGAGGTGGTGGAGGCTCCTTCGTTGGAGGCGATTTTGGAGGCGGACAGTTGGGCACGCGCTGAGGCGCATCGATTGACACTTGTTTGAACCATGGACGACACGAATTCATTGATTGCACAGAGGCGCGCCAAGCTGGATGCGTTGCGGGAGTTGGGTGTGGACCCGTTTACGAACAAGTTTACTCCGACATTTACGTGTGAGGGGGCGCGTGGTGGGTATGCGGAGGGGTTGGCGGTGGCTATTGCCGGCCGGTTGACGGCGAGGCGCGACATGGGGAAGAGCCATTTCATTGACCTGCGGGACGGGAGCGGCCGGATGCAGGTGTATGTGCAGAAGCAGGCTGTGGGGGATGAGCAGTTCGAGGTCTTGAAGCAGCTTGATCTGGGGGATTTTGCGGGGGTTGAGGGGACGATGTTTACCACGCGGACGGGTGAGATATCGGTGAAGGCGCATCGTTTGGTGCCGTTGGCTAAGGCGTTGCGACCGATGCCGGAGAAGTGGCATGGCTTGTCTGACACGGAGACGCGGTATCGTCAGCGGTATTTGGATTTGATGTCGAACGAGGGGGTGCGGGACACGTTTTTGAAGCGGAGTGCGATTATTCGTGGCATTCGTGAGTTTCTTCATGAGCGGTCTTATGTGGAGGTGGAGACCCCGATGATGCAGGCGATTCCGGGCGGGGCGGCTGCGAGGCCTTTTGTCACGCACCACAACGCGTTGGGTTGTGACTTTTACCTGCGGATTGCGCTGGAGTTGTATTTGAAGCGGCTTTTGGTGGGGGGGATGGACCGGGTGTTTGAGATTGGCCGGAATTTCCGGAACGAGGGTTTGTCGCGTCGGCACAACCCGGAGTTCACGATGCTGGAGTTGTATCAGGCATATGGGGATTTTGAGTCGATGATGGAGTTGCTGCAGTCGATGGTTTGCCATGTGGCGGAGAGGGTGTTGGGCACGCTGGTTGTGGAGCACAAGGATGAGGAGGGGAAGGTGGTGAGGACGATTAATTTGACGCCTCCGTGGCGTCGGGTTGCGTATAAGGATCTGGTGCGGGAGAAGGCTGGAGCTGACTGGTTTGAGGTGACGGCGGAAGCGAGGCGGGCACGGGCGGAGCAGCTTGGTGCGGAGATCACGCCTGACTACGAGGATTTCGAGGTGACGCAGGCGGTATTTGAGAAGCTGATTGAGCCGACGCTGATTGACCCGGTATTTGTGACGCACGTGCCGAAGGAGCTGATACCGTTGGCGAAGGGTACGCCGGGGGATCCGACGACCGTGGAGGTTTTTGAGTGTTGTATTAACGGGCAGGAGGTTGCGCCTGCCTATACTGAGCAGAACGATCCGATTGAGCAGCGGGAGCGGTTGCAGCATCAGGCGGGGGGTGAGCAGCAGAAGCTGGATGAGGATTTCCTGACGGCGCTGGAGCACGGCATGCCTCCGGCTGGAGGGATGGGTATTGGGATTGACCGTCTCTGCATGATGCTACTCGGGCAGGAGAGCATTCGGGACGTGATCCTGTTCCCGCAATTGAAGCCGAAGTAGAGGTTTTTGGGGGCCCTTCCCTGCCCTTCTGCGTGGTCTTATGGACCGCAGGAACAGGCAGGCGCTTTAGTGTGCGGGTTGCCAGGGCGTTTGGCCTCCGTATTGAACCATGCGTCGGAGAGAGGCTGACATTTGGCTGAACACATCGGGGTTGGTGTCGCGGAGGTTGTTGGTTTCCTCTGGGTCGGACTCCAGGTTGTAGAGTTCCAGGGGTTGCCAGGGGCTATCCTGGAGGATTTTCCATGGTCCATTGATGAGTGCCTCGATGGTTTTACCCCCGTAGTTGGCGTTCCCTTCGCGGCGGACGAAGTAGAGCGGGCGGTCTGGGAGGCGTTGGGGTTGGCCGAGTAGAGCGGGCAGGAAGCTGATTCCTTCGATGGGATTGGGCGTTTGGGTTTGGGCGGCTTGGCAGGCGGTGGCGAAAATATCCATGGTGAGCAGCTGGAGGTCTGAGTTTGAGCCGGGCTGGATGTGATCTGGCCAGCGTACGGCGGCGGGCACGCGGAGGCCGCCTTCGTAGACGTGTTGTTTGCCGCTTTTCCACGGGCCGTTATTGGCACCGAGTCCATTGACGCCTCCGTTATCGGAGGTGAAGAACACGAGAGTGTTTCGGGCCATGTCCGTTTCGTCGAGGGTTTGCAGGACCTTGGCGATGCCGGCGTCCATGTGTTCGATGAGGGCGACGAGTTTGGCGCGTGCGGGTTGCATTTCGGGCTGGCGTTGCGTGACCTTGGCCAGCCAGTCGTCTTTGGGTTGTATGGGAGAGTGGGGTGCGTTGTAGGCCAGGTAGAGGAACCAGGGTTGGGAGTGGGATTGTCGTTCGCGGAGGTAGGTTACGGCCCACTGGGTGAAGAGGTCTGTGGCATGGCCTTGCGGGTCAATGACCTGTTGGTTTAGCCGCATGTAATTGATTCCGTGTCTGCGGTGATTCCAATAGTCATCCATCATGTCTCCGAGGAATCCGTGGAAATGATCGAAGCCGCGGGTGTTGGGAGTATTCTCGGGGGTCAGGCCGAGGTGCCATTTGCCTACGAGGGCGGTGTGGTATCCGTTTTTTTTGAGCAAAGCCGGGAGGAGGATCGCTTGAGGCGCCAGGTAGCCCCAGGAGTCCTCGGGGTGGGTGCGGATGACGCCGGGGACTCCGACGCGGTCGGGGTAGCGTCCGGTGAGCAGTGCTGCACGTGTGGGGGAACAGACCGGGCAATTGGCGCGGAAGTTTGTGAGGTCCATGCCTTCGCGGAAGATGCGGTCGATTCCCGGGGTTTGGATATCGGGTGTACCGAATGCCGAGTAGTCTCCCCTGCCCTGGTCGTCTGTGAGGATGACGAGGATATTTGGGGGGGTGGCCGCTGGGACTTGTGGGGTGGCGGTGAGGATGAGGGCCGCGAGGAGGGCTTGGATGCGGAAGGGAGCAGTCATCTTTGTATTGCGATTCTCGGGGTCAGCGTTGGACGCGTGCGGTGCCGCCTTTGAGGAGTTTTTCGACTTCGGCGAGGGTTGCCATGGAGGTATCGCCCGGGGTGGTCATGGCGAGAGCGCCGTGGGCGGCGCCGTATTGGACGGCGAGTTCTGCTGGGTAGCCTTGGAGGAATGCATAGATCAGCCCGGAGGCGAAGCTGTCTCCGCCGCCGACGCGGTCGAGGATTTCGAGGTTGGGTCTTTCTGTTGCGCGGTGGAATTGATTCTGGTGCCAGCAGATGGCGCCCCAGTCATTGCGCGTGGCGGATTTGACTGTGCGGAGGGTGGTGGCGACGGCTTTGAAGTTGGGGAAGTCGGTTACGGCTTGTTTGATCATGGACTCGAAGGCTTGGACATCGATTTGGCTGATATGGGGGTCCAGCCCTTGGACCTGCAGGCCGAGGCAGGCGGTGAAGTCCTCTTCATTGCCGATCATGACGTCTACGTGGCGGGCGATTTCCCGATTGATTGCCTGGGCTTGGTTTTGTCCGCCGATGGATTTCCAGAGACTTGGGCGGTAGTTCAGGTCATAGGAGACGATGACGCCGTGGGATCTGGCTTTCTCAACCGCCTCGAGCACGAGCTGGGGGGTGGTTGCTGAGAGTCCGGCGAATATTCCCCCGGTGTGGAACCAGCGGACTCCTTGACGGCCGAAGAGTTCGTCCCAATCGAAATCGCCGGGTTTCAGTTGTGATGCTGCGGTATGGCCGCGGTCCGAGGTCCCGACGGCGCCGCGCACACCGAAACCTCTTTCGGTGAAGTTCAAGCCATTGCGGATGGTACGTCCTACCCCGTCGAAGGGCATCCATCGGATCCAGGATGGATCGACACCGCCCTGGAGGATGCAGTCTTCGAGGAGACGGCCGACTTCGTTATCGGCGAAGGCGGTGCAGATGGCTGTGCGCAGGCCGAAGCAGCGTCGGAGGCCGCGGGCGACGTTGTATTCTCCCCCGCCCTCCCAGGCGCGGAACGAGCGGGAGCAGCGGACGCGGCCTTCTCCCGGGTCGAGGCGGAGCATGACTTCGCCGAGAGATACGAGGTCATAGCGGCATTCCTGCGAGGGGCGTATATCAAAGGTGGCCATGGTTAAAAGGGGCTTTAGCTCAGGCTGTATAGAGCTGATTTTTTTCAAGGTTGCTGGTCTGTGGGCTTGAAAACAACCCGATTATAACTCGGCAATTCATCGTATGGCGTTTGCCTTGCATTCTTAACAAGGTTTACTGAAATCGCGGTCCCCGTTACTGATCCCTTTTCGAGCCAATGCCAAGCCGCAATCCCATGATGCGATCCTCGCCGGTTAAGGAATCCCTTCCGGGTAGAGACATCAGCGACAAGCGAGCGGGGGTTGCCGAGTCCATGAATCGGACAGCTTTACCTACACCATATCGGACGTTCACGGGGGTATGGCGACCGGAGTTGTGACCGTGGGCGTGACCAATCTGGTGGTAGATGCCCCGACGCTGACCGTGGCTCTTGCCGCTCCGGGAGCGGTTTGGAACGAGCTGGGAGCCGTGGTGGCTGGGGAATCGGGCAGGTTTGAAGTGTCCTCCGGGGTAGAGAGTGGTGCCGGAGCGCGTTTCTACCGGTGCGTGAGTCCGTAGAGCCTTTTCGGGGTGTCCGTTTCCATGCGACGAGGAAGGCTGGGCCCTTTGGGTTCGTTGGGTGGGAACTGGAGTCTGCTTATGTCCAACCGGCGCTTCCGGGGGTTCAGAGGACGCACTTAGGAGATCCTTATGTGTTGCCGGTGGCGGCGCGTTTGGCGATGCGATCCGGGTTGAACGCACGGTTCAAGGCGGTGTCGTAGGTGATGAGTGCCTGGGAGTAGAGGTCGAAGAGCGAGGCATCCATGAGTTGCATGCCGTCCTTGGCGCCTGTTTGCATGGCGTTTTCGAGCATGTGCTTGTGGTTTTCGCGGATGATGTTGCGGACCGCTCCAGTGGCGACGAGGAGTTCATAGGCTAGGAGACGGCGGGTGCGGTCGGCGCTGGGCACGAGGTCCTGGGCGATGATGGCCTGGAGGGAATTGGCGAGCTGGATAATGATTTGGCGTTGGAGGCTGCCTTCGAAGACGCCGGTGATGCGTTCGAATGCGTGGGTGACGTTGGGGGAATGGAGCGTAGCGATGACGAGGTGTCCGGTTTCGGCGGCGGCCAGCGCGGCGGAGATGGCATCCTGGTCGCGCATTTCGCCGACGACGATCACGTCGGGGTCCTGGCGCAGGACATGGATGAGGGCGCGGTGGAAGGAGTGGGTATCGCTCAGGACCTCCTGTTGAACCACGATGGCGCGCTGGTTGGAGTGGACGAACTCGATGGGGTCCTCGATGGTGACGATTTTGCAGCGGCGTTCGCGGTTGATGAGGTTGATGAGGTAATTGAGCGTGGTGGTTTTTCCGGAGCCGGTGGGGCCGGTGATGAGGATCAGCCCATTGGGTTTGAGGGCGATCTCGTCGAGTTTGAGGGGCAGGCCGAGTTCTTCACGTGGGGGGATGTGGGTGCCGGAGAAGCGGATGCTCATTTCCGGGTGGCCGTTGCGTCGGTAGAACGTGATTCGCATTCGGCCTGCGACGGGGTGATGGACACTGATACAGAGTTCCCATTCCTGCTCGAAGGATTTTTGTTGGTCGGGGTGGAGCAGGCTGGCGGTCATGTTGGCGAGGGCGCTGCTGGTGAGGACGGGTCCTTCACCGAAGAGGATCTCGCCATTCACGCGGTAGGCGGGCGGCACATCGGCGATGAGGTGGAGATCGGAGGCGGCGAGGTCTGAGGCTACCTGGAGAAAGGGATCGAGATCCGGGACGTTCATGGTGATGTTTGGTCAGGAGTGTTTGCGTCGCCACCAGCCGAGGAGGCGTTTGGTCCAGCTGGTTTGCTGGAGGTTGGCGAGGTCCTGGCTGGTGACGATTTCCGGGTCGAGTTGCCGGGCGTGGTGGAGGGCTGTGGCGGCATCGGCAGGCATGCCGAGGTTGAGTCGGCAGACGGCGAGCTGGTGCCAGACCACGGCCTGGTCGGCTCCGGTTTCGAGGGCGTGCTGGATGTGTTGGAGGGCGAGGGCGAAGAGTTGGTGGAGCAGGAGGATGCGGGAGATGAGCCAGCGGGTCATCCACTGGGATGGGCTACAGGCCAGGGCGCGTTCGAAGCATGAATCGAAGCCCTTTTGTTTGCGGGTGAGGAGGACATCGGCGCGGGCGAGCCAGGCGTAGGGCAGCTGGTTATTGGCGGCTATGGAGGCATCGGAGAACGTCAGGGCGGCGGCGGGGTCCCCTGCCCTGGCGGAGGCGACTGCCTTGGCGGCGAGGACTTCGGCGGAATCCGGGCATTGGTCGAGGGCGCGGTTGGCCCAGTTCATTGCCTCGGTATTTTCATGCAATTCGAGGAGCATGCGGACCTGGCCGGCCCAGGCCTCGTCGTTTTGGGGGTTGTATTCGAGTGTTCTGGCGTAGGCGCGGAGGGCTTTGGCGAAGTGTCCTGCGGCGAACAGGGTGCGGGCCTGGTGCATACAGGAGGATTCGTTTTCGCCGGCTTGAGCCGGAGCGCATTTCGGAGTGGGTTCCGGTTCGCCGAATTCGAGGTGATGGAAGCGGCTCATGTTGAGGGAGGGATGTCAGCCTGCACTGCGGGCACGCCCGGCAGCCCATTGGCGGAGGTGGGTGACTTGTTCGGACATGGTTTTGGCGAGGGGCACGGTTTGGGTGATGGCGGTCCGGAGGTGTTGGGTGGTGAGTTCGACGCCGCCGTCATAGGCATCATAGAGTGCAGAGATGACCGCTTGTTCCAGTTCTGCTCCGCTGAAGTCCGGGCTGAGTGCGGCGAGTTCGTCCAGTTCGAAGGCGGCAGGGTTGCGGTTGCGGTTGTGCAGGTGGATTTTGAGGATGCTTTGGCGGTCCTCGGGTTGAGGCAGGTCGAGGAAGAAGATTTCGTCGAGCCGGCCTTTGCGGAGTAGCTCTGCGGGGAGGTGTTGGACGTTGTTGGCGGTAGCGACGACGAAGACCGGGGCTTGTTTTTCCGAGAGCCAGGTGAGGAGAGTGCTGAAGACGCGGGCGGTGGTTCCTCCGTCTTGTGCGGCGGAGCCCTGGCTGCCGGCGAGGGCCTTGTCCATTTCGTCGATCCAGAGGATGGCGGGGGCGACGGACTCGGCGATGCTGATGGCGCGGCGAACGTTTTCCTCGGAGGAACCGATATAGCTACCGAACATTCGGCCGATATCGAAGCGCAGGAGGGGTAGTTGCCAAAGGTTGGAGACGGCTTTGGCGCAGAGGCTTTTGCCGCAGCCTTGTACTCCGAGCAGGAGGATGCCCCTGGGCGCCGGGAGTCCGAAGGCCTGGGCAGATTCCGTGAAGGCGGCTTTGCGTTTCCTGAGCCAGTCCTTGAGTTGAGTGAGGCCGCCGACGTCGTCGAAAGTGGTGGCGGGCTCGCAATATTCCAGGAGGCCGTTCTTGCGGATGATCTGTTGTTTCTCTGTCTGGATTGCGGTGGAGGAGATGGCTGAGAGTGACTGGTGTTGGACGAGGATACGGGCGAGGGCATTTTCTGCTTCGCTGAGAGTGAGGCCCTGGGTGGCGGTGAGGAGCAGTTCGCGGTTGTCGGGGGGTAGATCGATGGTGATCCGGTTATCCTGGCTGACGTCGGTGATGATGGCATCGAGCAGTTGGCCCAGTTCGGTGCGGTTAGGCAGTGGGAGGTGGAGGAGCGTGATGTCTTTCTCGAGTTCAGCGGGCAGCTGGACGACGGGAGAGACGAGGAGCAGCGTCTTGGAGGTTCTTTTGAGGATGCTGGAGATGTCGCGTAGTTTGCGGAGGATCTGGGGGTGTTGGAGGTTGAGGAAGGGGTGGAGGTCCTTAAACACGAAGATGGCGGGGTCGACATGGTCGATCACCCGATCCAGTGCGGCGAGGGGGTCGAGAGTGGCCGGGTCTCGGCGTCGACTGGGGGTTGGGGAGCTGGGGGCAGGAAGGAGGCCGTTTGTGGAGGACCATTCGAGGACCTGTTTGTGGCGTTGGGCGGCTATTTCCGAGATCCAGGCATCGAGGCGGCTTTCCTCCCAGGTGACGAGGTAGAGGATGGGGTAACGGGCACGGATCAGGGTTTCGAGTTCAATCCGTGCGTTCATGGTGACGGGGGTTTTGAGGGGGATGGCGGGTGGAATGTCCCGGCGATTTCTGTGGGGGTGTTGGGCGTTCGATTTACTTATTGCCGAAGAGGCGTGCCCACCAGGAGCGGCGTGGGGGAGGCGTTTGGTTGACGGCCTGGGCCACGCGTTGTTCCAGGGATGGTGGTGGTTCAGTTTGGTTTCGGTCTGCCCTGATGGCGTCTTCGGCTGACGGGAACTCGGAGGTGCTGCCGGCGAGGGCGGATTGGGAGAGACGGGTCTGGTGCTCTTCCTTTTGGCGGAGGTGGTTGGGTTGGTGGTCCATGGCATTAAGAGAAGGAGCGGAAGCGTTCGGCGAAGGCGCGTCTGGCGCGGTGGAGTTTGCCGCGGACGGCATCGGCGGACTGGTTCGTGACTGTGGCGATGTCCTGGTAGCTGAGGGCTTCATCGGCGACGAGCAGCAGGAGTAGGCGATATTCCGTCGGGAGGGCGTCGAGAGATTTCTGTATGACCTCGCCGAGTTCCTTGGTTTCGAGCAATCGCAGTGGGGTATGTGGGCTTGGTCCTGCGGTATCGATGAGGGTGGCGTCACCTTGGGGGAAGATGTTTCGTTTTTGCCAACTTTGGAGGAGGTTCTGGCAGTGGTTGACCGTGATGCGGTAGAGCCAGGTGCGGATGGCGGAGTCACCGCGGAAGGTGTGGAAGTTCTTCCAGGCTTTCAGGAACACGTCCTGGACGGCGTCCTCGGCGAGGGCGGTGTCATTGAGGAGTCGAAGGGCCAGGTAATAGATGGCGCGGCTGTGTTCGGCGTAGACGGACCCGAACTCGGGTGAGTTCCAAAGCTGGCCCGGTTTGGTTGCCGGTTTGGATGGTTCAGTCGCGTGGGGCTGCATGGCCGGAGTCTGCGATGGTTGGCGTAGTTGTCTGATGAAGCGATGCTGTTTGGGTTTGGGGTATTCGTGGAGATTGGACCGCGTTGTGGGAGGTGTGTCACGCTTATCCGGTGAGTTGGGACCGCTAATTCCTGTTGAAGAAGCAGTATTTCCATTGACCACAACTTCGAATTTATGGCGACACTATAAGCCTTGAGTCGCGAAGTAGTATGGCAAGAGCATCACGGAAAACAAGTCGACCGGCGCGGGCGGGTGGTCGTGCGAAGTATGATTCACACAATCAGGTGTTGGACAAGACGTATGGCGCCCTGGCGGACCTGCGTCGTGAGCTGGCAGATTCGAGGGAGGCGGTTGCTGAGCGCACCGAACTGCTGAAGATGTTTGCGGCTTGCAAGGATCCGCAGAGGTCCTGGCTATTGCTGGAGGATTACTTTGAGCGGCTGTCGCTTTCGCGGAAGGATTTCACTTCGTATGACTGGTGGCCTCGTTTGTTGAATGCTGCGGGCCAGCGTCGGTTGGAGGAGACAGCGCTGTTGTTTTTGCGTTCTGCGCGTGCGTTGCCGACGGAGTTGTCGCCGTATGCGAATCTGGAGCGATTTGCGGAGATTGAGGCGGCGGAGAAGGAGCAGGAAGTGGCGCAGCAGCTGGAGGGCTGGTTATTGCCGGCGCCTTTGGAGCATTTGGATGCGCCGCGGGCGAAGGTGCGGGTAGTGGCTGAGCCGGTCCCCTCCCCTGAGCATCCGGGTCTGCATCAGCTGGCGGTGCGTTTGTTACTGGACCGGCCGCGGGCCGGGGAGAAGGAGCGGAGCATCAAGGAGTTGATTGATTTGACGAATCGGGCCACGCACGAGGAGGAGTTGTTTTCGCGCGAGGACTGGGCGTTTATCACGTGGTTGGCCGGGGTGTATGGCGGGCAGCGAACGGCTGCTGAGATTTCGTTATCAGGTGGTGAGTTATTGCATTGGATGGCGCAGTGGGGTCATGGCGGGCGCATAGAGCTGGAGGGTGAGGCGGAGCGGGTGGTGTTTGAGGGGCAGATGGCTGAGGTGGCGCCGAACCTGGAGAAGGCGGAGGGCGAATTATGTTTGGGGCATCATTTGACGTTGCCGGATGGCAGCGAGGTTCCGATTCGAGACGTGCGTTTCTTTGTGGGGCCGCCCTCGATGCTGTTGACCGGGAGCCGGTTTTATTTGATCCGGAAGATGCCGCCGACGGCGCTGCTGGATTATTGGAGGGAGCAGCCGGCGGTACCTGTGCGGGTGTTGGGGCATCGGTTGCTGGCGCACTTGCGGAAGACGGGTGAGCGAAGTGGCAGTGAGTGGGATGGGATTTGCGTGGTGCACACGGCGGTGCCGAAGTTCATCTTTGAGCTGGTGGATGAGGTGATTCGGGTTCGGCTGATGGCGTATAGCGACCGGGGCAAGACGACCTGGTCGTGGACGGGCCATGAGTGGCAGGCGGACGAGGTGGGCAAGAGTGAGGATCGGCCGGAGATTCTGGATGATCCGCGACTGGGGCCGGCGGTGGATTGGTTGAAGCGGTTTGACTGGTTTACGCCTGAGCCGGGGTTGTGGGTGGGTGATGCGAACGAGCGTTTTTTGGGTTCGGTGGCGCAGGCTTGGGGGGATCGGCCGGACAAGGCGGAGTATCTGGGCAATCCGGCATTTCAGCGATTGTTCCTTTCGCCGAAGCGGCTGAAGCCGAAGCTGGTGTTGCATGGCAGTGGCATTGACTGGTTGTCGGTATCGGCTGAGTGGGAGCAAGAGGGAATGAAGTTGAGTCCGGCGGATTTGCAGCGTTTGACGACTGCGTCCGGGCGTTTTGTGAAGTTACCGGACGGGGGGTGGGTTCAGTTGGATGCTGAGGCGGTGGAGAAGGCGCAGGAGACGATGGCGGATCTGGGGTTGGACGGTCTGGTGCCGGTTGAGCAGAAGGTGGGGATGTTGCAGGCGACGCATTTGGATGAGGAGGTATTGGGGCAGTTTAAGGGGCGTCAGGCGAAGGCCTTGAGGCAGCGGTTGGCGTCGTTCAAGGGTGTGAAGGCCACTTCCTTGCCGCGGAGTGTTCAGGCGGAGTTACGTCCTTATCAGAAGGCCGGGTTTGATTTTCTTTGTCATCTGGCGCGGTTGCGGCTGGGCGGGATTTTGGCTGATGACATGGGTTTGGGTAAGACCCTGCAGACTTTGTCGTGGGTGGCGTGGTTGAAGGATCAGGCGGGGAGGAAGTCGAAGCCGTCGGTGGTGATTTGTCCGGCGTCGGTGCTGCACAACTGGCAGCGTGAGGCGCAGCGTTTTACACCTCACCTGAAGGTTTTGGTATTGGAGAGTGGATCGGCGCGGCACAATTTGCGCGGGCAGATTCCTGAGCATGACCTGATTGTGACGAACTACGCCCTGCTCCGCCGGGATTTGGAGGAGCTGCAGAAGTTTGATTTCAAGGCGATCATTCTGGATGAGGCGCAGTTCATCAAGAATCCCACGGCCCAGGTGACGCAGTCGGTGAAGCAGTTGCAGAGCGAGTTGCGTTTGGCGCTGACGGGAACGCCGTTGGAGAACCGGATGCTGGATTTGTGGAGCATTGCCGACTTTGTGCAGCCGGGTTATCTGGGCAGTCAGGCGCAGTTTACGGAGGTGTATGAGCCCAAGAGTGCTGGTGAGGATGCGGCGGTTGGGCAGAAGCTGGCGCGGAAGCGTTTAGCGGCCAAGATACGTCCGTTGATGTTGCGTCGTTTGAAGAAGCAGGTGGCGAAGGACTTGCCGGATCGCATTGAGATACGGCGTGATTGTGAGTTGGGCGAGCTGCAGAAGAAGCTGTATTTGGCGGAGTTGCGGCGGAGCCGCGACAAGGTGATGCAGACCATTGCCGAGAAGGGTGTGGCGAAGTCGAAGATTCACGTGTTGGCGGCGCTGACGCGCTTGCGGCAGATCTGTTGTCATCCGGTGTTGGTGGGGAACGATTCCGTTTCGGGGAAGACGGAGACCTTGTTTGAGTTGCTTGAGCCATTGTTGGCGGAGGGGCAGAAGGTCCTGTTGTTCAGCCAGTTTGTGCAGATGCTTGAGTTGTTGGAGAAGGAGTGCAAGGAGCGGCAGATTCCGACCCATATCCTGACCGGGGAGACGAAGAACCGTCAGGAAGTGGTGAGTGCATTCCAGAGCGATCCCAATGCGGGGGTATTCCTGTTGAGTTTGAGGGCGGCGGGCACGGGGTTGAACCTGACGACGGCGAGTTATGTCGTGTTGTATGATCCGTGGTGGAATCCTGCGGTTGAGGCGCAGGCGATTGATCGGTCGCACCGGATTGGTCAGACGCGGACCGTGAATGCGTATCGGTTGATTACCCCGGGGACGGTGGAGGAGAAGATTTGGGAGCTGCAGCAATCGAAGGCGCAGACTATTTCGGATGTATTGGGCGAGGAAGGATTTGCCCGGAGCCTGTCGAAGGCTGATTTGGATTATCTGTTTTCGGAGGATTGAGGAGTATGAGCGAGGCACCACGAGGAGCGTTGTTACGGGAGCTGAAGGGACGGGCCCAGCGGTTGGATCCGGTTGTATGGGTAGGCAAGGCTGGCGCCAGCGACGCCTTTTATGCAGCGCTGGATCAGGCCTTGAGGGATCATGAGCTGGTCAAAGTGAAATTTGACGGGTTCAAGGACCAGAAGAAGGTGATGGCGCCGGAGATTGCGGAGCGGTCGGGCAGTCACATGATTATGCGTGTGGGGAACGTGCTGGTTTTGTATCGGGCGAACGAGGTTGAGGAGGAGCAGGATTACGGGGACGAGTGAGGGTGGTTTGGCTGGGCTGCTCTGGCAGGGAGGCAACAGACCGTGAGTGCTGGCAGTGGGTGCGGGTTTAGTTGGGCGCGGTGAGGTTATGTTCTGCGAGGACGGTGTTGATACGTTCCAGCGTGGGGTTGTCGAGCGTTCTGCCGCCGCCGGCGTTTTCGATGGCGTGTTCGGGTCGGCGGGCTCCGACGAGGGCGTGGGTGATTCCGGGTTGGGCGAGTGTCCAGGCGATGACGAGCTGGGAGAGAGTTAGGCTGAGGTCTTTGGCGGTGGGGAGGAGGTCGTGCAGCATACGGTCCACTTTGGTGAGGAACTCGGGTGCGAACCGTGGTTTTGAAGGGCGCAGGTCGCCGCGTCCGTATTGTCGGTTGGAGGAGATTTTTCCGGTTAGGAGGCCGAGGGAGAGGGGCGAGTAGGCGAGGACGCCGAGGTCATGGTTTTGGCAGAACGGCAGTTGGTCTGCTTCGATGGCACGGTCGAGCATGCTGTATTTTTCCTGGTCTGTGTCGAGCTGGCCGGTGGTGCGATACTGTTGCATGTCGCTCGAACTGGCGTTACAGACGCCGATGGCGCGGATTTTCCCTTCCTGCTTGAGTTTGAGGAGTTCGAGCATGGTGTCTTCCACTGGAGTGGATGCGTCCTGCCAATGGGTTTGGTAGAGGTCGATCCAGTCTGTGCGCATACGGCGGAGGCTGGTTTCCACCTCTTTCCGGATGGACTGGGGATTGAGGTAGCGATGGATTCGGCGGTGGCCTTCGGGGTTGGCGCCATGGTCATCGCTCGCGAAGTGGAAGATGCCGTCGGTGCGATCCCAGACGAGGCCGCATTTTGTGGCGAGGACGATTGAGTCGCGGATGGGGCGTATTGCCCGGCCGACGATTTCCTCCGAGCGACCGAAGCCATAGGCCGGGGCGGTATCGATGAGAGTGATGCCGTGGTCGATGGCGGTGCGGATGGCGCGTTCGGCTTCTTGTTCTTCTACGCCGCCCCACATCCATCCGCCGATGGCCCAGGTGCCGAGGCCGATGCAGGAGGCTTGGATTTGGGAGGGGCCGAGGGGTCGTTGGATCATATGGATTTGATACGGTTATGCGGTGGTGGGATGCAACACCGGGGCGTGTTTCTCAGAACTGAGGCGGCACACTATCTGCGACAGATGTCTGATGTCGGCATGCTGGAGCTGGTCAAGGATGTCGGCGCTGCGGCCCCGCGGGGATTCCTGACGCCCTGCGGGGCTGCTGGCTTGTTTAGGGGTGCGGTTTTTGGGGTGGAGTGGGAACTGAGAGGCCGGGGTTGTTTCAGGGGAGAAGCTTCTTCAGGACGGCATGGAGTTCCGGGGGGAGGTTTTCATCCTTTGCGTCGTTGAGTTGGCTTTTGAGTTCCCGGGGCAACGAACCGAGCGTGAGGAGCAGGTCCCCTGCCCTGTTACGGATGAGCGTGGATTCGGTTGGGTTCAGGAAGAACTGAGCGAGCTGGGATTTTAGCTGTGAGGGTTGTCGGGAGGTTCTGGCGGTGATTTCGAGGGCTTTCAGGCGGAAGAACACCGGGTCTTCTGCGTTATGGGCTGCCTGGGAGATCGCCTGTGTTGCGTGATCCGGCAGGGCATCCGGGATGCCGAGTGCGGTGAGCGCGGCGAAGCGGAGGTCCAGGTCCAGTGCTTCATTTTGGAGCGCTTCCAGCAGTTGTGGGACGGCAGGGTTGAGTTCGTTGGCGTGTTGGCGGAGGTGATCAACTACGGAGGAGCGTTCCGGGTTGTCGGTGGCCAGGAGTTCGTTGAGGAGGTTCTGGAGGTAGCCGGGAACGACAACGGGCGCGTCATTGGGCGAGATTGCGGATGGTTCTGGTGCGACGCGGACGGGTTGGAGGTAAACTTTGGCTTTCTTGGCCGTAACGACCGCAAAGGTGAGCAGCAGGAGAACGAGGAGGAGGGTCCAGATGGGGTGAGTGGAGGTGAAGTAGGCGAGTCGGTCCCAGGGGCGGGAGCGCCATTCTGCATTTAGAAGCGCGAGGTTTTGGAGGATGGCGTCGAGGTCTGGTTGTGTATCGGGGAGGCTTTTTGTGATGGCTTCGGCGCGTTCGGCGAGGATCCTGGCATTGGAGAGGTTGGAGAGGAGTTGGGGGCGTGTGAGGCTATCTGGGGGGGCGACCCAGTGACGGCTTTGTTCGGCCAGAGTGTTGAGTGCGGCTGAGCGGAGTTTCTGGGGTTCACTGGGGTCCTCTGCACGCTCGAGAATCAGCGTCCAGGAGCGGTCGTCACCGGGGGTGGCCTGTTTGAGGTAGTCTGCGGCGATGAGGCGGAGGGAGAGATCTTGCGGTGGTTGGAGCAGGAGAGTGCGGCTGATTTCCGTGCCGGTGGAGTGAAGTTCGGAGGGGGGGCGTGAACAGAGTTCAAGGAGGGCGAGTTTTCTGGCGGCCAAGGGTTGGGAGTCATCCAGAGTTAATTGGGCCCAGTCAGAGGGGGATCCTGGGAGTGGTTGATTACGGAGTTCGGGCAGGCGGGCAATTGCCTGGCGGAGGGCCAAGGGGGCGTTGGTTTGGAGGAGAACAGGTGCCAGGTAGGCGGTGACGGGGCCGATGTCGCCGATAGCGGTTAGCGTGCGCATGGCTTCCAGGCGCAGGTCTGTGGGTGCGTCCGGGTTGGCGACTTCCGTGACGAGCGTTGGGATGGCGGGGCGTGCTGCGGTTTGCCATCCGGCCAGTGTCTGGAGGAGTTGGAGTTGGAGGCTGTGATCTGTGGTGTTGTCGGTGGCGAGGCGAGTGATTTCCTCCACCTCGCTGTCCGGGGGTTGTGGGTTGGTTTTGATGAGGTCTAGCGATGCTGTTTTTAGTTCGGCGGGTGTGTGGGTGGAGGCCAGCAGCTGGAGAGCGAGTGTTCTGGTTGCGGGGTTGTTTGGGTATTGGCGGAGAGTTTGCCAGCCTTGTTGGCGGAGCGGGAGCGGTTGGGTGTTGCCCGCTACGATTTGCTGGAGGACGGGCAGCAGTTGGTCCTGCCATTGCGTGTGGCTGGAGAAGGCCATGAGGATGGTCCAGCGCAGGTCGAAATCGACTTGGGGATCGGCCAGCAGTGCGAAGAGTTTTTCGGCTTGTTCGGTGGTATTCAGGCCGATTTGAGCGAGGGCGAGCACCGCGCGGTTTCTGAGGTCTGCCGGGGCGGTGGTATCGGCGATGAGTTCGAGCAGGTTTTGGGTGGCGAGGGAGCCGGTGGCGGCGGCTTCGGCGAGCGTGGCGAGCGCTTGTTCACGGGGGTCAACCGCGGGCTCTTCGGGGGGTGGCTCCGGGGTGGGTGGTTCCGCTTCCGTGGCTGGAGGGTCGGCCGGTTCCTCGGAAGCGAGCAGACCTGGATGCCCCGAGAGTATCAGGAGGCACAGGCTGAGGAAGATACAGGAGAGGCGCTGCATGGCCGGGGGGGTGTCGGGGGTTACTCGGGGTGATCCGTGCGGAAGGGCACCGCGGGCAGGCCGGCCTGGTTATAGAGGTTACAGGCGGGGTTATTGCCCCATCCGTAACGGACATTTACCGGTTCGGGGACCTCGGGTGATTCCACGACGACTTCATGACCGTTGATGCGGGCGTTGGCCCAGACGAATTTGCCATCGGCGCCTGCGATGGCGAAACCGTGCAACTCGGCGTCCTTTCCTGAGTTGAGGCTTCCGTGGGTATGGTTGAAGCGGAGGTGGAGGGCTGAGCTATGGCGGCGCATTGAGCTGAAGACAGGTCCTGAGTAGGGGATTTCCTGGTTATAGGCGAGGGCGCGGGCGGCGAGGGCGAGCCTGCGTCCGACCTCTTGTTTGTTACGGGGGTGGATGTCATTGGCTTCGCCGATATCGATGGCGAGGGCGAGGGCTGTGTTGGGGGTAGTCTGGGTCGTCAGGAACTGGGCTTCGCGGAGTTCGGCCCAATCGGATTCGGCGGGTTGTTGGTCTGGTGCCATGAAGTTGGCGAGTTGGACGATGAGGAAGGGGAAGTTCCCGACGTTGAAGCGGTTGCGCCAGTCCTGGATCATGGTGGGGAGGAGGCGCTGGTATTGGGCGGCGCGGTTGGCGTTGGATTCGCCCTGGTACCAGATGGCGCCACGGATTGGGAATGGCAGCAAGGGGGCGATCATGCCGTTGTATAGCACGGTGACTTCATTGGGATTGGAGTCGAGTTTGCGGGGTGGCTGGCCGGTTTCCGACAGGGCCGGGCCCCTGTGATATTGCCAGGTGCCGGCGAGATTTACACTGGGGAGCGGGGCTGTTCCGGACCCGTCGAGGTGGAGTTGGTCGGGTTTGCCGTAGATACCTCCCCTGCCCCCGGTATCGAGGACGCGGACGGCGATGACGTTGCGGCCGGCGCGGAGTGTGTTTGCGGGGATCTTGTATTCACGGGCGGGGTTGGGGATATCGGTGGTACCGACGAGTGTTCCATTGATGAAGGTGGCGTCACGGTCGTCGACGGGGCCGAGGTGGAGGTAGGCTTCCTGTCCGTCCCAATTATCGGGCAGCGTGAATTCTCGGCGGAACCAGACGATTCCGTCGAAGCTGCCGAGTTCGGTGTCATCCCAGTAGCTGGGGATAGAGGTCGTGGACCAGTTGGAGGCGTCGAGTTCGGGGTTGGCCCAATTCAGTTGAGATGTGCCGGGATCTGCTGCCTCGAACCATTGTTGTTGTAGTTGGTCCCAATCCAGCGTGCCGTTGGCGAGGGCGGTGCGGATTTCTTCGAGGCGGGTGACGGCGGGTTTGAAGTCGGGCATGGCCTGGAGTGCTGAGGCGCTGGTCCAGGCTTCCGCGACGGTGCCGCCCCAGGTGGAGTCGATGAGTCCAATCGGGACTCCGAGTTCCATATGGAGATCGCGGCCGAAGAAGAAGCCTGCGGCGGAGAATCCGTTATAGTCGCCCTGAACGATGTTTTCCGGGGTGCAGGTTTTCCATCTGCCGCTGAAGGTATCCTGAGGTTCGGAGGCGATCTTTTTGGGGATACTGAGGAGGCGGATGTGGGGGTAACGGGCCCGGGCGATTTCATCCTTGGCGTTTCTGACCTCCCCGATGCCCATTTCCATGTTGGATTGGCCGGAGCAGAGCCAGACGTCGCCGATGAGGATATTTGTGAGTGTGATTGAGCTGGGGCCCTGGATGCTGAGTTCGTAGGGGCCGCCGTGGTGCATTTTGGGGAGGTGCAGTTCCCAGCGGCCGGCCGGATTGGCGACCGTGGAGGCGGTGTGGTCCTGTATGCGGGCGGAGATCTTTTGGCCTGGAGTGGTCCATCCCCAGACGGGTATCTCCTGGTTCCTTTGGAGGACCATGTTATCGGAGAAGAGAGGGTGGAGGAAAGGTCGGGGGGTATCTGCTGCACTGGCTGTTGTTGCAAGGAGTGAGCTCAGCAGCAGGCTGGCGACCGGGAGGATGGATCGGGTATTCAGCATGGGAGTGGGTCGATGGATTGGTGTGGTTCAGGAGAATTGTTCGATGACCTGCTGGACTGTGCCGCTGTCCGTCATTTTTAGGCTAAATTCCGGCGGGCGGAGCGTGCCGCCCATGAAGCAGCTTCCGTTGCGGAACGTCATGCCACTTTCGCGGGATTTGCGGGCGGAGAGGTGGACTTCCTCCACTCCGGTTGCCTCGACGATGCGTTTGACGTTGTTGGGGGTGATGCCGCCGCCGGCGGCGATGATGATGCGGTTGGCGGCGTGCTTTTGGAGTTCGGCGAGCATGGGGGCACCTTCGAGGCAGGAGGCTTCGAGGCCGGAAGTCAGCAGGCGGTCTGCGCCTAAGGCGATGAGTTGGTCCAGGGCTTCGATGGGGTTGCGACACATATCGAAGGCCCGGTGAAAGGTGACCTGGAGGGGGCGTGCGAGCTCGATGAGGGCGCGGGTGCGGTCCAGGTCGATGGAGCCATCCGGCAGGAGCAGGCCGAAGACCACGCCGTCGGCTTTGGCTTCCCGGGCGATGCGGATGTCTTCCTGCATGACTTCGAATTCGGACTGGGAGTAGAGGAAGTCGCCTCCGCGGGGGCGGATCATGACATGCAGGCCGATGTGCAATTGGGGGCGGAGGATTCTGACCATGCCCAGGCTGGGGGTGGTGCCCCCTTCCATGAGGTTGTCACAGAGTTCGACCCGTTGGGCTCCGCCTTTTTGGGCTGCGAGGGCTCCTTCGACTGAATCGACGCAGATTTCGACACGCATTGGGACGGGACCGTAGCGAGAGCGGGAAAGAAACAAAAGTCCTGTTCTTAGGGAGTTGGGATGAGTTGGAAAGTGAGAGCAATCGTGCCCAGGAGTTTGCGGGTTTCGTCGTAGGTTTCCCAATTGAGGAGGTCTTCTGCGGTGGTTGAAGTGATTTTGTTCAGGAGAGTCGGGTAATCGAGGATGGGGCTGAGAGTTTGGGGCTGGTAGCCGGCGGCTTCGGCCCGGAGGCGTCGGGTTGCGTTGAAAGTGAGAGTTAGGCCTGAGGTGGGCACCTTGTGGGAGGCGTGGTCGCTGGGCGTGGCGGGCTTGAATTGGACTTCTGTGACCTGGCCTGTGATGGGGTTGCCGCTTTTGGCGTCGAGGATTTGGATGTGTGCTTTGGCGGGGGTGGGTTGGGGTTTGGAGTAATCCGGGTTTCTGCAGTAGAAGGCACCGGTGAAGGCACGTTGTTGTGCCGGGGAACCGGAGGCGTAGGCGCGGATGTGGAACCAGCCTGGCTGGGCCAGGCTGAGTTGTGTGTTTGTGGACCAGTGGGTTTGGTGCGGGGCGACCTGGAAGCGATGCAGGATCTTGCCGTTTCGCACCACTTCGATGCGGTCCAGAGAATTTGTGGCAGAGCCGGAGGCCCATGCTTCGATTTGGAGGTTTGCGGGTTTGGGTGAGACCGGGAGCGTTGAACCGGGCGGCTGGTTGTTGAGCGAAGCGACGAGAAGCGGTCCGGTGGTGACGAACGTGTGGCCGGCTGCGGTGGCTCGGGTAATGGCCGGGAGGCTGAATGGTTCGGTGAGGTAGGAGTAGGTGCGTACACTGCCGGGCACCGCGCCCCCTGCCCGATCGAAGCAGGCATCGGAGGATCCGGTGGCGGCGAGCTCGTAACCGTGGTTGAGGAGGAGATACCAGATCTGGAGAGCCTGTTCATTGGCGCCGAGTTCCCCTGCGCTCGTGATGACATCGATGCCGTCGTAGGTGGGACCGATCAGCGTATCCAGCGGAAGTTCCGCTGCGAGGTTGGAGATCCGTTTTTTCTCCTCCTTGGGGTAGCCACCCTTCCCTCCCCAGGGGCCGATCCACCAGCGTGCGGGGTGGGAGTAGAACACGGCTCCATGCTGCTGGTGGATGAGGTGATGGGATTCGAAATTTGCGAATGTGGGCTTGGTGCTGGCGTAATCCGGAGCGCTGGCGGCGAGCAGGAGGTTGATTACGTTTTGGTTGTCCGCAGTTCGGCCATTCAGGCCGAGGTTCCAGCAATGGCCTAGGCAGCGGCCGGCGTCCCCGAGGTAGTAGTTCTTGGGGGCTTCCAGATTCCAGGTCAGTTGGCAATGGGGGGATGAGCGGGGCTGAAGCTCTGCCGCCAGTCTTTCTGGTGTGGCGTTGTCGAGAGTCCATGCATGGGAGAGGGAGAGGTATTGGAGGTCTTCCGAGTGCGCGGCTAGCGAGACATCATCGAAGTTCACGGGTATGGTGCGTTCGCCGTGGATCATGTGGGCGTGGCTATCGCCGCTGAACCATCCACGTTGGCGGAGGTTGACGAACCTCTGCAGGGCGAGGGTGAGGTGTTGGGCATTGGTGCCTGACAGGCTGACCTGCGTGTCGACGGCCCGGGTTTCCGGGCCGCGGGTGACCCGGATGCGATAAGTGCCGTTAGGCAGGGGGAGAGAGAGCGAGCCGTTGGCGCGGAAGCCGGCGGGGAAGCCGGTGGAGGCGCTGATGGCGTGGCCGTCGGGTTGGGTGATTGAGGCGATGAAGGCGGTGGGTTTACCGGTGTGGGCATCAACGACTTCGAGTTCCAACCGGGCGCTGTGGCTGGCCATGCCGGTCATGATCAGGCTGAGGCCCAGCCTTAGGAGCTGGGGGAAGCGGCGTAATTGAGCCGTCGGATTGGGGTGGAATACTTGCGGGGTGTTTTGCACGGTCCGGTGTGTTTTACACGACGTTAGCTGGAGCACAAGGTCTCCCCTGCCCTGTGCGGGGGTGGAGCATTTGCTTGACCCTGAGGGTGGGTGCCTCCAGTGTCCGCCTTTTCCCTTGGGCAGATGCCAGAAGGGAGCTGAACCAAATCAAAAACCATATTGCGACTAGATCGCTTTTTACCTGTGATTTTTAAAACCTGTACGATTTTGGCGGCTGCGCTTGTGGCCTTACCTGTGGTGGCCCAGCAGAAGCCTGCGTTGGAGACTGTGGAGCAGAAGGGAAGCTATGCCATTGGGGCTGACATTGCTGCGAACTTCAAGCGTCAGGGGGTTGAAGTGGACGTGCAGGCCTTGACGGCTGGTTTTGCTGATGCCTCCGCAGGGAATGCGCGAATGACGGATGCTGAGCTGCGGGCGGCGACCACGGCATTTCGAGAGATTGTGATGGCCAAGGTGGCGGAGAAATCGAAAGCAGCAGCTTCTGAGAATCTGAAGCTGGGAGCGGCTTATTTGGAGGCGAACGGCAAGAAGGCCGGTGTGAAGACCACGGCGAGCGGTCTGCAATATGAGGTGATCAAGAGCGGAGCGGGTGCGAGCCCCAAGGCTGAGGACACCGTTTCCGTGCACTACCACGGCACATTGATTGATGGCACTGTGTTTGACAGTTCCATTGAGCGTGGTGAGCCGGCGACCTTTCCGGTTGGCGGGGTTATCAAGGGGTGGGTGGAGGCCCTGCAGATGATGAAGGTGGGTGACAAGTGGAAGCTGACGATTCCGGCTGAGCTGGCTTATGGTGAGCGCAGTCCCGGTGGGGAGATCGGGCCGAACAGCACCCTGATTTTCGAGGTTGAACTGCTCGAGATTGAGTAGCCCCGGGCTGCTCGAGGTCAGCGCTTCTTAAACCGGATCAGGATCTGGTTTTCTCCGGGGCTGACCTTAAAGACGACTTTGCTCCACGCGGGCGGGCCCAAACCCGCCCGCGCTTCATTTGAGAAGCCGTAGTCCTCGAGGGGGATGCCGATGAAATTCTGGTTGAACTTGCCGTCGTCGTTTTCGTCGTGAAAGCAGGCAATGGCGTATTCACCGGGCTCGAGCTTCTTGATTTTCCACTCGGCTTTGCCGGCCTCAATCATGACTGCGGTGCCGTCGATGGCGTGGTCGGTAAAGCCTTTGGGGTCGTTAAACAGCGCGTAGTGCATTTTTCCCTTGTCCGAGCGGATGCCGGTGACTGTGACCGTCAGGGCGGCCGCTGCCGGGGGGGCATCGGCGGGCTCGGCAGAGAATGCGTTCACGAGCAGCAGAGCGATGGGCCCAGCGGTGCTGAGGCAGAGACTGAGTAGGCGTCGACGCATGCGTTGAGGATCGCAGGCTAGTTCAAAGCCGGATGGAGTGCAACAGTCGGCGTCGGGTTTGGCAGGTTGGGAATGGAGTTGGTTGTATCGGGTTTTTGGTTTGGCGATTGGGGTAGTGATCGCTAAGTTCCCCGCCTGATGCGGCGGTGTGTTCAGGGTCGCCGTTTTGTTATGCGAGTGCCAAGCGAAGATGCGGAGTTGGGGTTTGAGGAGATGGACGGGAATCCAGCGTTGTTGGAGGAATGTCTGGGTTCTCCGGAGGGTTTGGGCACCCTGGGTATCGCGATGTGGGCGGGGTC
>JBJOII010000060.1:0-31922 GCA_046047235.1 Verrucomicrobiota bacterium | reverse complement strand
CAACCCGATCCCGGCAGCCATCGAGATCTCCGCCACACCCTGGAAAAGCTCCACCAAGTCAAACACCCCTCCGTCCTCCCCCTCGCCTGGCCCCTGCTCAACCACCCCGACCGCCACATCCGCTTCGCCGCACGCATCGCCATCGAACACCAGCCCGCCTCAAAGTGGCTAACCAACGCACTCCAGGAAACTCAACCCCGCATAGCCATGGCCGCCCTCCTCGCCACCGCCCGCTGTGCCCCCACCAACGCAACCAGCATACTCCTCAAGGCCCTCCAACGCTTTCCCCTCCCATCCCTCCCCGCCCCGCTCCAACTCGAAAAACTCCGCGTGCTCACAGTCGCCCTCTGCCGCCTCAACCCGCCAACCCCAGCAAACCAAAACGCCCTCATCCAAGAGCTCGACCCCTTCTTCCCCGCTGCCACATTCGAGCTGAACCGTGACCTGTCCACGATCCTCACCTTCCTCCAGTCACCCTCCGTCCTCGCAAAATCCCTCAGGGCCATGACCAACGCGCTCACCCAAGAGGAAGCCCTCCACTACGCACTCAATCTAAGAACGCTCCCCGGCGATATGTGGTCCCCCTCCCAGCTCGAGGCTTACCTCAAATGGCACAACCAAACCATGTCCCAAGGAGGTGGCGTCACGTTCGCCGAATACCTCATGTCCATCCGTAACGAAATCCTCAGCAAACAAAACCAGAAAACCCTTACCCTACTCCACCCCCTAATCCACGCACCACCCCCACCCTCACCGCTCGACCAACTCCACCAACGCAGCTTCGTCAGGGAATGGACCCCGTCAGACCTCCTCCCCAACCTCCAAACCAACCTCAACCAACGCAACTTCAACCAGGGCCAATCCGTCTTCGCACAAGCCATGTGCCTGAAATGTCACCGCTTCCGCGGCCAAGGCGGACTCACCGGCCCCGAACTCACCGGAGTCGCCGCCCGCTTCGACCTCCAAACTCTCCTCGAATCCATCCTCCAACCCAGTAAGGTCATCTCCGATCAATACGCCACCACCCAGGTGATCACACTCGACGGCGAAGATTACACCGGCCGCATCGGCGACCACACCGACGACGCAGTAATCCTCAAATATGACCTGTTCAACCCCGCCAACCTCGTCCGTATCCCCAACAACCAAATCGAATCTATCCAACCCTCCACCACCTCCCTCATGCCACCCAACCTGCTCGACTATTTCAACCGCGAGGAAATCCTCGACCTCATCGCTTACCTGATCTCCCAAGGGGACCCCAACGCCAACGTCTTCCAATGACCACAACCTCACCCCGATCTACCAGACTCCCCAAACACCACCGCCCCCCGGGAATCGGCCTGCTCCTCATCCTCCTGCCCACCCTGCCCCTCACGCCCTCCGCCCAAGGCATACCCGAATACGAACTGCCCCCAATCCGCTACTCCCAAACCCCGGCAACCAACGCCATCGAAACCCTCCAGCATTCCATCAACCACGAAACTTTCACCCTGCTCGGTGCCACAGACAAAGACACCCTCGAAAACTGCCTCCATACCCTCCACGTCTCCCCCGATACCCAAGTCCTGCTGTTCTCCAAAACCAGCCTCCAACGCCGCCGCATCTCCCCCGAAAACCCCCGCGCACTCTTCTTCTCCGATGACCTCTACCTCGGCTGGGTCCCCGGCGGCCTCATCGAAGCCACGTCCTCCGACCCCTCCCTCGGACTCGCCTTCTACAGCCTCAACCCCCGCCCCGATTCCAGTAAACTCCAGTTCCACCGCGACGAATCCTGCCTCACCTGCCACGCCGGCCCCCTCACCCGACAATGGCCAGCCCTCATCGTCCGCTCCATCTTCCCCGATGCCACCGGAGAACCCATCGGCAACGCCGGCAGCTTCCTCACCGACCACACCAGCCCCCTCGAAGAACGCTGGGGAGGTTGGTACGTCACCGGCCACCACGGAGACGCCCGCCACATGGGTAATGTCACCGCTAACGCTAACCTCGAATACGCCTCCCTCCTGAACCGCGAAAATGGTGCCAACCTAACCAACCTTAGCCACCTCTTCACCACCTCACGCTACCCCAGACCCGATAGCGATGTCCTCGCCCTCATGATCCTTGAACATCAGGTCATGGTGCATAACCGCCTCGCCGAAGGCGCCCTCCGCGTCCGTCGCTGGATGCATTACCAGCAATCCCTCCAAAAAGAACTCGGCGAACCCGTTTCCAACACCCCAACCGGCACCGCCCTCAAAGTCGTCCAAAGCGAAACCCAACGCATCCTCGAAGCCCTGCTCTTCGTCAATGAAGCCCCCCTCCCGCCTCAAGGCATCCAAGGCAATCCAGACTTCCCCGCCGCCTTCCAATCCAACCGCAAACCAGACCCCAAAAACCGCAGCCTCAAAGACCTGAACCTGAAAACCCGCCTCTTCCAATACCGCTGCAGCTACCTCATCCACTCCCAGGCCTTCTCCTACCTCCCCCCACAACTCAAAGACAGCCTCTACCTCAGCCTCCTCACCATCCTCACATGCCCCACACCCAAACCACCCTTCAACCACCTGCCAGCCGAAGAACGCCAAGCCATCCTCGAAATCCTCCAAGCCACCCAGCCCGACTGGCCCCAAGCCGGTTGACCCCTGCCTGAGCTTCAGTGCCTCGGAGTTTCCTACCATCAACCTGAGCACGCCTCCGTGATCTCAGCCCCCTCCACCCTCAGCCCTCAGCCCTCAGTCCTCAGCGCTCAGCCCTCAGCCCTCAGCGCTCTGCCCTTCCCGCTTGGCGCTCCGCCCTCCGCCCTCCGCGCTTCCCGCTTGGCGCTTGCATCCAAACCCGGCCCAGTTTAAACAAGCTGCCAATCGGGCTGTACGCAGATTAACCTACAAATTTGTGACGTCGCTTTCCTCCATTTCACGCAAACGGACCGCTGCCCTGCGGGAAATCGCAGACCAACTGCAGCAACTCCGCCCACTCGCACCCACAATGGGCCTCAACGATGATGAGTCCTGCTCCCTCGAAGAAGTCCTCAAACGCGTAAAATCCCTCCCCGAATTCTCCAACTGGCTTCAAGTGAAAGACCTCCAGCACGAACGCCCCACAACCGCAGTCAGCAAAGCCGAACATACTCTCAAAATCCCTCTGCACCCCAAGGCGCCCGGCAACACAGAGTTCCTTTGCCTCACCCGTATCGCCCAGGAAAAATGGACGCTCTACCGGAATAAGGAAGAGAGCTGACCCCACCCTCATGCCCTAGGGATGCTACCGTCACAGGAAACGTGACAGCCCCACGGCCGTGGTGCTAGGGTTCCCGCCGCCCACCAATACATACGCTCAACGACGATACCCGCCCTGACCGCCATACCAACGCCACCCCACAGAGCCACCTCCCAACCCACCCACCTCAGGGTCGAGCCGCTCAATGATAAACGCCGTACCCCCGAACGGATCCAACACGAGACCCGTCAACCACACCCCAGCCTCCCGCACTAGACCCCTCCTGTGCACACTCCTCGCCGGTGCCGGCGGCTACTACCTCAACGGCTTCGGCCTCGAGGTCTTCACCGGCGTCCACTTCATCTGGGGCGGCCTCCTCTACTTCATCGTCGCCCTCGCACACGGCCCCGGTTGGGGCTTCCTCGCCGCCACCCTGGCCTCAGCCAGAACTCTCCTCCTCTGGGGACACCCCTACGCCTGGATCAGCCTCAGCCTCGAAGGCCTCGTCCTCGGCTGGCTCGTCCAAAAACGACGCGGAGCCTTCGCCGCCGACCTCCTCTACTGGGCCGCCATCGGCATGCCCATGGTAGCCATCTTCTATTTCCTCATCCTCAAGCTGCCCAACCTCACCTCCTGGACCATCCTCGTCAAACAACCCCTCAACAGCCTCCTCGCCGTCGCCGGAGCAGACCTCCTGCTCCGCTTCAAACCCGTCCGACAAATCGCCTGCCCCCACCTCACCGACTCCCAAACCCCACCCCTGCGCGTCACCCTTACCCGCGGCTATAGCCTCGCCACAGCCCTCCCCATCCTCTCATTCGTCGTCTTCTACGGACGTATCCTGAGCACCCACCTCTATGACGAGTCCCTCGAACACGTCGAACATGACGCCGCTTTCGTCGCCCAAAAAATCGAGGACCACCTGCTCCACCACCGGCGCGCCATCGAAGCACTGGCCACTACCCTCACAACTACCGAAGATAATTCCAACTCCAACCACAACCGCTGGCTCCAACACTGGCACTCCACCTACCCCGACTTCCTCACCATGCTCACCGCGGACATCGACGGCAACCTCCACGGCATGTCCCTGCAACAAACCCAACCCACCACCCCGGTCCAACCCGACGTCAACATCTCTGACCGTGACTACCTGCAAACCCCGCTCCAAACCGGAAAAGCCTTCATTTCCGATGTCTTCCTCGGGCGTGGCTTTGGCTCAGATCCCATAGTAGCCATCAGCGCGCCTGTCCGCCTCCCGGATGGCTCCCTCTGGGGAATTGTCGAGGGCTCCCTGAGACTCTCCATGTTCTCCGACCTCGGCAATGATACGCGCATCGCCGAACAAGGCCTCCTCCTCATCCTCGACCAGCAGGATCGCGTCATCTATTCCTCCGCCCAACGAACTTTCACCCCGCTTCAGGATCTCTCACAGGATGGCCTCGTTCAACAAGCCCGCCAACTCCCGGAAAACCGGTCTTTCCATTATACCGGCACAAACCCCACCTCCCCACTCGCTTCAGGCTACCTAGCCTCCTATACCCAGGCATTCACCGCAGGTATGGCAAAACCCTGGCACGCCCTCATCCGTATCAATGAAGGCCAAGTCAACCTCGCCACCCAGCGTTACGCCGCACTCATCCTAACCGGACTCCTCGTCACCCTCATACTCGCCAGCCTCTTCGCCGAACACGCCGCACTCCGCGTCACCACCCCCATCGAATCCCTCGTCAAATCTGTCCGTAACCTCGACCTCGAAGACCATACCCGCCCGTCCCTCATCCTTAAAACCCCTCGCACCGCAGAAGTCGCCCTCCTCGCCACTAACCTCGAATCCATGGCCGCCCGCCTACAGGAATCCTATAACCTCCTCGAACGTGCCGCCGAAGAACGCGCATCACTCAACCACCAACTCCAAAACCTCGTCCAAGACCTCGACCAGCGCGTCGCCAACCGAACCGCCGCTCTCCAGGAAAGTGAAGCCAGACTCAACCAAGCCCAGGCCCTCGCCCAAATCGGCAGCTGGCACCTCGAACTCCCAACCAAAAAGCTCTCCGCCTCCGCCGAAACTATCCGAATGTATCGCCTGCCAAATCAGCCCACCGTCTCCCAAAACGACCTCCTGCCTGCCATACACCCGGAAGACCAGCCGCTCGTCCGCCAAGCTTGGCATGATATCGCCTCCACAGGAGAAACCTACAATATCGAATACCGCATCCTCGCCAAAACCGGCATCGATTGGGTCCGCGAACAAGCCCACCCGGAAACCGATGACAAAAACGAAATCACCGGAGTCGTCGGCACAGTCCAGAACATCACCAAACGCCGACAACTCGAGGAACAAACCCTCGAAAGCCTCCGGGAAGCCCAGCACCTCAGCCGCCTCAAAAGCGAATTCGTCACTCTCGTATCCCACGAGTTTCGCACCCCCCTCGCCGCCATCCTGAACGCATCGGAACTCCTCGAGGATTCCTACGACCGCCTCAGCCAGGAAAAACGCGACAACTTCTTCCAGATGATCCGTAACGAGGTCCACCGCCTCTCCACCATGCTCCAGGAAACCCTCGCCCTCGGACGCATCGACTCAGGCCAAATGCAGTGCCACCCCAAACCCATCGATATCCGACAGCTCTACCGCCGCGTCATCCAGCAAGCCCACCTTGCACACAAAAACAGAGCCGTGGTGGATGTCTCCGAAAACCTCGCCACAACCTCCATCTCTGCCGACGACCAACTGCTCTTCCTCATCCTCCTTAACCTGCTTACCAACGCCTACAAATATTCCGAACCCGACACACCCGTAACACTGCTCGTCGAAACCACCCCCTCAAACCTGCACCTCGAAGTACATGACAAAGGCATAGGCATCCCTCAGGAAGCCCAAGACCGCCTCTTCGATGCCTTCTACCGCGCCCCCAATGTCAACCACATCAAAGGCACCGGAGTAGGACTCTATGTCACCCAACGCGCCGTCGAACTCTGCGGAGGCAAGATCCACGTCGTCAGCAATCCCGACCAAGGCACAACCTTCCTCGTCGACCTCCCCCTGCAACCACTCCCCGACCAAACTCAAACCGACGACCCTCCACTGGCCTGAATCCTAAAAGCTCCGCATATCTCTCCACCCGCTCTCCCCACTAACCCCCACAAGCTCTCCATCACCAGAAACCGGCACGGCATTCTCACCCCCGCCACCACCTGCTGCTGCAGCAACCAGCGAACGCTTCACCCGGGCAGGCCTCACCGCAGCCGTGCTCGCTGCCTTCCGCGTTCCGCTCTTCCCAAGCCCCTCCCCTGCCATCCCGCGAACCGCCGAACACTGCGAACTGTCAACCGCGGCTACCTTCGCCCCCCCAGCCACGAGTTCCATCAACCGCACGGATGCCTGCATCACCGCCCGCGCCTGCCCATCCAGTTCCTCCGCAGCACTCGCGCTCTCCTCCGCATTCGCTGCATTCGATTGCGTCACGCTATCCATCTGCGAAACCGCTGAGTTCACCTGGGCAATCCCCTGCGCCTGCTCCCGCGAAGCCGCCGCAATCTCACCCATACCCTGGGCAACCTGACCCGAGTTGGCCCGGGTCCGCTCCAATACCTCAGCCAAACGGGCCGCCACCTCAACCCCCACCTCCGCCTTGGCACTCGACTCCACCAACCTCTGGGATGTCTCCCTCGCAGCTTGCGCACAACGTTGCGCCAAATTCCTCACCTCATCCGCCACCACCGCAAAACCCGCCCCGGCTTCCCCCGCCCGCGCCGCCTCCACGGCCGCATTCAATGCCAGCAAATTGGTCTGAAACGCAATCTCATCAATGGTCTTGATGATCTTGCCCGTCTCGTCAGCCGACGCCTTGATCTGGTCAATCGCCTCCCGCATCTCCCCCGTAGCCGTCGCCATCTGCGCAACCCCCTCCTCCGTCTGGCGCATCAAATCGTTGCACTGATCCGCCCGCTCCGCATTCGCCTGCGTCACACTCGACATCTCCTCCAGTGAAGAACCCGTCTCCTCCAACGAGGCAGCCTGCTCACTCGCCCCCTCCGCCACAGATTGACTGCTGGCCGATACCTGCGCGGCCGCCGCCACAGTCTGCTCCGCACCCACACTCAAATCGATCGCCACCCCACGCACCTGCAATGAAATGCTCCGCGCCGCAAACACCGCGTACCCGATCCCAATCAGCACACTCGTAAGACTCGCTACAACCAGCATCAAACGCCCCTCAGCCTGCGAAGCCTCCGCCGCCAATGACGCCGCCTCCGTCTCCTCCCGCACTTCCTTCACCAGCCGAAACTCCGCCGCATGCATCTCCCGCGCCCCCGCCAAAAGCTCCCCAGCCAGCCGTTGCCCCTCCGAAAAATCCCCCCGCCCCACAGCAGCTATAACCTTTCCCCCGACTTCGCAATACTTCCCATGCAGTCCCCGCAGACCCTCCAACTTCGCAATCTCAGCCCGATGATCAGCCAGGTCAGCCTCGTCCAAAGCCGTCTTCATCGCCTCCTCAATCATCCCAATTATCCGGGAGATCTCCGCCGATACCTCCTCCCCCAAATCCTCGAACTCACCCCCGACCAACTGGTCCCCCGAATAACTGAACCGCTCCAAAAGTATCCCCTGCTCCACCATGCCCTCGTCAACCGTAGCCAGCCCGTTCAACAGCGGTAAACTGTCCTCCGCTACCTCATGAACGTTGTAACCCAGATCGCCCAACGACTGCCAGTTGTAGCCACTCACCCCCAACAACAACGCCAGCAACACTCCGGAGTTCGCCACAATCCGAACCCCAAGCGTCCGCCCCGCAGTCAGCCGATAGACGCCAAACGCCAGCAGCAAAGCCCCCACGGTCAGCCCTCCCGCCAAAGCCAGTGCACCACCCCACCCCGGCAACCCCCCTCTCCTCCACCTCCCCCACCCCGCCGGTTCTCGCCGGAACCATGACCCTGCCCCCCTGCTCCATAGACCCACCCGCACCCGCCGAACGGGATGCCTCCGCCGTCAGTAACCGCCCCTCACGAGGATGACTCCCCAACCACCTCACTACCCCGGTCTCCAAATCATATACCGCCCCCACCACTCTCAATGCCCCCTCACGAACCAACTGCCTCGCCTCCTCGCTCCGCTCAAATAAATCCTCAATCGAAGTCCACACATTCGCCTCAACCGCGTCAGCTAATAAGGCCTTCCCCTCGTGATCCGGATGCTCAGACTTCGCCTGCACAACAGCCGGCTGAATGTTGTCAACCAGTGAAGGAATGCACCCATGCACCTCCGCCTCCTCCAAAACCGCCGTCCCCGCCCCACATCCCGCATGCCCCAAAACCACCATCAACGGAGTCCGTAAATGCCCCACCCCATACTCAACCGACCCCACCTCGTCCGTGTCCGATACGTTCCCGGCAACCCGAATCACAAATATATCCCCCATCCCCTGATCAAATAACTCCTCCACCGGTACCCGGGTATCAGAACACGATAACGTCGTCACAAAAGGATGCTGCCCCTGAACCACCTCCCGCATCCGCGCCGCGTCCTGATGCGGATGCTCCAACTCCCCCGCAACAAATCTCGCGTTCCCCTCCTTCAATCTCTGCAACGCCTCGTCCGCACTCACCCCAGGCCCCGCCGCACCACTCCCCAAAACACTCGCCCCTGCAAATACAAACGACCACGCCAGCACAAACAGCTTCCGATTCAATCGTTCCATGGTTCTCCTCTCCCGATCTTTCGTTCGAACCTTATATCGGCCCCAACTAGAACCACTTAACCAGAAATACCCCCAGCTCCTAACTACGGCTCCCGCGCGCCAAGGGCACGCCCCTCTCCTCTCTCCCCGCCAAGCGTCAAGCGCTTGGCGCTACCCCACCGTCAAACCCCCGTTCACCGCAATGTTCTGCCCCGTCACAAAAGCCGACTCCTCACCCGCCAAATACAACACCGCAGCCGCAATATCCCCAGGCACCCCCCACCGACCCGCCGGCACCTGCGCCAGGTAACCGTCCTTCGCCTCCTGTGGATCGTTCTCATGCCGCTCCACCGGAATCCACCCCGGCGATACCATGTTGACCGTAATCCCCCACGATGCCAGCTCCGTGGCCATGCTCCGCGTCCAACCACTCTGCCCCCCCTTCGCCGCCACATAAGCACTGAAATTCGGCACACCCCGCTGAAACACCTCCGAGCCAATGTTCACCATCCGCCCCCACCGCTGTGATTTCATGTGCGGCAAACACGCCCGAGCCAACAAAAACGGACTCTTCACAAAGAAATCCAACATCGCCTGATACGTCTCCCAGTCATACTCCTCAATCGGCTTCTGCGGCTGCGCCGGCGTCGCGTTCACCACCACAATATCCACCGGACCCAACTTTTCCGAAACTTCCCCCACCAGCTGGTTCACCCCCTCCTCAGTCACCACACTCCCCCGAAATAGCCCGCACTCACACCCCGTCGCCTGCAAAGCCTCAAATGCCACCGCTGCCCTCGCCTCGCTGTTGGCATAGTTCATCGCCACTCTCGCCCCCGCACTCCCCAAGGCCAAAGCAATCGCCTTGCCCAACCCCGCCGTGCTCCCCGTCACCAATGCCACCCGACCGCTCACTCCCGCTCTGTTCATAGCCTTTTCCTCTCTCCTGCCCGGTTTCCAGTTGGACGCCCAAAGATCCCTCTCCTATAGTAGCGACCTTAACGCCAGCCATGATCGTTTCTTTCCTAAACCGAGTCAACGACCGCCTCACCCTCACCCCCGCCATACTCATCCTCCTCGCCCTCCTCACCCTGCCCCCCCACTCATTGGCCCTAACCGATCCTCCCACCCCGGAAGACATCGCCCACTTCGAAAAGCATATCCGCCCCGTCCTCGCTGACGCCTGCTACCGCTGCCATAGCGCTGAACTCTCCAAGGAAAAAGGCGGCCTCACCCTCGACACCCTCCAAGGCCTCCTCACCGGCGGCGATAGCGGCCCCGCCCTCACCCCAGGCAACCCCGACCAAAGCCTCCTCCTCACCGCCATCACCTACGAGGATCCCAACCTCCAGATGCCCCCCAAAAATCGTCTCCCCAAGGAAACCGTCGACGCCTTCCGCACCTGGATCCTCCGCGGCGCCCCCTGGCCGGGAAGCGATGCCTCAGCCAGCCATACCCCAGCCAAACCCGACGGCTTCCTCATCACAGAAAAGGACCGAAACCACTGGGCTTTCCAACCACCGCAAGCCTCCTCAATCCCCACGCCCAAAAGCCAACCCGCCCCAGCCAACCCCATCGACCTCTTCGTGCTGAGCCAACTCCAGCAGGCCGGCCTCCAACCTTCCCCCCCCGCCACACCCCGCGAACTGCTCCGCCGTGCCGTCTTCGACCTCACCGGCCTGCCCCCGGACCCCGCACGCGTAGAACAATACCTCAATAACCCCTCACCCAACCGCTACCACGAACTCATCGAAGAACTCCTCAGCTCCCCGCAATACGGTGAAAAATGGGGCCGTCACTGGCTCGACCTGGTCCGCTACGCTGAATCCAACAGCTACGAACGCGACAACCCCAAACCCAACGCCTGGCGTTATCGCGACTACGTCGTCCAATCCCTCAACGCTGACAAACCCTTCAACCACTTCATCACGGAACAGCTCGCCGGCGATGAATTGCCCGGTGATAACCCGGAAGCCATCACCGCCACAGGTTACTACCGACTCGGCATCTGGGACGATGAACCCACCGACCGCGAACAAGCCCGCCTCGACGGCCTCGACGATATCATCACCACCACCTCCCAAACCTTCCTCGGCCTCACCCTAGACTGCGCACGCTGCCACGACCATAAAATCGATCCCTTCCCCCAATCGGATTACTACCGCCTCCTCGCCTTCTTCGATAACATCAACCACTACCGAAACGGCGGCCCCACCGATGAAGCCGTGATCTTCAACGACAACCAGTCCCGACAACACTACGAAGACCAGCTCCTCGCCCAGCAACGACGCAAGAAGGAACTCCAGGAGGAAATCACCGAGCTCGAACACCGCTTCGCCACGCTCTACGAAGCCGATGGCAACCACCTCGAATCAGAAAAACAAATCCCCGCACTCATCGAAAAACACGGAGACAGAATCCTCGGCACCGGCCCCACCACCACCTACAAAGCCCGCAAAGCCGCCCTCAAGGAAGTCGAACAGGAAAAGGTCCCAGTTGATAAAGCCCTCTGCGTCACGGAAACCGGCCCAACTCCCCCAACCACCCATATCCGAATCCGCGGCAACGCCCACGTCGAAGGCGATGAAGTCCAACCCGGCTTCCCCTCCATCCTTGGCTTCCCCGACCCCGAAATCCCCCCCAGTAACCAAACCAAAACCACCGGACGCCGCACCGTCCTGGCCAACTGGATCGCCTCACCCCAAAACCCCCTCACCGCCCGCGTCATCGTTAACCGCGTCTGGCAACACCACTTCGGCCGCGGCCTCGTCCGTACCCCCAATGACTTCGGCCTCCAAGGCGCCAAACCCACCCACCCCGAACTCCTCGACTGGCTCAGCATCGAGTTCGTCCGCCAAGGCTGGAGCCTAAAACACCTCCACCGCCTCATCATGACATCCCAAACCTACCAAATGGCCTCCAGCCCCAACCCCAATGCTCTGGCCGCCGACCCCGAAAACGACCTCTTCTGGCGCTTCAACGTCCGCCGCCTCACCGCCGAGGAAATCCGTGACTCCATCCTCGCCATCACCGGCCAGCTCAACCCCAAAATGGCCGGCCCCAGTATCTACGTCAAAATCCCCGACGAAATCCTCGCCGGACAATCCGTCCCCGGACGCGGCTGGGGCGAATCACCCGCCGAAGAACAAAACCGCCGGAGTATCTATATCCACGTCAAACGCTCCCTCCTCTCCCCCATCCTCGAAAGCTTCGACCTCGCAGAAACCGACCGCACCACCCCCGTCCGCTTCACCAGCGTCCAACCCACCCAAGCCCTCAATATGCTCAATAGCGACTGGCTCCAACAACAAGCCAGCCACCTCGCCCAACGCATCCAAACGGAATACCCCGACAACCGCGAAAATCAAATCCGCCGCGCCCTCTACCTCGCCACCGCCCGCAACCCCGAACCCCATGAAATCCAACGCGGCGTCAACCTCGTCCAACAACTCGCCAACACAACCCAATCAACCGAGAACACCAGCCTCCAATACTTCTGCCTCATGGTGCTCAACCTCAACGAAACCATCTACCTCGACTAACCACCGTGAACAAACCCGACGCACAACCCCACCGGAACTTCTGCAACCGCACCCGCCGGGAATTCCTCTGGCAAACCGGAGCCGGATTCACCGGCCTCGCCCTCACCGGCCTCCTCTCCTGGGACGGCTTCTTCCAAAAACTCGCCGCCAGCGAATCACCCGCACCCGAAAGCCCCTACGCCCCCAAAACACCCCACTTCAAACCCAAAGCCAAAAGCGTCATCTTCCTCTTCATGTACGGTGGCCCCAGCCACATCGATACTTTCGACTATAAACCCGACCTCTTCCGCCTCGACGGTAAAACTATCCAGGTCAAAACCTTCGGCCGAGGCGGTCGTAAAAGCGAAGGCCGCGTCGTCGGTCCCAAATGGAAATTCAAACAATACGGCCAAAGCGGCAAATGGGTCAGCGACCTCTTCCCCAACCTCGCCACCTGCGTCGATGATATCGCCTTCATCCAGTCCATGATCGCCGACTCCCCCATCCATGGATCGGCCATGCTCCAGATGAACACCGGCAAAATCCTCTCCGGCAGCCCCTGCCTCGGCACCTGGGTCAATTACGGCCTCGGCAGCGTCAACCAAAACATGCCCGGCTTCGTTGTCATGCTCGACCCCACCGGCGGCCCCATCAGCGGCGCCAAAAACTGGTCCAGCGGCTATATGCCCGCCACCTACCAGGGAACCCTCCTCCGCTCCAGTGGCGACCCCATCCTCAACCTCCAACGCCCCGAAGGCATGAGCCGGAAAACTCAGGAGCAGTTCCTCGAGACTCTCGCCCAATACAATAAGGATCACCTCGGCCGTCACAGCGACAACTCCGACCTCGCCGCCCGTATCAATAGCTACGAAATGGCCTTCCGGATGCAACAACACGCTCCCGATGTCGTCGACATCGATGGTGAATCGGAGGCCACCAAGGAACTCTACGGTATCAACGAAGACCGCACCCGGGAGTTCGGTCGACGTTGCCTCCTCGCCCGGCGCATGGTCGAACGCGGCGTCCGCTTCATCCAGCTCTACGCCGGCGGCGCCCACAACGACGATAACTGGGACGCCCACGGCGACCTCGAGAAAAACCATAACTACCACGCCGGCCGTACCGATAAACCCATCGCCGGCCTCCTCAAGGATCTCAAACAACGCGGCCTTCTCGACGAGACTCTCGTTGTCTGGGGCGGCGAGTTCGGACGCCAGCCCACCGCCGAATACGCCGAGGGCACCGGCCGCGACCACAACTCCTACGGCTTCACCATGTGGATGGCGGGCGGCGGCGTCAAAGGCGGCACCACCGTCGGAGAAACCGATGAACTCGGCTCCGCCGCCGTCGTCGACCGCCAGCACGTCAAAAACCTCCACGCCACCGTCCTGAACCAGCTCGGTCTCGACCCCGACCGCCTCTCTTACTTCTACGGCGGACTCGACCAAAAACTGGTCGGCGTCGAAGGCGCCGAACCCATCCACGGGATCATCTAAACCCACACGCAAGTCTCAGCCTCCTCCCTGCACTACGCCGCAGCGTCGCAGCGTCGCAGCCCCCCCGGGCTCTCCACTCTACCGTCTCCCCGCGTCCCGCTTCATCGCGCGACGCCTCCACCCCAAACCATTAACCCATATCCCCTATCCGATATCCCATATCCCATATCCGACACCCCCCTCTCGCGCGAAGCGCCCATCCCCTAACTACTAGCTTCCAGCTCCCTGCTCCTGTGCAAAGCGCACCGCGCTTTGCACTAAATCTGCGACGCCTTGGTCCGCTTCAGGAAAATGCTCACCACCTTGGACACATTCCCCTTGTACTGCGGATCGCCAATCAATTCTTTCCAGACCGGCGCATCAAAAAATGCCTTCCAGTGCACCTTGTGCGCCTCCGTGTCCTCACCCGAGACCATGTAGATCAGGTTCGGCATCGCCAAGCCCACCACAGTCTGCCCAAAGAAAACCGGCGCTAAACCCACCTCCCTCATCAAGGGAATCTCACCCGAGTTAAACATCTTCACTTTGTTCTCCCCCTTGGCCTCGCTGTGGCTCTCATAAATCCGCAGCTCAAATACCCAGGGCTTCTTTTCCGCCGCCGAAGGCGGCACCTCAAGCCGCTTCATCCCCTCAAAAGCCACCAGCAATGAACTCTCATATCGCAGATACGCCGGCTCATTCCTCGGTGTATCCAGATACCCCGCCGCCGCTTCCACATACTTCGCATCCCCAGCTAACCGCCCCGGCACAGCCGCATAATCCCCCGCCCCAGCAAACGGAATCAGCACAAACACCCGGTTCGTCGGTGAATCCTCCAATTCAGTAAATACTCCAATCGGGCCAATCCCCATCCGCTCATAGGCCGGCACCGCCGCCTTCGCCCAGTAATCATTAATTAAACCCTGCTGGGCCTCCGACTGCGTGCTGTAAACTCTCAACTCATAGAACTCCGCCCCCTCAGGCACAGCCGCTACGCCCCGGGCCCCGCTCAAACCCATCGTCAAAAGACCGCAGAACACTGCACCCACAATAAATGATCGTCGCTTCATGGAATGAGGGAATGGTGCGCCACGAAACCCCGCCACGCAACGCAGAAGCAGAGCGACCTCGCAACCATCAGAACCACCCCCGCAACCCGCACCTCAAGAGCTTTCCCAAGAGTGCCCACACAACATGCGGATCCCCGAAGCAGGAAAGTTGCATCCCCCCCTACAGTCCAAACCTCACCTCAACAAATCCTGAATCTCCTCCCATGTCAGCGAAGCCGTAAACTCCTCCTCTCCACCCAGGGTCGCCTTGATCATGTCCCGCTTGCGATTCTGCAAAGCCAGAATCTTCTCCTCCACGGTATCCCGTGTGATCAGCTTGTAACTCGTCACAACACGCGACTGCCCAATCCGGTGTGCCCGATCCGTGGCCTGATCCTCCACCGCCGGATTCCACCACGGATCAAAATGAATCACCGTGTCCGCCCCGGTCAGGTTCAAACCCACACCACCAGCCTTCAAGCTGATCAAAAATACCGGCACACTCGCATCCCGCTGAAACCTCCCAACCACGGCCGCCCGGTCCTTCGTCGATCCGTCCAGGTAACAGTAGTCAATCCCCTCCTCCTTCAACCGCTCCTCCAGCAGGGCGAGCATGCTCACAAACTGGCTGAACACCAACACGCGATGCCCCCCATCAAGGACTTCCTCAAGCAACTCCCCAAATAAATCGAGCTTGCCCGAGGCCGCGCTCGGATCCACCCCCTCCAATCGAAGCAGCCTCAAGTCACAGCACGTCTGCCGCAATCGCAAAAGAGCACTCAACGCCACCATCCGACTCCGCGCCTCACCCTGCTGCCCCACGGCATCCAGCACTTCCTTGCGCGTCGCCTCCATCACCTGCCGGTAAACCTCCCGCTGGCTCGACGTCAGCTCACAATACGCCACCTGCTCCAACCGTTCAGGCAGGTCCGCCGCCACATCCCGCTTCAATCGGCGCAATAGAAAAGGTCGCAACCTCCGCGCCAACCGATTCTGAGCCTCCACATCACGCCCCTTCGTAATCGGCACCTCATACCGCTCCCGAAAATCCTCGGCACTCCCCAAATACCTCGGCATCAGAAAATCAAAGATCGACCACAAATCTAAAACCGAGTTCTCCAACGGCGTTCCAGTCAATACCAACCGATGCAATGACTTCACCGCCTTCACGGCCCGTGCATTTTGCGTCTGACGGTTCTTGATATGCTGGGCTTCATCCAGAATCACGGTGTTAAACTCCATCGACCGATACAGCTCCGCATCCCTCCGGATCAGGGCATAGCTCGTCACCACCACATCGTATTCCGCTATGCTGTCAAACAACCCGCGCCGCTCCGCCCCCTGCAAAGCCAACACCCTCAGCCCCGGCGTAAAGCGCCCAGCCTCCGCCACCCAGTTGAATACCAGACTCGTAGGACAAACCACCAAGTGCGGCTTCCGCCCCGCCTGACCCATCCCCTGCCCCTTGAGATAATTCAAGAAGGCCAGCGTCTGCAGCGTTTTTCCCAACCCCATCTCATCCGCCAAAATGCCCCCAAACCCGTTCTCCCGTAAAAAACAAAACCACGCCACCCCCTGCTTCTGATACGGCCGTAGCACGGATTCCAAATCCCCCAACGGCGGACATGCCAGCCTGGCCTCCCCGGTCTGCCTTGAAACCCGCTCCCTCCACCCCGCCGGAGCCTGCAACTTCCACCCCTCGTGCTCCCGTAAAGTCGACTCCAGAAACCCGGCCTGCGAATTGTCTATCCGATACCCCCCCGCATGCTGCTGCGGCGCACAGTCCAACAAGACCTCCTGCAACTCCTCCACCGCACCGGTATCAATCACCGCCATTTTCCCGTTCCTTAACCGCGTGTGCGACTGCCCCGACAATAAAAGCCGCTGAATATCGGCAGCCGAAAAGGTCTCCCCGCCGCCGGTCTCATAAACCACCCCCAGGTCAAACCACTCCACCCCGGATGAACGCACCTCAAACCGGGGCTGGATCCGCTCCACGTTGCGCATCGTCCGGTTCTCCAGCTGCTCGCTCAGCTCCACTCTCCACTCCCGCTCCAGCGCCGGATACTCCCGCGCCAAAAAGTTGAGAACACTATCCTGCCCCTTCAGCTCCAGCTTCCCCTGAGAATCCGGCCCCTCAAACCCATTCCTTCGCAAACGATTCAACGCCGCCTTCTCCACAGACATATCCCGGGTAAAATACCGCGTCGCCACTTCCGGATCCGGCATCCAAGCCCCATCCTCCAGCGCCGTCACCCCCAGCGTCACCACCCGGGAACCATACGAACACTGCAACAACGCACTCAATCCCGCCAATCCACCTCGCAACTCCAAATGAAACTCCGGCACCTGGGGAACAACTTCGAAATCCTCCAGCCTGAAGTTCGCCTCCACCCCGCCACCGGCCACCAATGCCGGCCATTGCTGATTCAAAAACTGCGGCACCTGCATCCGCTTGATCCGAATAGGACCCTGCCCCGAATCCATACCACCCCCGCCAACCCGCCTCTCAAAAATCCCATCCATCCAAAACCACTCCCCCACCCGAACCCCCGCACCCACACCACCCCTGCCCTCCAACACAATCTCCCCATCAGACTCCAAACGCGCAACCAGTGAAACCGCAGCCACCCCCTCCCTCACCACCAGCTCCCGCGCCTTCCCCAACGACAACCGCGAATGCCCCAACAACAACGGCAACAAGCCCTCCAACTCCCCCACCCCAAGCTGAATCACCGCAGGTGTCTCCCCCTCAGCCCAAGCCTCAGCCCAGTCAATGATCAGCTCGTCCGCCGCAGAAAAACGATAACCACACGACTTCGGTAGCGCGTTCAACGGACACCTCCCCCCATCATAGCCCGCCTCAAAAGTCACCATCGACCGCCCCCGCTCCAACGCCGAACCCAGATTCGGCGGAAATATCAAAAATAACTCCGCCGGAACCCCATCCGCATCCCGGCGTAAACCCGACTCACGCCGCCTCGGTTCCGGCGGAACACTCGCTATCGACCTCACCTTCTTCTCCACCCGCCCCTCCTGCTGCGATGCCACCCAATGCAAACCCACCGCCACACTGTGCGCACAAATCTTCCCCCACTGCCTCGACTCCCGACAGTGACAAAGATTCTCAATGTCCCGAACGCTCTTGATCACCAAGGACGCACGAAAGGACATCCCGCCGGCCTGCACCACACCACGCAATAACGGAGCCTCCCAATACGAACTCACCACCTGCCCCTGCGCCATGTAGGCGCGCGCAGCCTTCATCGCCTCCCACCCCGCAGCCTGACTCAGAAAGGCCTCCGTGATCTCAACATCCATGGACAAAACTATGCTCCCACCCCCCTATGAACCTCAAGAAACCAAAGCTCCCATCTCCCAATCCACCCAACCGGCCCCGAACCACCTACGACACATGGAGTATGCGCATGCGACAAAAACTGGACTATATATATGAGCCTAAAGATCAAAAACCGACCTGCTAACCCGACCTAATCCCATGGCCCCTGAGTTCAACACGGAGCAAAATGCACGATTGCGCAGCTCCGTCGCCAAACTCCTCCATACCCAGCAGGCCCTCATCAACCTCCGCCACCGCCGCGACCGTGAACAAAAAGCCCTCGCAGGTATCACCCGCCTCAGCGGCCTAGCCCTCCCCAACTCCTCCCCCAAAACAGACTTCTGGCAGCAAGCCACCCAAATCGCCCTCGAAAACTTCGACCCCGAATACTGCCTCGCCCTCGAACAATCCCCACATACCCCCGTAAACCTCCTCAGCTGTTGCGGGCCCAAAAACCTCCTCCCACACGAAATCCAACCGCTCGCCCTCCATATCCAACAAGCCATCCTCTCCAATACGCTCCTCTTCGATAACCCCAGCAAACTCCAAATCGCCGCCCAACCCCTCGGCACTCTCATCATCGGCCTCATCGGCCCCTGCTCCCCCGAAACTTGGAAAGTCCTCATCTCCGCCGTCTCCCTCGAGAAAAAAATCTTCTTCGAAACGTTCGACCAGTTCTCCCTCCCAGCTATCAAAACCTACGCCGATCACCTCCACGTCGTCTGGGAAACCCTCCAAGCCCGTAACCACATCGCCGCCCAACTCGCCGAACTCGACCACTCCAACGCCGCCCTCCGCGAAAGCGAAAAACGCTACCGACACCTCTTCGAAGGCAGCGCAGAAGGGATGGCCCTCGTCGATACTTCCTCCCAAACCATCATCGACTGCAACCAGGCCCTCTGCCAGATGGCCAACCAGAAACACCAGGATGTGGTCGGACGCCCCCTAAACCATATCCTCGCCAGTAAAGGCCGGGACCGCCTCGAAGGCGGCCTCCTCGTCCGTGAAAGCGAAATCCTCAAATCCAACGGCCAACCCGTCCCCGTCGAAGTCCGCGTATCCAAAATCCAACTCAGCCACGCAGCCTCCCAACTCTGCGTCTTCCAAGACCTCACCCACCGCCGGGAAGCCGAAAAGGAACAGGACAACCTCCGCGCTCAACTCATCCAATCCTCCAAAATGGAGTCCGTCGGCCGCCTCGCCGGTGGCGTCGCCCACGACTTCAATAACCTCCTCACCGTCATCAATGGTCACGCCGAACTCCTCCACGAAGACTCCAACCTACTCGATACCCAAAAGGACCAGATCCACGAAATCCTCCAAGCCGCCGACCGCGCCCAATCCCTCACCCAACAACTCCTCATGTTCAGCCGTAAACAGGTCATTAGCCCCGTCCCGGTCGACATGAACGAACAAGTCGAAAGTTCCCTCCGGATCTACCGCCGCCTCATCGGGGAGGATATCACACTCGAATTCAATCCCTCCCCCAGACCTACCCCCATCCTCGCCGACCGCGCCCAACTCGACCAAATCATCGCCAACCTCCTCATCAACGCACGCGACGCCATCCACGCATCCCCCACACCCCAACGCCCCGCCACCGTCCACGTCTCTACCCGACTCCTCCAAACCACCAGCGGCCCCCACGTCCAACTCACCGTCGCCGACAGCGGTGTCGGAATGGACCCCGAAACCATCGATCATATCTTTGAACCCTTCTTCACTACCAAAGCCCTCGGAAAAGGCACCGGCCTCGGCCTCGCCACGGTCCACGGCGTCATCCAGCAAAACAACGGCTACATCACCGTAGAATCTACCCCCGGCCAAGGCACCTCCTTCCACGTCCACTGGCCCATCCAAAAAGACCAATACAACCCCGACGACCCCATCCCCAACGTATCCATGAACCCCAAAAGCGCCGGAAAAGTCATCCTCGTCGAAGACGATGACATGGTCCGCAAACTCACCGTGCTGACCCTCCAAAAACTCGGATTCGAAGTCACTGCCCTCGCCTCCGCTAAAGAAGCCCTCGACCTCACCAAACAAAACAACCTCAAACCCGATATCCTCATCACGGATGTCGTCATGCCCGAGATGAATGGCCGCGAACTCGCCGAAGCCTTCTCCACTTCCCACCCTGAACTGCCAGTCCTCTTCGTCTCGGGTTACTCAGAAGATATCCTCGCCCACCACGGAGTCCTCAAAGAGGGAATCAACCTCCTGCAAAAGCCGTTCTCCGCTTCAGACCTCGCCAAACGAATCCAAGACCTCATCTCCCCACCCAACCACTCGGTGAAAGAAAACTAGCGAACGCAATATACGTATATCGTATTAGTTTTAATTCCCCACAAGAAACCGAACCCCTAGACTAGACACCTCCCCAGTCCTCGAACATCATAACCCTAAGGCTCAGATAGCAACGCAAGGATGCGCAAAACCAACTAATCATATGCTAGAATTCAGCTCCTCCTCCAATGGCCTCACCAGCACCAAGGAAGCCGTCAAAACCGCCATCCTCGACGCCAGCTCAGGCAGAAACCCGACCGATTGCCACTTCGTCGCCGTCCACCTCTCCATGGGCCACGATCACACTGAATTGCTCAAAAGCATCCGTGAACACTGCCCCAATGCCCGGATCGCCGGCTGCACCTGTGCAGGTGTCATCGGCCGGGAAGGCGCCAATGAAACCATGCGCGCCGTCGCCATCATGATGATCTGGGGCGACCAAAACCAAATAGCCCTCTCCTACACCAACCAGCTCGACGGCAGTAACTCCCGCGAAGCCGCCGCCCAGCTCGCCAAAGAACTCCAGGACTCCAAAGGCAAACCCCAGTTCGTCATGTTCCTCGCCTCAGGCATCAACGTCGATACCACTCTCTCCATCGAAGGTATCGAGTCCGTCCTCACAGACAATGTCACCATCTTCGGGGGCACCTCCGCCGACAACATGAAAGGCATCGCCAGCTTCCAGTTCGTCGACGATAAGGTCTACGAACACGCCGCCATGCTCATCGGCTTCTACGACCCCTCCCTCTCCGTCTACACCCAGGCCTCCCATGGCTTCGTCGCAGCCGGCGTCGAAATGACCGTCACCAAATCCAAGGGCAACCGCGTCCACGAAATCGACGGCAAACCCGCGTGGGAAACCTATACCAGCCTCCTCGGCCTCCCCGCCTCCGCCTCCCCATCCGATACCATCCCCCCCGGCGCAGTCGGCGTAAAACTCTCACCCGAACTCGCCCAGGAATACGGGGATACCCACCTCCTCCGCGTCATCACTCACCGTGAACCCGATGGCACACTCCTCATGCCCGTCAACTGCCCCGAAGGCACCACTCTCTCCCTCATGCTCCGCGATGAAGAACGCATCTTCGCCAACCTCGACGTCATGATGCGCCAAATCAAGGAAGCCTGCGGTGACCGAAAAATCGTCGCGGTCTTCCACGCCGATTGCGGAGCCCGCGGCCGACTCACCCTCGACCGCGTAGCCAAAGAAGAAATCGTCCGCGAAATGCAACAACCGCTCTTCGGCAACCAAACCGGACCCTGGCTCGGAATGTACGGCTTCGGTGAATTCGCCCGCCTCGGCGGCCGGAACGAATTCCATAATTACACCACAGCTCTCTACGTCATCACCCGGGCCTAACACCCCCTCCCATACGAAATCCCCTGAATCCACCCTTGCTCCCCCTAAACAAGGGGAGCAAATTGGCCGCTGTCAGCAAGGGCACCCCAAAACCACCAAGACCCTAACCAGCTAAAAACCAGCAAATCGCTTCAGGGCCCCAGCTCGCACCCCCGAGCATCATGAGCAACCAGGAACGGCAATCGGAAACGGAAAATAAGCTCCGCAGCTCCGTCGCTAAACTCCTGACCACCCAGCAATCCCTCATCAACCTCCGACACCGCCGGGACCGCGAACTCCGCGTCCTCGACGGCATCGTGCGCTTCAGCGGCCTCGCCCTGCCCAACGCCGCCGACGAACAATCGTTCTGGGAAATCGCCGTCCAGACGGCCACGGAAACCTTCGACTCCGAATTCTGCCTCGTCATGGAAAAATGCGACGACGGACTGCACGTCCGTGCCATGCGAGGACCCCAACCCATCCTCGACCACGAAATTGAGCCGCTCGCCGAACGCGTGCAGGAAGCCATCTATGCGGATCAACTCCTGCTGAACGAAAGCCAACTCGCCTCAATATCCATCGCGGGAGAACCCCTCGGCTCCCTCAGCATCGCCAAAATCGGCCCTTCTAAACCCACCGCCTGCCGCGTCCTCCTCGCCGCCGTCTCCCTGCGCAAACAGGTCTTCTTCGAAACCTTCGACGAATTCTCCCTGCCCGGCCTGCGCACCTACGCCAGCCACCTGCAGGTGGTCTTCGAAGCCCTCACCGCCCGCATCCGCATCGCCGAACAACTCACGGAACTCGACAAATCCAACGAAGCCCTCGAACGCGCCAACCGTGACCTCGAAAGCCGCGTCCGTGAACAACGACGCGCCGAAGCCGCCCTCCGCGAAAGTGAAGCCCTCCTCAACCAGGCCCAAGCCCTCGCCCAAGTCGGCAGCTGGCACCTCAACCTCTCGTCCAATACCCTCACCGGATCACCGGAAACCTACCGCCTCTACGGCCTCCCACCCGATCAACCCCTCACCTTCAACCACCTCCTCGCCGCAATCCACCCCGATGACCGACCCGCAGTCACAGAACAATGGCAGGCCGCACTCCACGGAAAAGAATACGACGTCGAATTCCGCATCATCACCAATGACTCCATCCACTGGATCCGCGAACAAGCCCAGTTCGAACTCGGCCCGGATAATAAACCCGTCAGCGCCGTCGGCACGGTCCAAAACATCACTAAACGCCGACAGGTCGAAGACCGCATGATGGTCAGCCTCCAGGAAGCCCAGAACCTCAGCCGACTCAAAAGCGAATTCGTCACGCTCGTCTCCCACGAGTTCCGCACCCCACTCGCCGCTATCCTCAACGCCGCAGAACTGCTCGAAGACTCCTACGAACTCCTCTCCCCGGAAAAACGCGACCAGTTCTTCCAAATGATCCGGAGCGAAATCCACCGCCTCTCCACCATGATCCATGAAACGCTCGCCATGGGTCGGATCGACTCCGGTCAAATGCAGTGCCGCCCCAAACCACTCGACATACGCCACCTCGTCGATCGCGTCGCCCAACAAGCCCGCCTCGCCTATAAAGACCACCCCGAAGTCATCATCCAAGCCAACCTCACCCAGGACTTCGTCTGCGCCGATAACGAACTCCTCTTCCTCATCCTCCTGAACCTGATCAGTAACGCCTACAAATACTCCGCCCCCGAAACCAACGTCATCCTCACGCTCGAAACCACGGAAAAAATCCTCCGCTTCAGTGTGCAGGACCACGGCATCGGTATCCCCAAAGATGCCAAAGACCGCATGTTCGAGGCCTTCTTCCGCGCACCCAACGTCGGCCGACGTAAAGGCACCGGCGTCGGGCTCTACGTCACCAAACGCGCCGTCGAAATGTGCCAAGGCGCCATCACTTTCGATAGCACACCGGGCGAAGGCACCACCTTCTTTGTCTCCATCCCCACCGCCCCCATGCCCTAGCCCCCACCCTCTCCACCCCCAGTTCCCGCCTCCCACATCTTTCTGCCACCCATCTCTCTGCCAGGACCCTCCCCCAAACTGCCAGTCATCCAACTACACAATTGTGCCCGACGCCCGTTTCGCTAACATGCGGATGCTATGCACCCCGTCCTGAATACGCTCCCATATCAACGGATCCGTAATCTCTGCCTCTTCATCGCCATCGCCCTCCCCCTCGTCTCCAGCATCCAAGCCAGCACCCTCACCTTCCAAACCCGCTCCCGAGTCCCCTCCCCCAACTCCAATCAATGGCAGCCCCTCACCAATCAGGTGAGCTGGAATGCCACCCAAACCGCCATCGTCGTCTGCGATATGTGGGACCAACACTGGTGCCCCAGCGCCACAGACCGCGTCGCCGAAATGGCCCCCCGCATGAACGAAGTCCTCAAAGCCGCCCGCAACCAGGGCGTCCTCATTATCCATTGCCCCAGCAGCACCCTCGACTTCTACAAGGATCACCCCGCCCGCAAACGCGCCCAGCAAGCACCCAAGGTCGATACCACCATCCCCCTGCAGGGATGGTGCAGCCTCGATTCCTCCAGGGAATCCCCCCTCCCGATCGATGACTCCGATGAAGGCTGCGATGGCTGCCCCACCTGCTCCCCCTTCGGCGCCTGGAGCCGGCAAATCGCCACGCTCGATATCCATGACGAAGACGCCATCACTGACTCCGCCGAAGCCTTCTACCTCATGAAACAACACGGCATCACCAATGTCATCGTCATGGGTGTGCATGCCAATATGTGTGTCCTCGGCCGCCCCTTCTCCATCAGACAAATGGTCAACCAAGGCCAGAACGTCCTCCTCATGCGCGACCTCACAGATGCCATGTACAACTCCTACGCCGCCCCCTACGTCAACCACTTCCGCGGCACGGAACTCATCGTGGAACATATCGAACAATTCTGGTGCCCCACCATCACCAGCGACGCCTTCCTCGGCGACCAACCCTTCCGTTTCCGTGCCGACCACCCACCACACGTCGTCTTTCTCATCGGCGAGGACGAATACCAGACCTGGGAAACTCTCCCGGATTTCGCCAACCGCTACGTCAGCTGGCGAGGCATCCAAACGACCATCATCCAGGCCAACCCCAACAATAAACATGACTTCCCCGGCCTCAAGGCTGCCCTCCAACATGCCGACCTCCTTGTCGTCAGCGTCCGCCGACGTGCACTTTCACAGGAAAATCTCGACGCCATCCGTAACCACATCAACCGCGGCAAAGCCATCGTCGGGATCCGCACCTCCAGCCATGCCTTCGACCCCCGGGGAGATGACGCCAACGCCGGCGCCAGCTGGCCTGAGTTCGACGACGAAATCCTCGGCTGCAATTACCACAACCACCACGGCAATGGCTCCATAACCAAAGTCCACCTCCCCAATACTCTCCAAATCCATCCCATCCTCTCCAACATCGACCTCGACGCCCTCACCGGCAACGGCTCCCTCTACCTCACCAGCCCACTCCAACCCTCCGCCACCCCAGTCCTCCTCGGCACCATACCCGGTAAACCCGCCGAACCTGTCGCCTGGACCCACGCCGCCGGCCCACGAAACGCCCGAGTCTTCTGTACGTCCTTTGGCCATCCTGACGATTTCCAAAACCCCAGCTTCCGCCGCCTGCTCCTCAACGGCATCCTCTGGAGCCTCAACCAACCCATCCCCCCAGACAACCGCCTCCAACCCCTCTAACAAACCCATGGCAGCCCTGCATCACGAACCCCGTCAGCACCCCAAAGGCGTGCGACCACTCCACCTCATCACCCTCAGCTTCGCACTGCTCTGCTCCACCCTCCTCACCCCCGCCCAACAGTTCGACCGCGGACAGGAACCGCCCCGCCTCCCCCCTGAACAATCCGCCCTCGCCTTCTCTACCCCCGATGACCTCGCCATCGACCTGATCCTCGCCGAACCCACCATCACTCAACCCCTCCACCTCAGCTTCGACGAACGCGGCCGCCTCTGGGTCGTCGAATACCGCCAATACCCCGAACCCGCCGGACTCACCCAAATCAGTCACGACAAATTCTGGCGCTCGGTCTACGACAAGATCCCACCACCTCCCCCCAACCACTTCCCCGGCAAAGACCGCATCTCCATCCACGAAGATGCCGACGGCGATGGCACTTTCGAAACCCATAAGGTCTTCGTCGATGGCCTCAATATCGCCACCTCAGTCGCCCGCGGCCGCGGTGGTGTCTGGGTCATGAACCCACCCTACCTCCTCTTCTATCCCGATAAAAACAACGACGACGTCCCCGACGCCGCCCCCGAAGTCCACCTCTCCGGTTTCGGCCTCGAGGACACCCACTCCGTGGCCAACAGCCTCCGCTGGGGCCCCGACGGCTGGCTCTACGCCTGCCAGGGCAGCACGGTCAGCGGCCACATCAAGGTCGAACCCCTCCCCACCGACAAATCACCCGTCTCCACCAACATCATCACCTCCCTCGGACAAAACATCTGGCGCTACCAACCGGAAACCCGCCGCTACGAAGTCTTCTCCGAAGGCGGCGGCAACGCCTTCGGTATCGAAATGGATAACGCCGGCCGTATCTTCTCCGGCCACAACGGCGGCGATACCCGCGGCTTCCATTATGTCCAGGGTGCCTACCTCCAGAAAGGCTTCCAGAAACACGGAGAACTCTCCAACCCCTATGCCTTCGGTTACTTCCCCCAAATGCACCATGACCAGGTGGAACGCTTCACCCACACGTTCCTCATCTACAACGGCAATACCCTCCCACCCGCCTACCAGAATAAACTCTTCGGCATCGAACCCCTCCAAGGCCGCGTCGTCCTCAGCTCAATCACCCCCACCCACTCCACCTTCGAAACCAAAGATATCCAATACGCCACCACCACCTCCGACCGCTGGTTCCGCCCAGTCGATATCAAACTCGGCCCCGATGGCGCCATCTACATCGCCGATTGGCACGATTTCTCGATCAATCACTGGCGGAACTACAACGGCAACATGGATGCCACCAGCGGACGTGTCTGGCGCCTCCGCAATAAGAACTACACCCCCCTCCAACCGTTCAACCTCGCCAAAGCCGATAACAGCAGACTACTGCTGCTTCTGGGCCACCCTGACCGCTGGTGGCGTAACACCGCCTCACGCCTCCTCTCCGAACGCCCCACCCCAAGCCTGCCCCCAGCCCTCGCCACCGATGTCCGCCATAATACCGGCCCCGCCGCACTCCATAACCTCTGGACCTGGCAATCCCTCCAAATCCAAAACCGCCAAAACCTCCGCCCCCTCGAAGCCGAATTGCTCTCCTTCCTCCAACACAAAGACCCCCAAATACGCCTCTGGACCACCCGCTTCATCGGCGACCCCTTCCCCGGTTCTCTCGATACCGCAACAAGCCCCACCACCCCCATCCCCCCAACGCTCGCCTCCAACCTCACCAGCCTCGCCGCCACTGAAACCAATATCGAAGTCCGCATCCAACTCGCCGCCACCGCCAAACGACTCCCCGCCCCCATCGCCCTCCCCATCATCAAAACCCTCGCCTCCCGATCCGAAGACGCCTCCGACCCCCGACAACCCCTCATGATCTGGTGGGCTCTGGAATCCAAAATATCCCGCAACCCCACCGCCACTCTCGACGCCCTCAATGACCCGCCCCTCTGGAACCAACCCCTCGTCCAACAACACCTGCTCACCCGTACCATGCGCCGCTTCGCCCAAGCCGGCTCCCACGATGACCTCCTAGCCTGTGCCCGACTCCTCAACCTCGCCCCCTCCAAACAACACGCCGCCCTCCTCATGCAAGGATTCGAAACCGCCTTTAAGGGCCGCTCCCTCACCGGCCTCCCCATGGAACTGATCGATGCCATCAACCAACACGGCGTCGGCTCCCTCCCCCTCGGCGTCCGACGCAACGACCCCCAAGCCATCCAACAAGCCCTCACCACTATCTCTAACCCCGATACCCCCACCGATGAACGCCGCCAACTCGTCGAAATCTTCGGTGAACTCAAAACCACCGAAGCCCTCCCCCTCCTCATCCAACTAGCCCACTACGAAAATGATCCCGACCTCCTCCGGTCCACCTTCGCCGCCCTCCAAAGTTTCGATAACCCGGAAATCGCCCCCGTCACCCTCGAACGCCTCCCCTCCCTGCCCCCTGCCACCATCACCGCCGCTCTATCCCTCCTCACCAGCCGCCCCAACCTCAGCTCCGCCCTCCTCCTCGCCGCCCAAAATAAAACGATTCCCCCCGATCTCATCCCCCCGGAATACGCCCGGAAACTCAAAGCCACCCTCGACGAATCACTCCACTCCCAAATCAATACACTCTGGCCCAATTCCGGCCGCCCCAGCTCCGAAGATATGGCCAACGAAATCAACCGGCTCTCCCAAGCCATCAATGAAGGCCACGGTGACCCCTACCGCGGAAAATCCATCTACACCGCCACCTGCGCCTCCTGCCACACGCTCTTTAACCAAGGCGGCGACATCGGCCCCAACCTCACTAGCCTCAACCGCACCGACCTCCCCAACCTCCTACTCGCCATCGTCAACCCCAGCGCCGAAATCCGCGAAGGCTACGAAAATTTCTCCCTCGATACCACCGACGACCGATCCCTCTCCGGCTTCATCGTCCAACAAGACGCCCACCAAATCGTCATCCGCGGACTCGATGGCCAAAACATCGCTATACCCCGTTCCAATATCGATACGCTCCAGCCCGCCGGCCTCTCCCTCATGCCCGAAGGCCTCACCTCCCACCTCGATGACCAGCAAGCCCGTGACCTCTTCGCCTACCTCCGCTCCAGCCAACCCCTCAGTGAATAAACCCCACCCCCAATGCCAAAGGTCAGCAACCCATATCCCATCTCCCATAACCCATATCCCATATCCCATATCCCAACCATGAACCCCCTCACCACTCTGCTCCTCGCCGTAGCCACGCTGCTGCTCCAACCTCTCACCCACGCCAACCCCGTCCGCTTCGCCATCGTCGGCCTCACCCACGACCACGCCCACGGCTTCATCCCCACCACCTCCTCCCGTAGCGATGTCGAACTGGTCGCCATCGTCGAGCCCAACCCCCAACTCGCTGAACGCTACGCCAAACAATACAAACTCAAACCCTCCCTCCTCCATTCCGATCTCGAAACCATGCTCGATACGGTCAAACCCCAGGCCGTCGCCACCTTCACCAGCACATTCGAACATCTCCAGGTCGTCCAAGCCTGCGCCAAGCGCGGAATCCACGTCATGATGGAAAAGCCCCTCGCCGTGAGCATGGACCACGCACGAGCAATGCAGACCGCCGCCCGGGAGCATGACATCCAAATCATCATTAACTTCGAAACCACCTGGTACCCCTCCAACCACGAAGCCTACCGCCTCGCCCATGAACAAGGCAGGATCGGTGACCTCCGCAAAATCGTGGTCCATGACGGACACCAGGGCCCCCGCGAAATCGGCTGCTCAGAAGACTTCCTCGCCTGGCTCACCGACCCCGTCCTCAACGGTGGCGGCGCCCTCACCGACTTCGGCTGCTACGGCGCAAACCTCATCACCTGGCTCATGCAAAACCAACGCCCCACCTCCGTCCTCGCCGTCACCCAGCAAATCAAACCCCACGTCTATCCCAAGGTGGACGACGAAGCCACCATCCTCCTCACCTACCCCAAAGCACAGGGAGTCATCCAGGCCTCGTGGAACTGGCCCTACAACCGCAAGGACATGGAGGTCTATGGCGCATCAGGATACGCCATCGCCCCCGACTCCCAACACATCCGCCTCCGCCTCGGAAATAACCCGGAACAACAACTCGATGCCCCCCCGCTCCCATCCCCCAACCACGACCCCCTCGCCTACCTCGCAGCCGTCTGCCACGGTGAGATCACCCCCTCAGGACTCTCGTCCCTCGAAGTCAATCTCATCGCCACCGAAATCCTCGATGCCGCCCGCCAATCCGCCCAAACCGGCCAGCGCATCCACCTCCCCCAAACGCCCCACTAACCTCCTCAGTTCTCCGGCACCTCGGGCGGCACCATCAACATCCACCCCAACCCGAAACGGTCCGTCACCATCCCGAAACACTTCGACCAAAAGGTCTTCATCGGCGGCATGTCCACCGTGCCTCCCTCTACCAAAGCCCCGAAAGCCGCCAGCACCTCCTGCTCCGTCCCCAGCTCCAACGACATCCGAAAGCCCTCAAACTTCACCCGATCATCACAACCGTCGGATGCCATAAACACCGCGTCCCCAATCCGCACCGTGGTGTGCATCACCTTGTCCTCAAACCCCGCCTGCAACATCCCCGGCGGATGCGGATCCGGACTGTCCCGGTGATACATCACGTAGTCCACACGCGCCCCCAAGGCTTTCTGGTAAAACTCGATCGCCTCCTCACAACGCCCCCCAAAGAATAAATACGGCTGTAATTGTGTCTTCATACGCTTGGAAAATCGTTCATCAGCCAAACCGGTCCATTCGCACGCTCTCACGTCCCTTCAAACAAAGCCAGCACCTTCCGCTAAACCCAAATGTGCCACCCATGTCTTGACCTCAGCCCTCAGCCCTCTGCCCTCAGCCCTCAGCCCTCAGCCCTCAGCCCTCAGCCCTCAGCGCTTCCCGCTCTGCGCTTCCCGCTTCGCCCTCAGCCCACCCCACGCTATACTGTCCCCCATGCTCGAGCTGCGCGAACTATTGGAGTGGATCGAACCCTATCAGGCCGACCTCGCCCACCCCGTCCAGTCCTTTCAGCTCAAGGGCCGCAACTTTGACTTCAACCACCACCGCTACCTCATGGGGGTGGTCAACCTCTCCAGAGATTCCTGGTACCGGGAAAGTGTGTGCCTCTCAACCACCGCAGCCATCGAACGAACCCGGGTCCTTTCAGCCCAAGGGGCCCACATTATCGATATCGGAGCCGAGTCAACCCTACCCAATGCAGAACGCGTTCCAGACAAAACCCAACTGGCCCAGCTACAACCCATCCTCACCCCCCTCAAAAACCAAGACCTCCTGCTGTCGGTCGAAACGTACAGTCCGGAGGTTGCCCACGCCGTCCTGCAAGAGGGCGCTGCCGTCATCAACCTCACGGGCAGAACAGCCAACAAGTCGATCTACAAATCCGTCGCGACCCACCATGCAGCGGTCATCCTGTGCTACGTGCAGGGCGAAAACGTCCGCCAGGTGGATGCTCTCCACTTCAAGCACGACCCCACCACGGAAATGGAAACCTACTTCGCACAGGAAATCGACATCGCCCGCTCCTGCGGCGTCGAACGCATCTTCATCGATCCCGGCCTGGGCTTCTATTACCGCAACCTCCAGGACAGTACCAACCGCATCCGCCATCAGATGCAGACCTTCCTGCATACTTTCCGACTGCGCCGACTCGGCTGGCCCGTCTGCCATGCCCTGCCTCATGCCTTCGAGTTCTTTCGCGAGGAAGTCCGCTGTGCCGAACCCTTCTTCGCCGTGCTCGCATCCCTCGGGGGCACCAGCCTCCTCCGCACCCACGAAATCCCCCGCACCAAAGCCGTCCTCGATACCCTCGCAGCCTGGAACCCCAACCCCAGCCACTAAACCCCCGCGACATCAACAGTCAAAGGTCGGTGTTGCATTACCATCAGCGGCACACAGTGACGCAACCCCATCTCGCCGCTCACCAGAACGCCCCACCTCTTCCGAAACTCCACCCTCTCCACTCTCCTTGCGGCGCGACACCACGCGCCGCAACGCCCTCCGCCCTCCGCCCTCCGCCCTCAGCGCTCTGCGCTTCGCACCCGGTGTTTCAGAGTTTCTGTGTTTCTGTGTTTCGGAACAGCTACGTGCCACGGACCGGCGCAACAGGATTTCGCGTAGCGAAATCCACAGAAGCCCGCTCCAGCGGGCGACAGACCGCGGCCGCAAGGACGCGGTACCGAAAGGGACCCGTCCTGAGCCTGTCGACGGGCCGAATCGCCGGGAGGCGATCACTGCATTTGCGCGCAGCGCCTGTCCCCCAGCTACTAGCTACCAACTCCCAGCTCCTGAA
>JBJOII010000059.1:0-23914 GCA_046047235.1 Verrucomicrobiota bacterium | reverse complement strand
GCCAACCTCATGATGCTGCCCATGCGCGTCGAATACCTCGCCAACCCTAAATACCACCTCGCACTGTCCACCTCGGAAATCGCCTTCCTCGTCGGCGTGGTCCCCAATTCCGCCCGTCTCCTCCTCAGCCCGCTCTGGGGCTGGCTCTTCGACCGCATGAACTTCTTCATGCTCCGCGTCATCCTCAACCTCGGATTCGCCATCGGTATCCTGACTTTCTTCACCACCGACAGCATCACAGGCCTCCTCCTCGGAGCCACAGTCCACGGTATCTCCAACGCCGGAGGCGACGTGGCATGGGGACTCTGGGTCACCAAATTCGCCCCCGCAAAACGAGTGGCCGACTACATGTCCGTCCACACCTTCTTCACCGGCATTCGCGGCGTGCTAGCCCCCCTGGCAGCATTTCACCTCATCAACCGCCTGCCCATAGCCTACGTCAGTGTCCTCAGCGGCGGTCTCATTCTCGTAGCCAGCCTCATGCTGTTACCTGAACTGCCTGTCTTCCAACGCCAAAAGCGCTAGAACCCAAACCACTCAAGCACGTGCCTGCGGGAAAATCCGGTACAACAACAGGTAAATGACCACACCCGTCACGCTGACATACATCCAGATCGGCCACGCCCAACGCGCCCAACGCTTGTGCTGTTCAAATCGCCCGCGAATCGCCTTCCACACAGCAGTCAACACCAACGGCACAACAACCATTGCCAGCACGGTGTGAGAAATCAAAATCGCCAGATAAAACGGACGAAACCACGCAGGATCACGAAAACGCGTCACAACCTGCACGTTGAAGTGATAAGTCAGGTAGCAGGCCAGAAACACAACAGAGGTGACCAAGGCAGCCACCATGAAGTTCCTGTGACACTTCTCGCGCCCCGCCTTGATCGCCCGGTAGCCTGAGGCCAAAAACACGGCACTCAGTCCGTTCAGACAAGCGTTCACCAACGGTAAATCTTCAATACTCATTCCTGCTTCCTCGTCCTTCCAGGATTACTCTGATCGCTCCCTCAATAAATGCCGGATATCCCGCATCACCTGCGACACCGAAGACCTCTCGGTGCCCTCATAAATGCCGCGCAACCGACCCCGCCGATCCACCAGCACCCACTTGGTGCTGTGCAGAAAAAGATCGTCCTCCCCCTCCCTCTCCCCTTCCGGCTTCTCCGCCAGTGCCAACAAAAACTCGTCCATCACCAGGCGATTAATATACCCCCGCTCCGCCGTCAGAAAATCCCAGCGCCCCTGGATAGCCCCCTCACGCTCACCATACGCCCGTAAAACCTCCGGAAGATCAAAATCCGGATCAGCCGTGAATGAGATCAACCTCACATCGTCACTCTCAGCAAGCTGACGCTGAATCTCAGCAAGGTTACGGGTCAGCTTCAGGCAAGGCCCCGGACACCGGGTGAAAATCAAATCAACCAGCCAAACCTTCCCCTCCAGTTGATCAGATGAAAACACCTCCCCCCACTGATTCGTACAAACGAACTCCCCCACCTCGCGCATGACCGGAAGCCGCGATACCCTGGCCTCCTTCGCACGCAACCACCCGTATACCCCTAGCAAGGCTACCGTCCCCCCCACTAACAGGACAAAACCAAGTAGTAAAGCTCGACTGGATCGCGCGTTGGACACAAACCCGAATCTAACCCGAGCTGCTCACTCCGCAACCCGCAACTCGCCCGCAACTTACTCGTAGCTGACAGGAGCACCGGCAGCAGAACGTGCCTTGTCCGATTGATCCAATACCCACTTGGCATACTCCGCCTCAGAAACAACCTTCAACACCCCAAACATGCCATAATGAGAGTTCCCACAGAGCTGCGCACACGTGATCTTGTACTCACCCTCCACCGTAGGGGTAAACCGGGTCGGAATGCTCATGCCGGGAATCGCATCCTGACAAATCCGCATCGACGGAATGGCAAAGCTGTGAATCACGTCCAATGAGGTGATGTGCGTGACCACAGGCCGACCCACCGGCACCACAATCGTCCCCTGAACCACAATGTCGTCCAAGGCATCAGTATCCCCGGAACGATCCACCCCAAAAGGATCAGAAGCAGTGGTCAACTCAGGTTTCTGGCTGCCCAAAATGCCGTCCTGACCACCATAGTGCGCCACCCAGTTAAACTGGCGCCCAATAACATGAATCACCGTCGCATCCGTCTCAGTCGGCGGCTTGTTCACCATCGCCGCCCAGAGAGGAATGGAAAACCCAATCAGCAATACCGCCTCGAACAAGACTACGCCGCCCTCCAGCCAACTCGTTACATGGGTCTGGGCACCAACACGGTTCGCCCGCCTCTGACGCGTGTCACTAAACCGATACAGCGCATAGGCAAAATACGCGAACCAGCCGATGAACAACGCAAACATCAGCCAGTGAATATAGGTCAGCAGATTGTCGATCCGATGCCCATGCTCCGATGCAAGCACCGGTAACTGCAATACGGTCGTCTGAAACCAATTCAAAAAACTTTCCATCGCTCCAATCCTTTAACCTGTTCCTAAATCTTCTCCACCACCCCATCACGCTCAGCCTCTTCAGCCTCACTCAAGCGCGCCCTCCGAACCAACACAATCCCAGCCGTCAGAAAACCACCCAACACTCCCGCTACCACAACCAGCAGAGCCACAATGCCCATATTCATCCCCTCCGCCATCTTCGAGTCGGACTCACCAAAACACGTTGCACATGCCTGCAGGCGGCTGCCGCAACCAATAAACAACAACAGCAAAGCAGCCCAAAACCAGCACCTCACCAGCCTGAAAGCTCTAAAATCCATCAGCGCGCCAAAGTCCGGAGTTTCCGCACCACTGCCTTGCCGTAAACCATCAGCGATACACCCAGAACCAACCATCCCAAGCCCATCGCCAACAGCATGCCCCCACCCTCACGGCCATACATCATCAACAAACCTACCCCCAACCCCAACGAAAGCAGTATGGAGGATATAACAAAGATAATGTGCAGGAACCTAATGGACATCGTGCCCTCCTCCATGTGCCGCTGGCGCGTGCACCTTATGCATAAAAAACTTCGTCTCGTCCGGATGACTGCTCCGCGCCACCAGGATCAAAGCCATCATCGCCGCAAAGAGAAAGAAGGTGCAGAACAACAACATGTAGGTGGACATCGTCTCGGACAAAAAGTGCATGTAGAACAATAGCACCAACGCACCTCCCGCCAGGGCCAAACCCACCTGCAGGCCTATCTTCAAAGGACCGTCAAATGGTAGAAAGGTCGCCAATACATTGGCCCCCACAACCACCAATAACACCCAGAATAATTTCAGATGGCTCTGAACCATCTTCCTGATATCCGCTGCGCTGCTCGTGTCCATGTCTCAATCAAAGCAAATAAAGCACGGGGAACAAAAACATCCAGACCAAGTCAACGAAATGCCAGAAGAGACCACTCACCTCAACCCGGTTCGTATAACGCTCCGGATCCGTCTCCCACATTCGCGCTCCAGGCCCCCATAGATAGATGTTAACAATAATCCCACCCACAATGTGCAACGCATGCAATGCAGTCAGCGCAAAGTAGATGGCGAAAAAAGTATGGGTGCTCGGCAGAAAACCGTGCTGAAACTTCGCCGCATACTCCATGCTCTTCACCCCCATAAACAAAATACCCAGAGCAATAGTCAGCCCCATCCAAAGTTTATACTTCCCGAAATCCTTCAGCTTCAACGAAGCCCACGCCAACATGATCGTAATCCCGGAACTGATCAGCACCAGCGTGTTAAAGGTCCCCATCGGAATGCTCAGGTGCTTGTCCGCCCCATAAAGCCAGTTGGGATGCCCCACCCGCAACAGGATGTAAGACGAAAACAAAGCCCCAAACAGCATCACCTCCGATGCCAGAAAGAGCCACATGCCAAGCTTGGCATTATACATCCCGGTGTCTTTCCGGGCCTCAACTGTGTACGGAATATCCATGCTCGTTATGCCCCTTTCACCTTCGCACCACGCGGCGGCTCGTTCTGGGGAAGAAAATCACGGTCACTACCATCAGGTGTATACTCGTACGGCCCACGATAAACCCTGAGCTCGCCCACAAAATTCCCGTGCGGCGGCGGCGTCGGAGTCTGCCACTCCAGAGTCGTAGCGCCCCAAGGATTGTCCGATGTCACCTTGCTACCCCTGGTAATGCTCACGAAAAAGTTGATGATAAATGGGATCTGCGAAACACCCAACATCCAGGCCGCATGCGAAATCCCCTTGTTGAGGTCAATGCTCAGCTGGGACAAACCAACAATGCCCTCCAGCGGATCGTTGGTCCCCGCATAGGTCACCCCACCGTCATACATGCGGCGGTGCATGCCAGCCAAACCCTGAATAAACATCGGCATGAAAATCAGGTTCATGAAAATAAGCGAAAGCCAGAAATGAACCTTCCCCCAAAACTCATTCATCATCCTCCCCGTCGCCTTGGGGAACCAATAGTAGATGCCCGCAAAAATCGCAAAAATCGTCCCCGGGGCAACCACGTAATGAAAATGCCCGATCACGTAATACGTGTCGTGCAACTGAATGTCCGTTGAACTGAATCCTAACGGCAGCCCCGTCAACCCCCCAATCCCAAACATCGGCAGAAACGCCAGCGCAAAAAGCATCGGCGTGTTGAACCGAATGCTGCCCCCCCCCAACGACATCAACAAACAAGTCAGCAATATCACCGAAGGCACCGAAATCATGATGGTCGTGGTCTGAAAGAAGGAGGAAATCTTCGTGCCCATCCCCGTCAAATACATGTGGTGAGCCCACACAATGAAGGAAATGAAACCCATCGTCAGGGCAGAGTAAACCATCAGCTTGTAACCCCACAAAGGCTTGCGCGTGTTGTTCGCAATAATGTCCGCAACAATCCCCATCGCGGGCAAAATCAACACATACACCTCAGGGTGAGCCAAAAACCAAAAGAGATGCTGCCACAACAAAGGACTGCCTCCCCCACGCCCCTCCAGCATCTGACCACCCACTACCAACCCCGACGGCAGGAAAAAGCTCGAGTCAAACAGGTTGTCCATCAACTGCAGCACACCCGCAGCTTCCAAAGGAGGAAATGCCAGCAGCAACAAAAACGATGTAACAAACAAAGCCCATGTCAGAAACGGCAGGCGCATCCATGTCATGCCTTTCGGACGCAACTGCACAATCGTCACAATCAAATTAACCGACCCCAGCAAAGAACTGGTAATTAATAAAACCATGCCAATCAGCCAGAACGTCTGGCCGTCAAACCGGTTGGCCATGTCAGCCACAGAAGCCAGCGGAGAATACGAAGTCCAACCCGATTTGGCCGCACCCCCGGGAATGAAGAAACTGGCCAGCATCACCACGCCGCCAAGGAAGTAACAGTGATAACTGGCCATGTTCAGCTTTGGAAACGCCATGTCCGGCGCACCAACCTGAATCGGAATCACATAATTGCCCACCATCCCCGCCAGCAAAGGCACCACCGCCAAAAACACCATAATGGTGCCGTGCATCGCACCAAAGGAGTTGTAGAGATCAGGCAACATCAAGCCAACCCGACCCTGCGCGTCCGTCCCCACAACCTCACCCCCAAGAATCTTGTAAAGGAGCTCGCCAACAATCGGAATCGACTGCCCCGGATACGCCAGCTGCCAGCGCATCAAAGCCATCAGACTGAAACCCAAGAACAGAAACAACAAAGCCGTCACGCCATACTGAATCCCCACAACCTTGTGGTCGGTGGAAAAAATGTATTGGCGCAGAAAACTCTGCTCTCCGTGAGCAGCATGATCGTGGCCGTGTGCATGACCCATACTGGCGGTCGCGTCAGCTACCTGCATAGTCTCTTCCTTCCCTTCAATCCGTTAAACGAAGCGCGCAAACTATTCATTCGTGATTAGGAGTGTCAATCTTCAAGCCGGTTAAAGCCTAATTCTTGGTGATAACCATTAACCCCAGCACCAAGGGGAGATATAAAATCGAAACCAAAAACAAACGCCGGGCACTCAAGGCATCCTTCCCCGCACGAAACTCCACTGCCCTCCACAAAAACAACAGACCGGCAATCAGGGCGCCAACAGCATAAAACACATTCACCAAACCCAGCCAATAGGGCACAACACTCACAGCCAGTAACCCCACACAACAAGCCACCGACTGAAAGGCCGTGCGAACTCCCCCCGCATCCACACCCGGCAACATCTTAAACCCTCCCCGCTCGTAATCCCCCCTATACATCCAGGCAATCGCCAAAAAATGGGGAATCTGCCAAACCGCCAGCAACCCAAACAAACTCCAAGCCTCAATCCCCAGCTCACCACGAACGGCCGTCCACCCCATCACAGGCGGCAATGCCCCGGGTATGGCCCCAACCCACGTGTTCCAGTGCGTCAGGCGCTTCAGAGGCGTATACACCATCACATACGTCAGCAATGTAGTCGCCCCCAGCAAGGCCGTCATCCCGTTCACCATCCACCACAAATATCCCAACCCAGCCAACGCCCCCGCTACACCACACCATAAAACCGTCTCAGGCCGCACACGCCCAGCGGGTAACGGCCGGTCCTGCGTGCGCACCATCAATGCATCCGCATCCCGCTCCATCCATTGGTTCAGCATCGACGCCGCAGCAGCCACCGCCCCAGTCCCCAGCAGGGCATTCAAAAACAAAACCCACCGCGGCACACCCTCGCTCCCAACATAAAAACCCACCGCCGTCGTAATCAAAACCAGCAAAGTGAGACGCGCCTTGATCAACTCAAGAAACACCCCAACCACACCCCGCTCTACAACCGCATCCGCTGAAACTGAACTCACTGTCGCTTTCATCTCGTCAAAACACCCGCCTCAGCCAGACAAACCGGAACACCGGCACCCCCCCCGGCAGCAATACCCCGAACCACCTCACCCCTTCTCCAAGCCAACACCACCAATAACCACCCAACCACTAACAACATGCACCCCACAGCCACATGAACCGTAGTCAAGTCCGCCGATTTGTTGCTCCAAACAGTGATCGCCCCCAGTAACACCTGCACATAACCCATCGCAGCCCACAATATCGTGCCCCGACTCAATATATGCCCCCCACCTAAAACCCGCCGGGTCCTAACCGCCACCCAAGTCAACAACACCACAATCCCACACCCAGCCAGCCGGTGGGTCATGTGAAGGTGAATGTCCGCAGCCTCCAACATGTTCACCGCACGCAACTCAGGCCGCTCACGATTATACCTCGCCAAAGCCTCGGCATCCGTCGCCGGCCACAACCGCCCGTAAGCTAACGGGAAATCAGGAACCGCAAGACCGCTGTGTCGATGCCTCATCGAGGCACCCAAAATCAACTGAAAAAAGATGGCAACCGCCGTAGCCAACACCAAACCCCGATATCCAACGCTCCCGCTCGCAGGCCGAGCATCCCACGCCTCCCGTGTCGCCAACCACCAACCGCTCTGCATCAAGGCAATCGCGCACGACAAAAACAGCAGCATTTGCCCCAGTGTGCCGTGAAAAACCCCCAACCCATCCCGCATCAAGACTACCCGCAACCCCCCAAGAACCCCCTGCAAGATCACCCCAACCAAAAGAACCACCCCAAGCAAACGCAACACCCTCGACGCCGGTTTACAACGCGGCCATACCCACGAAACCCCAAAACCCACAACGCCGGTTATCACCCCCATCCAACCCCAATCCCCCTGCGCAGGTGCCATCAACACCCCAACAAACGAAGCCAAAGCAATGAATAAACCAACGCCCCTCAACCACCTCCTCGCCGGCGCCCCCTGAAGCCAAATCATCTGCACCAAAACCAACAACCCTACCCAAGAACCCAGCAACCGATGCGTATGCTCATAAAAAATTCCCCCAACCCACTGCGAAATCGGAAAGAAAAACATGTTGTAGCCATAGGTGTTCGGCCAATCCGGCACCGCCATGCCAACACCATGACTGGTCACCAACCCTCCCAGACAAATCAGCGCCAGCATCGAAACAGCCGTCAACAAGGCATGAGCAAACCTGATGGACTGAATTCTAGCTTCGTTCATTTTCTAAAAATTACCTCACCCTCTCACGGTGAACCCGGAGCCCATACAGGCTCCGGGTATCATACCGCAATACTTGCTGTCGGCCAGCGCGCCTACTTTAATTCAACAGTGAAATCTGCCTTCACCTCACCGCCCGACACGGTGATCTCTTGAGCAACACCCTCTTCCTTGTTGTGTGTCTTCCGATGGTAGGCCATCAATGTGTACTTGCCGTCCGGCACGCCACTGATCTTGAAGTTGCCCTTCTCGTCAGTAACCGCAAAGAACGGATGATCAAACACCCCCACATAAGCGAACATCCAGGGATGCACATCACACTTGAACCGCACCGGTACTTCCGCCTTGTCAAAGCTCTTCTTCGTCACCATCCCCTGAACAGGCTGAGCAAAGTTGAACTCCTTGTTCACAGTCGGAGTCGCATGAACGTTGTGCAGCGTCGGGTCCGAATTCCGAATGTCAATGGTCTGCCCCACCTGAACCGCAGTCACATAGGGCGCATACTCACAGCCCTTCTGATCCAACAACAGTGACTTCGTCGGAGCCGGCCACTCTTTCTGCTCCAAACCACTCTTGATATACACAATCACGTCACCCAAACCCCCGTCCGGAGCAACCACATAAAACCGTGTCAACACCGGCTCCGTGTGCATCGCCCCACACTTCGGATCCGCCGCCATGTTCACCGCAACCTCCTTGCTGGGACTCCCCTTCAAGCTCACCTTGCCAACAATATCCGCCGCACTCGCAGCAGTCATCGAAGCCAGACCCAACAGCAAAGCAGCATTAACAGAATAGATTCTCATAGTTATTCGATTCCTGAATTTAATGTAGGCAAGCCGAAACTAGCACCGGGGCAAACCTCCATCAAGGGGTTTTATGCAGCCAAACGCATAAAGCATCCAACGCCTTGCGCCTGTGACTGATACGATTCTTCTCCTCCTCTCCCAACTCCGAAAAACTCTGCCTCTGACCCTCCGGAATAAAGAGCGGATCATACCCAAACCCACCGTCGCCAGCCGGCACTCGGGCGATAAACCCCTCACACACACCCTCAAACACCCGAGCCCCCTCCCCGTCCCCTGCCCCCCCAATCGCACGCAACGCGAGCACACAACGAAATCGCGCACGCCGCCCCTCTCCCTCACACCCCTCCAGCAACCGCAATAACTTGCCGTTGTTTGCCTCGTCCGAAGCATTCCCGTACCCATCCTCAGCCGCAAATCGCGCCGAGCGAACACCAGGGGCCCCACCCAACCCATCCACCTCCAAACCCGAGTCGTCCGCCAAGACCCAGCCCTCCCTCAAACCACCCCGCTCCTCAATCCAAATTGCCAATTGCTCAGCCTTCGACCTCGCATTCCCTTCAAAGGAGTCAGCCAGCTCCACCAACTCAGGCACGTCCCCAAGCTCATCCATCGAGACACAGTCTACCCCCTCACCCAGCATCGCCCGGATCTCCGCCAACTTGTGACGATTCCGACTCGCCAGAACCAACCGCAAAAATCGCCTCTCAACCATGAGCAACTTCCTCCTCCGTCCAAAATAAAAGCCGCGCCATCCCTGCGTTCTCACACAGCCGATGGCGCGGCATCATCGCAATCTGTTTAAACCGTGACTGTCTTCCCAGGCACCGCCACCGGATACAGTCCGTCAGCATCAGGCTTCAACCTCGGCTCCTCGTTCCAACCCAACTTGGCCGGGAACAGATCGATCTCCGAGTTCATTGCGTCATCAAACAGCACCTGCTGACCACCATAGGTCGCCATACGGCCCATGATGCCCGTCAAGGTGCTCTTGATGCCATACTCCGAATTATCCAGGGTCTTGTTGTTCAAGATCGCATCCATCAGCTCGTCATGCTCCTGCTGATAGGGATCAATCACTTCCTGCGAACGGAACCGATACAAGATCTTGCGGTCATGCCCGCGAAGAATGTGCGGACGATCCGTCTCGCCGACGCCCTTCGTCCCAATGATGTGCTCCGAAACATTCGCCCATGTGTTCGGCTGATGACGACAGTAACTGAACATCCGGACGCCGTCCGAATATTCAAACTCCACGGCGTGATGATCATAGATCTCACCGTAATCCTTGCCCTTGCGGACCTCACGACCGCCCATGCCCTGACACTTGCGCGGGAACTCGTTCTTCACCCAGTTACACACGTCAATGTTGTGCACATGCTGCTCCACAATGTGGTCGCCGCTCAGCCATGCGAAGTAATACCAGTTGCGAATCTGGTAATCCATTTCGCTCTGGTTCGGCTGCCGCGGATTCACCCACACACCAGCCCCATTCCAGTAACAGCGCATCGCCACTACATCACCAATCATCCCATCGTGAATGCGCTGAATCACCTCGCGATAGCCCGGCTGATAACGACGCTGCAAACCCACCACAACCTTCAGGTTCTTCGCCTTCGCCTTCTCCGCCGCTGCCAGCATCTTACGGATACCAGGACCATCCGTCGCCACCGGCTTCTCCATGAAGATGTGCTTGCCCTTCTCCACCGCATACTCATAGGTCATCGGACGGAATCCGGGAGGAGTCGCCAGAACTACCACGTCCGCAGCGTCAATCGCCTGCTTGTAAGCCTCTAAACCCACAAACTGACGGTCGGCCGGCACATCCACCTTGTCCGTGTGCGCATCCTTCAAACTCGAAAGACTGGAAGTCAGCCGGTCCTGATACGCATCAGCCATAGCCACCAGCTTGCACTTGCCAGTGTTCAAGGCCTGATTGGTCGCACCCGAACCACGACCACCGCAGCCAATCAATGCCAGCTTCAATGGCTCGTTGCTCGCCTGCGCATGCGCCAAGCGCTCCACCGGCAGCGCACTCAACAACGCTCCACCAGCCATGACCTTGGACGTCGACCCCAGAAAGCTCCGACGCGAAATCTGGGTCCGTTCTTGAGGAATGATTATTTTGCTCATGATGTCTGAATCACTTTCTGCTCACTGTCATCAGTCTACTGCCGCTCAGTCTGCGTGTTCCAACGCTTGGACAATGTCTCGGCATCCGGCACCACCAACGGCCGAACCACCCGGAACCCAATCATCTTGTTATCCGACAACCACCAAATGCTCTTCGGCAGCTGCGGATCCGTCATCTTCCAGGAAGCATCCGATGCCCGACGCGCACCGCTTCGCAGGCTCTCCGCCATGTCGTCATAGGAACCGCCACGCGCCACATGCGGATACGGCTTGGTCGGACGATTCCAAGGATTCTTCACCCCGGCCTTCAGCCAACTGTAATCCTCGGTGTAACCATCAGCACACCACTCCATCACGTTGCCGTGCATATCATACAACCCCCAGCCATTCGGCTCCTTCTTGCCCACCTTCTGGTAAACAAAATCGCTGTTCATCTCATACCAGGCCCGATCCTCCAGATCATCCGGGTTGTCACCAAAATTGTAGGCAGTGGTCGTCCCCGCACGACAGGCATATTCCCACTCCGCCTCAGTCGGCAGCCGGTAGTAATGCCCGGTCTTGGCACTCAGCCACTGACAAAACTTGCTCGCCGCATAATGCGTCATCGCAATCGCCGGGAAGCCGTCCTTGCCCATGCCAAAACTCATCTCAGTGTAAGGCTTGCTCGGCCGCGCCACCGCGTCCGACGCCTCATCATACTCCGCCTCAGTCGGCAAACTGTCCTTATACTTGCGCTCCTCATCGGAATACATGAACAGCGTATACATGTCCCACGTCACTTCCGTGGTCATCATCCAGAAAGGATCCAACTGCACCTTCACTTGCGGGCCTTCGGAATCCTCACGACCCTCCTCACCGTCAGGCGTCCCCATCACAAACTCGCCCGCAGGAATCGGCGCCATCGAATAGTTGACTTTCGTGCCCGGAATCGTCGCCGTGTAAGCCTTCATGTCCGCAGCACTGCGAACGTCATTGTTGGCCTCCAGCAAGGGCGCAATGTAGTGCACAGACTCATCCGTCGTGGGAAGCTCTACCGTCGAGCTCGCAACCAACTTCGCACCCTGAGTCTTCCAGGCCTGAAAATGCGTGGTATACCAGCTCGTCGGCCGCCTCACAAACACCGCAATCTGCCCTCCAACAGGCACCAGCCCGGAAACCACCTCGTCCTCACCCATCTCCACCTGCTGCACCACCTTGGGCTCCGACACACCGTCAAAGGTGTAAAACGCAGCACGCGAACCGTTGCCAAATGTAGCCACCAGCCCAGAGCTCTCGCCCTCACCCGAAACCGCCAGGAACCGAACGGAATCCCCCAAAGAGTATTCCTTCTTCCCGGCAACCCCATACTGCCCGCCACTCTCAGACAACTGGTAAACCGCCAGATCCGAACCGCCAGAGGTGTAGACAATCACGCTCGCTGTCTGCGATTTGCCAAAGCGCCCCACCACGTAATCCGAACCCTTCGGCAAACCATCAATGCGCAAAGCCTCAACCGCCAGCCCACTCGAAAAGTCCGCCACCCGAAGGTTGTCCGTAGACTCGGTCCGCACCAGCGCCGCCGCCAGTGTGTTGCCACCCTTCTTCAAAACCACCGGGTTCGCTCGAACTACCTCACCATCCAACTCGAGATCCTCCAATGGCATCCCCGCACCACCCTCGTTCCTCAAGGTCTCAAGATGATGCTCAACCGGAGCATTGTAGACCGTCGACGTCACCAAATCATCCAACCCGTTGTTCCCATCCCCCCCAATGTCCAGGGCCACGAGGGCATTCGGCCCCAGCGTGGAACCCATATACATGTTCGCCGAGGGCTCGGCGTCCGGATCGCCAATGTCAAAAACATTGATCAAGCTCGCCTCAGCAGCGGTCACCGCCAGCGCATCCTTCCCCTCCTCCAGTAACTGGCCGATCGCAACCCCGTTCACCTTCGGAATCTCCGCCAACCGAACCCGACCCCAGGTAAACCCGCCGGACGCATCCTGGTAACCCACCCGGTAACGGCTCATCAGCTCATACTTCGAAAGAAACCGGTTGATCACAATGACGTCAGTCCGTCCGTCGCCATTGAAATCACCGGAGCCGTAAAACTCCTTGTCGGTCTCATATACAAACGAGGGCGCCGCCAGGGCCGAGGCCGACAGCAAACCCATGGTTAACCAAATCGCAGGTCGATACATGTTCAGGGGAGTTCGATGATGTCTGTTCATATAAGGAGAAAGCCGGTTTACCACTCCACGTAGCGTTCCGGACAAGTCTTGAATACCGTTATCACTAACACGCCGCATATTCGGGAAACAATTGAAACAGGCGCAAACATTCAACTTTATCCAAGTGTTTGTCAATCAACGGATTCCAATTCCAACTAATGATCCTCATGACCGCTCGCTATGTTGGACGCCCCACAGCGCAAATCCATTCAACGCACATCCACTTCCTCCAACAACTTCCAAACGGAAACCCCAGCTCAATGCCCGGAGCTATGCAGGCATCCTCCTCCTGCTCCCATCCACACTCAAAACATCGAGAACAGACAGACCAACTACCGCCCCCTCAAACACCAAGCCCTCCAGCGTCACAGACCCTTCAACCCCCTGTACAAAAAGCGCCGCTCAAGGCCGCAACCGAAAGTACCGGTTGCCACCCGCCACCGAAACCGAATACTCGGTCACCCCAACGGTGTTGCCCTCATCCACCCACACCCCGCCCAGATCCGATGCCGTCTGCAGCTGATAACCCCGTTGATCCCACATCACCACCACACTTCCCCCATCCCTCGCCATAGCAAGCACAGGTGCATCCGGCGGCGTCACTCCACCCTCGGCCACCAGCCGGTAATACTTGGGCTGCCCGGAGAAAGCCTCGGTATACTCCATTACCCCAGTCGTGTTCTGACCCACATTCGACCAAGGCCCTAAAAGCGAATTGGCTGACTGCAACTGGAACCCGGTCCGATCCCAAGTCACCACCACATTCCCACCACTCATGGTCACCGACATCACCGCAGGCTCAGTCACGACCTGCCCGACCTGAACGCTCACAGCCGCAGAGGTCGTCTTCGCACCCAAATCATCCACCGCAACCGCCGTGATCTCATACACCCCGGCTTCCGCCGCCAACCACGAGGAACTGTAAGGCGGCACCACCGCTGTATTCAGCCAAACCCCATCAATGTAATACTCCACATAGGCAACACTCCCGTCGACGTCACTCGCATCACTCGCAATCTGGACGGTTTCACCAGGCGCAACGCTCGTGCCCGAGCCCGGACTCGTAATCACTACACTCGGAGCCCGGTTGGTCACCTCTACACTCACCACCGTCGAACTCTGCTTCGCACCCCGATCGTCTGTCACCACCGCGTGCACCGTGTGAATCCCAATCGACGCCCCCAACCACTCGTGACTATACGGCGCATCCACATCCGTGGACAAAAGCTGCGAATCCGCAAAAAACTCAACCTGCACCACCTGGCCATCCGCATCAGCCGCACTCGCCGCCAACCCGATTACCTCACCCGACCCAAATAACTGCCCCTCCAAAGGAGACGTAAGCGTCACCGTCGGCTGCTGGTTGCCCAGACCCACCTCACCATCGACAGTCAGGTTGTCCAAGCGCCCGATCGCCCTGTCCGCATCCAAAATCCCGTTGTAAACCGCATAATAACCCACCAAACGCTCCCCCCCCACCGGCACCGGCATCGTGGTCAGTAAAACCATCGGCGTAGTCACCGCCTGCGCCCCCTGATACCCCACCGCAGTCAACCGTGCCGTAACCCCGGGCAATACCTCCAAATCGTTCGTCCCCGGCTCCTCAAAAATCACCTGTAACTTCACCGGATTCGCCGGGTTATACCCCGCCGTCATGCCCGACTCCGGCACGTTCGGCAGCTGAAACCCGGGATCCACCTCCACACCTTCCAGATTGAATAAAACCGATTGCTGCCTCACCCCGGTGCTCAAATCATAAACCGCCACCTGGCAATACGTCCGGCTCGACCCGCTCCGCAACGCAAACAATAACCCCTCTGAAGTCTCCTCGTTCAACCACGCCACCACACCCCCGTCCAAATCAGCACCCGCCGCAGCCGGAGTAAACTCCGACGACGCCGTGTAATTGCCGCCCGTCGCCACATACGCCGTCGCATACCACGCCGTGTGCATCGGCAAATCAAAGAACTCCTGCACCACGCCCGCCTCCAGATTCCCCGCCGGCGTGGTCGCCAACGTAGTCGTCGCCGTAGCCGAGGTCGGCGGCGAAGCCAGCCGAACCAAGCCGTCGGTCGTGGTGCCGTCGTTCACCACAACCGCACCGGAAACCATCCACACACACGCCAGCAAGCCGGCCCCAATACAAGACAAGGACTTCATGAAAGTGAGCAATTCTAGATCGAGCCTCGCCATCCCACCCACCAGCCCTCGCAGCAACTCGCCAAACATCAAGGACTTCGCGCAGGAGACCAGCCGAAGCTAAGGAAGCCCAACCCCCGCAGTCAAGGTCCGAGTCAATACCGCGCCACCACCTCCACATCCCCCATCCCTCCCGGCAACAAGACCCAGTCCCCCTCCACACGATCCCAAACTTCCCCGTTCACCCGCACCTCATTCCAAACCCTCCCCTCCAAATGCCTGAACCGAACCCGAATCAACTCCGGCGGATTCCGCATCGCCCCGGATAGCCGACAGCGCAACTCACCGCGCCCACCCGTATACATCACGCTCACAGGCCCAAACCAGCTGCCACCGCGCTCCAGCCCACAGCGCTTGCCCTCACCTAACCACTCCCGCGGCACCGCCTGCCCCACCAACAACGTCCTCTCGTCCTGCTCCCGCAAAAATAAATACCGCAGCCAACCCGCAGCATTCGCCTCGTCACTGCTCTTAAAATGATCCCCTCGCCAATCCCCCATGTCCGGCAACGCATGCTCGGTGTTCATCCGCACATCCGGAAAATAACTCACGGCCTGACCGTTAAATACTCCGCGCAACGCATGCTTCACATCGTCCCGATACAAATACGGCTCCACCCCCAGTAATAAACACGCCTGCATCGACATCCCACCGCGCCCAAACCACCCCGCCTCAAAATCCTCCAGCATATACCCATACTGATTCGATAAATACAGGTTGTCCTCGTAGTCCTTCAAAATCCACCCCGCCTCGCGTGAGCCCGCATCCAATACACCCGCAATCAACAAATGAATCGCCCCCTCAAGCGTCTGACAAATCCACCCGAATGTCCGCCCCCTCCGATGCACATGCGACGGAAACTGCGGCACCGCCGTCCCGTCCCGCAAACGCACCACCGGAGCCAGCTCAGACGCTCGACGGAAGTTCAATAGCAACGCCGCCCGATAGGCATCCGCACCCCGCTTCAACCGGGCCGCCTCCGGATGCCCAATCTCCCCCAATGCCCACGCCGCCCGATCCAACCCCCTCCACGTGTAACAACTCGTCGATAACCAGGTCCACCAGTCGCCTATATCCTCCAAACTGCCCGCCGGCAACAACCCGCGCTCCAACTCATGCCTCCCCTCCGTCCGCGCAGCCTCCCGCAAAATCCAGTCCGCCCCAGCCACCATCCCCGAGGCCGCCCCCTGTAACCACCCCCGGTCCCGCGTAAAACCATAGTGCTCGGCCAGCATCCATAAAATCCAACCATGATGCTGGTTATACCCCCCAGCCTCATACCCCGCCGCTCCATACAAAACACCCTCCTTCCCACCAAACGACCCCGGTAACCCCACCGTTCCCTGATAGTGCAACCACGCATCCAAACAATCCTGCGCCACCTCATGCATCCCCCGCCTCTCCAAATCCAATACCATCATGCACGACTCGTTCCCATACGCCCCATACCCAAAGGAACCCACACGCGCAAAACGCCGCCCACTCCCCGGCTCCCGCTCACAGTTCACCAGCAAATGCATCGCGTGCGATCGGTAAAACTCATTCAGCATCGGCTCCGGCGTCACCAACCTCGCCCCCGCATCCAGCTTCCGCCTCCAGTAACCCGCAACCCGATCCCTCTCCCGCTCAAAACTCAACTGACCCAACTGCTTCTTCTCCCGCTCACCCTCCAGCACCACATACGGCACCTTCACCACCACCACCGCAGACTGCCCCTGCTTCAATCGACCCTCCACCCCCAAACCGCCACTTCGCCCGGACACCACCCCCCGCCCCATCTCCACCCGCCCCCTCACTCTCCCCCCCACCCACAGCCCACCCTCATCGTCCATCCGCAAACCCTCACCACCCCCTCCCGCTCGATATTCCAGCGGAAGCACAACCCCACACTCCCCTCCCCCCACGCATGTCACTCTGTATTGAGCCAACCAGACCGCAAACGCATCCCCCGCAGGCGCCTCCATCCGCCCCTCACCCATCCCCTCCAACAGGGTCACAAAAGCGGTCTGCTCCACCTCCAGATCTCCGTCCCGCCAGCGCGTCACACAAATCGGTAACGATTCCTCCTCCAAAGTCCGATAAGCCGGCTCCCCACCCACACCCAAACGAAAACTCACGTTCGCGCCCTCCAAATCCAGCCGCCCGGTATCCCGCCCCCCCAACCCCCGCAGATAATGGTCGTTGGTCCGAAACTCAATCCCCCCATCCGCACGTAACCTGAACCGCTGACGCCCCCCATCCAACCCCATCGGAAAATAAATATGCGACCGCTTCGCCGGCATCCCCGCCCAAGCCGCTCGCCAAGTCTGCTCCGGCATCTCCTCCACACGATCATACAACGCCCGCCCCCCACGCCCCGCTATCTCCCCAACCACCTCCGCATAACTGCGCCCATCAGCCCCGTCCACCAGCACAACACCCATATGCTCAACCCATAATGGCCCTCCCCCCAAGTCATCGACCCGAAAGGTGCAACGCTCGCCCCCACGCTCCACGGTAACTAAAGTCCGATCAAACGTGTTCGGATCAGGATTAACACAAGTCTCCACCCAGAAACGCAAGCCCCCCGGTTCCCCCACCATCGTGCTCTCCGGCAAAAGCCGGCCGTTGAATACTCCCTCCACCTCCGCTTCGTCCTCCCCGGTCCACAGCAATCGATACAGCTTCGCCTCCACCCGGGAATCAGTCACCACTTCCCACCGCTCTACCTCAGATAAACTCCCCTCCCCCACCAAACGAATCTTCAGGGTGGTCCGAAAATCCGCGGCATAATCCCGCAAAGCCGGATACTCAACGCGGTTCACCGGCCGAAACCGAAACCTCGCCACCTTGCCCTCCACCGCCAACTCCGCATCCGCCAACCTCCATTCCCCCCGCCACCAATTGCCCAACTCCATCCACCCCATGTCACCACCCCCAGGCTCTCGATCCTTGGGCAAATGCCGCTCCGGCCACCAACTTCCCCAATACTCCAGGCGCAACCCCAAATCACGAACCGGCTCCTCCCGAAAATGGACCACCACCTCATGCACCTCCCGCGGATCCTCCCACTTCAAACCCATACCCTCCCCCTCAAGCGGCAACCCAAAAGGCGCCGCATCAAACTGCGCCCCCCCAACCAACCCGCAACACCCAAGACAACCAAAAATAATTCTCCAGACCTGCCCGCTCCAGTTCATCGCTCTCATGGCCTTGCCTCGTTGAAATGCTCCGGCTCCCTAAGCCCCATCTTCCCCGATCCTTCGCATCAGGCACCCCCGCCCGCAGTCTGTCAATCCTCCCAACAAACCTCCACCATCCTGCACCCCCAACCCCGCCCGCCACCCACCTCCAAAGCCCAGTGACAGGAGTCTTGCCCGCAAGAACCAAACCCGCTACCAATCCCCTCACCCCATAATTATGAAAACCGCGCTCTCCCGTCGTCGTTTCCTGAAATCAACCACCTTCGGCACCGGCTTGCTCCTCCTCCCAAACGCACGGACAGCCTTCGCCTACGATGCCAACAGTAAACTCAACATCGCCGCAATCGGCGTAGCCGGCCAAGGTCGAAGCAACATCGATAATGTCCACAGCTGTGGCGAAAACATCGTCGCCCTCTGCGACGTCGACCACGCCTACGCAGCCGATACCTTCAAAACCTACCCCCAGGCCAAGGTCTTCAAAGACTTCCGCCGCATGCTCGATGCCTCCGGTAAAACCATCGACGCCGTCCTGGTCTCAACCCCCGACCATACCCACGCCGTCGCCGCCATCGCCTGCATGCGCCAGGGAAAACACGTCTATTGCGAAAAACCCCTCACCCGCACGGTCAAGGAAGCCCGGGCCATGCGCCTCGTCGCCCGCGAAACCAATGCCATCACCCAAATGGGTAACCAAGGCTCCGCCACCACCCCCCTCCGCCGTGCCGTGGAACTCGCCCATGGCGGTGTCCTCGGCGAAATCCGCGAAGCCCACGTCTGGTTCGATGGCGGTAACGCCCCCCTCGACCGCCCCACCGATACACCCGCCATCCCCGATACCCTCGACTGGGACGGCTGGCTCGGCCCCGCAGAGTATCGCCCCTACAATCCCGCCTACCTCCCCGGCTCCTGGCGCGGCTGGCGCGCCTTCGGTAGCGGCATCGTCGGCGACTTCGGTTGCCATACCGCCAATATCATGTTCCGCGCCCTCCACCTCGCCAAACTCTGGAACAATACCGCCCACAGCCAACCCAACCCCATCATCCGCGTCGAAGCCCAACCCTCAGAAGTAAACCAGGAAGGCTACCCTGCCTCCTCCAAAACGCTCATCCAACTCCCGGCACGCGATACCCTCCCACCTGTCACACTTACGCTCTACGCCAAACAACTCCCCCCCGAAGACCGCATGCTCGGTTACCCCATGAGCGGATGGGGAGACCTCCTCGTCGGCTCCAAAGGCTCCCTCTACTCCGATTGCCCCTGGAATACCCGCTACGTCCTCCTCCCCGAAGACCAATTCGACGGCTTCAAAGGCGGCCCGCCAGAAACCCTGCCCCGCAGCCCCGGACACCACCAGGAATGGGTCAATGCCATCAAGACCAACAGTCAGGCCTTCTCACCGTTCGAGATCGGCGGCCCCCTCACGGAACTCCTCCAGGTCGCTAACCTCGCCACCCTCGTCGATGGCCCGGTCGACTTCGACCCCGTCGAATGCCGTATCCTCAACAACCCGACCGCCAACGCCCTGCTCCACCGAACCTACCGGAATAACTGGTCACTCTAACCCAACTCAACCAACACCAACCACCACCATGATCGATCCAGCCAAAGTCGTCAGTATCCACCCCTACTTCAAAGTCAAACCCGGCAATATGCCCCAAGCCCGCGCACTGCTCGACCAAATGGTCAGCCGAACCAGCACGGAAAAGGACAACCTCTACTACGACTTCACCATCAATAATGACACGATCTTCTGCCGCGAAGCCTACATCGGCGCCGAAGCCCTACTCCTCCACTCCGCCAACGTCGACCCCGTCCTCCGGGAATTCGTCCCCCTCGTCGAGATCCTCCGCGTCGAAATCCACGGCACCGCCGAAGAACTCGACAAACTCCGCGACCACTACGCCCCGCTCAACCCCGATTACTACGTCCTTGCCTGCGGCGTAAAACGCTAGTCACACCCCGGACAATTCCCGCATCCCTCCAAGCCCCGACGGGGTTGCCACCGCAACCCCGTCAACCGTATGCCCTGTACCCGAGACAAGGGCCAGAGCCCCCGCTCACAACCGGATGTAAACCCGCTTGCGGTGCAAAAACCAACATACCCCCACCGCCAGCAACATCCCCGTGACCGAAATCATTACATCCCCCCAACCCGCACCCACTCTCGCATCCACCATCTCCCCCACCGGCCCGCCCAATACGCGCGATGCCACATCGTCAAATCGTAGCACGTTCCCCAATAAATAAATGGTGATCGGATTCAAACCCACCCAAACAAAGGGCTGCGCCCACCGCTGCCAGCCCCGCACATCAATCACCCAGTAGAATAAAGCCAGAAACATCGCACTGAATCCGCCCGCCACCAGCACATAACTGCTGGTCCACAACTTCTTGATCACCGGAAACTGTAAACCCCAAATAAAACCGGCCGCCACAGCCAATACCCCCGCCCCCGCCAATACCATCACCTTGCCCTGCCCGCTGCGCTTCCCATCCCGCAAAGCCAACCCCGCAAAGACCCCGAGCAAACACGACGCAATCGCCGGCAACGTGCTCAGCAAACCCTCGGGATCATGATCCCCATCCCACTTCCTCCCCGGCAAATACTGCGCATCCACCCAGTTCGCCAAATTCGCACCCTCCTCGAACCCCCCCGCACCTACCCCAGGCACCGGCACCAACGCCATCAATGCCCAATACCCCAACAAAATCCCCACACACCAGATCGCTAAACCACGCGGCCGAAAATAAAGAAACAACAACGCCGTAGCCCCATAACACAACGCCAGCCTCTGCAGCACCCCCAACAACCTCACACTCTCCCACCCGTCCTTCCACCCCCCGTAATACAAAATCCCCAGCACATACAGCAGCACAGTCCGACGCACAATCCGACGCACCGCCGCCCCCCGCCCACCAGCCTCCCGAATCTTCGACAACGAAAACACCAGTGACACTCCAATGATGAAAACAAACATCGGAAAGATCAGGTCGTAGAACCGAAAACCCCTCCACGCCACGTGATCCAGCTGCAGCGCTAACACAGACATCAACCCCGCCGTGTGCGCATGCCCCAATGCATGCCCAATGGAATCCCCACCCAAGATCCAAAACATGTCAAAACCCCGCAGGGCATCCAATGACATCAACCGCCCGGAACTACCAGCGCCTCCACCCTGACCTGTCTCTTTCATCGCCATGCTCATAATCCTCCTGCTAATCAATACACCTTCCAAACAACTCAAAACCCAGGCCGCTCAGGTATCCCCTCCACCTGCCCCACAAACGCACGATACCTCACCCGCAATGTCTCCCCCGCACACACCCACCGATAACTCGGCACCCCAAACAAACTCCCGCGCTCAATCATCCTCCGCCGACTCTCCGGCATCGGCGATACCCCAAACTCCATCCCCCGCGCCACAGTCTCCCCATTCCACGGCGGAATTGTCCGACACCGGTTCTCCTCCCACATCCCCATCCACGGAAAATCCTCACGCCGCCAGACATAACCAATCAACACCCCCGAATCCGGATTCCACGCCATAAAAAACGACTCCTCCAACCCCGGATCCATCAGGTGAGTCGTAAACCCTCCCGAAACCTCACTGTCCAACGCCGTCCGCATATCCACCACCCCACCCCCAACCCGCGGAACCCCCGGCCAATCAAATTCCACTCCCGTCACCATATACCCGCGCCCATCCAGAAAATCCGACTCGTAAACCTTCGACCTCGTCGCCGATACCCGAAACTGCGTCCGGCCCGGCACCACAAGGCCCTCCCCCAAGGTCACATGCTGCGTCCACGCAATCGGACGATCAAATGCCGATAGGTTCTCCACCTCCTCCTCAAACCATACTTCCCCCGCCGCCCCAAAACCCAGCCGACGCAAAAACCTCAGCCGCGACTGCGGCAACTCCAGCCGCTGCACAATCACCCCGCCCTCGATCACCACCTCATACGGCAATAACGACGCCTCCCCATGCACGGTCATCCCCGCCGCCGCCTCCTCGTCAGAAGGATTCCCAAATAAGTCCAAACAAACATTATGCCCCATCAACCCCGACAACAGCTTACTCTCCGAATTTAACCCATACTCCGGATGCCTCGCCGGATCATAAGCTGAGGGCTCCATCGTCGGCCAAGGCGGCTGCCACAACGGGTTCACCCCCGTTGGCTTGTGGAAAATCTCAGCCACATGCCCCCCCTCCACCAAAACCGTCACCCGCAATACATCACTCTCAATGGTCTCAGCACGACGGCCCCGATAAGTGGTCATAACGGGCGCACACCATCCCCCCCAACCCCGCAACTTGCAAGCCTCACCCTCCCCAAGCCATCCCCCGTCTCACGCGAAACGCCTCTCACCCTATAGCCCATCAGCGATCTCCCATATCCCGCCTCACCCACCAGGCGCCTCGCGCTAAACTCTCTACGCCCTGCTCTCTCCCCCCTTCCCACGTCGCTCCACCACGCGACGCAATAGCCACCTGCACTGCACCACTTTCTCCACTAAATCCAACGGGACATAAAAATAATGGTTCGATGCCTCAAACCCGATCCGACTGTCCGCCGACTGCAAAGCATGCAGTCGCTTCGCATCCCGAATCTCCCGCTCCACATACCGCCGCGCCTCATCACTCCCTGCCCGCCCCTCTCCTCGCATCCCCAGCCACCGCGCCTGCGTGGCCGCACTCCTCCAGTGAATCGCACAGGCCTCCGCAAACCGCAGCTCCTCCTCCAACGCCCTACCCCCCCGTATGCCACCCAAGCCCGCCAACAACTTCTCCCTCGCCGCATCAAACCCTGCCGCCACTTTCTCCAGCTGCCCACACCATACCTCCACCGGATACACCGCCCGCCACCGCTCTATATCATCATAAGGCAAACCCACCATCGTGCCCGCATACCCCGTCGCCTCAGGCCACAGCAAGTTCGACGGACCCATATGCCAAGGCGCGTGATACACCGCACCCACATGAAACGGAAACTCCCGGAACGCCCGGCTATACCCCTGCCACGATTCCTGCACCACCCCCGCCAACTCCTCCCCATGCCACCGCCTCGCCACCCCCTCCAAACCCCGCCCCTCCAAACCCGCAATCACGGCCTCCAGGTTGGGCGAAGGATGCCCCCCCAAGGTCCACCCCAACATCAACCCATCCACCCCCTCACCCCTCAAAGCCACACCATGCTCCCACGCCTGCGCAACAGCCGGAATATACGGAACCGACGCCAGCTCCCAAGTCGTTCCCACCTGCACCTTGGCCAGAACCTCCAAACCCCGCTCCCTCGCCACACCCCAGTGCCTCCTCGCCCTCGGCCCCGGCCCTATCGCAGATAAA
>JBJOII010000058.1:0-24033 GCA_046047235.1 Verrucomicrobiota bacterium | reverse complement strand
AGAGGGAGAGGAGGAGTTGGAGTCTGTGGTGGTGGGATTATTGCGGGGGTGTGGGCGGACGGTTGCTGTTGCGGAGTCGTGCACGGGGGGGCATTTAGCTGATCGGCTGACGGATGTGCCGGGGGCGTCGGAGTGTGTTTTGGGTGGCTGGGTGACGTATAGCAACGCGGCCAAGGTGCGGGATTTGGGTGTAGGCGAGCTGTTGCTGGCGGAGCATGGGGCGGTGAGTGAGCCTGTGGCGAGAGCTATGGCGGAGGGGGCGCGGTTGCGGTCGGGGGCCGATTATGCCATAGCGGTGACGGGCATTGCGGGTCCTGGTGGAGGGAGTGAGGAGAAGCCGGTGGGGACAGTTTACATGGCTTTGGCGGGGGAGGGTGGGACCCGTGTGGACCGGCGTCATAATCCTTGGGACAGGCAGACGTTCAAGCAGGTGACATCGCAGCAGGCGTTGGATTTGCTGCGACTGGCGCTGGTGGGTTGAGGAAGGGGGCGGAGAGGGGTGGGGAAAGCAACAACGCCCGGCAGTGACGGGCACTGCGCGGGCGCTGTTAAGAATCAGAAACTGTGGGGGCGACTATGCGCCGTCGTCACCGATGGCTTCGACGGGGCAGCCTTCTTTGGCCTCTTTGCACTGGGCTTCTTCCTCGTCGTTCTCGGGTTGTTTATAAACGAACGAGTAACCCCCGTCCTCGTTGCGTTTGAAGTTGTTGGGGGCGGTTTCCCGGCAGAGGTCACAGTCGATGCATTGATTATCGACGTAGTATTTGCCGGCCACACTATCCTCGTACTTATTTGCGATATCAGCCATAGGATCTCCGAAAAGTTGGGAGATTTATCGGTCTGGGACATTGAAAGATCAAGCCCTTTCCCAGCATGAGTCTGTGTTGGTGGTTACAGTTCGATCGTTTCGCCGAGGTTAGGGAGGGAGGGTTGGATGCCGTAGCGTTGTTGGATGAGGCTGGCGAGGGTTTGTCGGGGGCCATTTTCGCCGTGGGTGAGGGCGATACGGGGTTTGGATGGGGCGACGCAGTGGAGCCAGTTGAGGAGGTCGGTTTGGCCTGCGTGGGCGCTGAACCCGCCGAGCGTGTGGATTTTGGCGCGGACAGCGATGGGCTCGCCGTGGATTTTGACTTTGGGTGCGCCTTCGACGAGGAGTCGGCCGAGGGTGCCGTGGCCCTGGTAGCCGACGATGAGGACGTGGGTTTCCGGGCGCCAGAGGTTTTGTTTGAAGTGGTGGAGGATACGGCCGCCGGTGCACATGCCTGATCCGGCGAGGATGAGGCAGGGGCCGGCGAGGTCGTTGAGTTGTTTGGATTCATCGGCGGTGCGGGAGGTGCGGAAGTATTTGGGGTCGGCGGGGATGGCGCCTTGGCGTCGCCATTCGCGGGCTTCGTCATCGATGAGTTCGGTATGGTTACGATAGATGCGGCTGGCTTCGATGGCCATGGGGCTATCGAGGCAGACGGGGAAGGGCTGGACTTTGCCTTTATGGAAGAGGACGGCGAGGTGGTAGGCCATTTGCTGGGCGCGTCCTACGGCGAATGTGGGGACGAGCATTTTGCCGCCGTTTTTGACGGTGTGGCTGACGATGTCTTCGAATTCGGCGACGGTATCGTCATAGGAGCGGTGGTCATGGTCGCCGTAGGTGGATTCGAGGAAGACGAGGTCCGCGGAGCAGAACGGTTCATATTCTCTGAGGATAGGCATGGTTTTGGGGCCGAGATCCCCGGAGAAGACGATGGTTTTGGTTTTGCCCTGGTCTTGGACTGCCAGCTGGATGCTGGCTGAGCCGAGGAGGTGGCCGGCTTCGGCGAAGAGGGCGGTGATACCTGGGGCGACGGGTATGGGTTGGTGGAAGGGGACTGGTTGGGTTTGGGTAAAGAGTTTTTCGACGTGAGTAGCGTCGTAGAGGGGGAGGAGGGGATTGAGGCCGGCGCGTTCGCGTTTGCGATTGGTGCGTTCGAGGTCCTGGACTTGGAGGCGGGCGGAGTCGGTGAGGATGAGTTTTGCGAGTTCGAGGGTGGCATCGGTGGCGAGGATTTTGCCTGTGAAGCCACGTTTGATGAGGAGGGGGAGGCGGCCGGTGTGGTCGAGGTGCGCGTGGGTGACGAGGACGGCGTCGAGCCGTTTGGGGTAGCAGGTAGCGGGGAGGCGGTTGAGGGTTTCGGTTTTTTTGCCGCCTTGATAGAGGCCGGCATCGATGAGGATTCTGGCTGAGGATGTTTCGAGGAGGTAGGCGGATCCGGTCACTTCCCCGCCTGCGGCGCCGAGTGTGGTGATCTTCATGGTGGTGTGTCGGGGAGGATAGACGGGGAGGAGTCGGGGGTTCAATCCTTAGAGGGAAGTAAGTAATGCTGATGTGGTATATCGCGAACGTTGATACTTGAGCGTGGTGGGGTGTGTGGTTAGCGGAAAAACTTGAGGTGGGATGGTAACCAGTTTTGGATTCTGGTCGTCTCGTAAGCGGAATCGGAATGGAAATACTGCGCTGTTTTGCCAACTGCCAACCTGAAGGGTTGCGTCGAATTACTGGGTACCTGGTTGGGGTGCTGGCGGTGGTCTTCTTTGCGGGGTGTTCTTCCCAGTATTACCACAAGCAGGCGGACGAGGAGGTTTACGGCATTATTCAGTCGGTGGAGAGTCAGGTTTTTGGGCATACGAATGAGTTTTCGATTGATACGCGGTATTCTGAGCGGTCGCATTTGATGATTTTGCCGGAGGAGATCATTGAGGACCGGACGGTGACGAACCGGCGGGTATTGAGTTTGGAGGGGGCGATGGGTTTGGCGGTGCAGAACAGTCGTGAGTATCAGACGCAGAAGGAGCAGTTGTATTTGACGGCGTTGAGTTTGACGGGGAGCCGGTATCAGTTCACGCCGACGTTTTTGAATTCCTCGGTGGGGATGGGGTATCAGGGGGATGCGGATGGGCGCAGCAGTGGTTTTGTGAGTCCGCGGATGACGGTTAGCCAGTTTTTCAAGACTGGGGGTAATTTGAGTGTGGAGCTGGCGAATTCCTTTTTGCGGTATTACACGGGGAGCGGGGGGTTGGACAGTTCGGCGATCAATGCGTTTTCGGTGAATTTGAGTCAGCCGTTGTTGCGGGGCTTTGGGAGGAAGAACCCGCAGGTGGAGTCGCTGACGCAGGCTCAGCGGGACGTGATTTATGCGGTGCGGGATTTTACGCAGTATCAGAAGCAGTTCGCGGTGGACATCGTGAACGATTATTTCTCGCTTCTGAACCGAAAGACGCAGGTGCGGAATTTTTACACCAACTATCTGCGACGCGCGGAGCTGACGCAGTATTTTGAGGCGCGGGCGGTGGATCGGGCGAATGCGAACCAGGTGGAGGACGCGAGGTCGGCTGAGTTGTCGGCGCGGATTTCTTATGTGACTGCGGTGGCGGGGTATTTGAACCAGATGGACACGTTTAAGATTCGTCTGGGGATTCCGGTGAGTGAGACGCTGTATTTGGAGGATTCCGAGCTAGTGGCGGTGGAGGCGGCGGGGCCGGTGCCGACGGATGTGAGTCGGGAGGCGGCATTTGCTTTGGCGGTGGGGAATCACATGGACATTTTGAATGCGATTGACCGGTTTGAGGACAGCAAGCGGAAGGTGGAGGTCCGGATTGACCAGTTGAGGCCGGGTTTAGATTTCACTGCATCGGGGAATGCGGATTCGACGCCGAACTACACTGAATTTGATGCGCAGGACATTCGCTACTCGGTGGGTTTGCAGTTGGATCTGCCGTTTGACCGGTTACGGGAGCGGAATGATTATCGGGCGACGCTGGTTTCTTTTGAGTCGCAGTTGCGGTCATTGCAGCTGAGTTTGGACCGGTTCAAGCAGAACATTGATGGTGGTTTGCGTTCTTTGGAGGAGGCGCGATTGAACATTTTGAGTCAGCAGGCGCAGTTGGCGGTGGAGAGTCGTCGTGTGGACATGAACGCGATTTTGCTTGAGGCGGGGCGGGTGCAGATTCGTGATGTTCGTGAGGCGCAGGATGCGTTGATTTCGGCGCAGAACTCCCTGACTTCGCGGGTGGTGGATTATTTGAGGGTTCGTTTGCAGCTGATGCTGGACATTGGCGTATTGGAGACGGACGTGGACAAATTCTGGTTGAAGGATCCGCTGGCGGGGAAATTGGAGGACAGTCAGCGTGGGCCTTCGCCGTTACAGATGCCGCGGGACACCTTGATTCCGCCGAATCAATTTCTGGAGCCGAACGAATGAAAGAACAAGCAACTCAAAGTGGATTGTCGGATTTGGTCCGGCGGCATCCGGTCGGGGTGGGTGGTGCGGTGCTGGTGATCCTTGTGCTCGTGGTTTTGCTGGCCAGCAGTGGGGGAGGCGACCAGCCGCAGAGCGCCTATTTTAGTGTAAAGCGTGGGACCTTTACGGTTTCGGTGGTGGAGGGGGGGACGTTGCAGGCTGTGAACGAGGTGGTGATCCGGAATGAGGTGGAGGGGACGGCGCGGATTATTTACATCGTGCCGGAGGGCAGCCATGTGAAGAAGGACGATCTGCTGGTGGAGTTGGATTCGATGCAGGCGCAGGATCAGTATAACCAGCAGTCGATTGCGTTTGCGAAGGCGGAGTTTGCTTTGATTCAGGCGCAGAGCCAGCTGGAGATCAAGCGGAGCGAGGTGGAGAGTGCGAACCGTGCGGCTTCGAACAAGGTCGTTTTTGCGCAGATGGATTTGGACAAGTATCTGCAGGGGGAGGCGATGGTGGATTTGCTGACGGCGTCGAACAACATTACGAAGACTGAGCAGGGATTGACGATTGATCGAGAGACACTGCGGTGGTCGGAGGAGTTGTACAAGAAGAATTATGAGACGCGGAACGTGGTGGATCGGGACCGGTTGACCGTGACGAACTCGGAGTTGAATTTGCAGATCCAGCAGATGCAGTTATGGATGATTCAGAACTATGATTTTCCGAAGAAGAAGCAGGAGTTTGCAGCCGCCTTGGAGGAGGCTCAGCGTGAGTACGACCGTGTGCGACAGCAGGGTGTGAACACTGTGGCCCAGTATGAGGCGGATTTGCTGACGCAATCCAACACGCTGGAGTTGAACCGGGCGAAGCTGGATCGTGACCAGCAGAATCTGGGAGCGACGAAGCGGTATGCTCCGCAGGATGGGCTGGTGGTGTATCCCTTTAGCGAGAACCGATTCAGCAGCGAGTCGATGATTGAGGAGGGTGCGACCGTGCGCAATCGTCAGGAGTTGATCAAGCTGCCGGACACATCACGGATGAAGGTGGGCATCAAGGTGCACGAGTCGCACGTGAACATGGTTGAGGCTGGGCAGCCTGCGTTTGTGGTCTTGGATTCGATGCCGGACCGGAGGTTTACGGCATACGTGGACAAGGTGGCGTTGTTGCCGGACAACCAGAGTCGCTTTGGGAATCCGAATTTGAAGGTGTATGCGACGGACATTGTGGTGACGGATTCGATGGACGACATCAAGCCCGGGGTATCGGCGCGGGCGGAGATTATCATTACGAACATTGCGAATGCGTTATCGGTGCCGATTCAGGCGGTGACTACCTTGAAGGGCAAGCAGGTATGCTATGTGAAGCGTGGTGGGGCGCAGGAGCCGGTACAGGTTGAGGTGGGTTTGTTCAACACGAGGTTTATCCAGATTCTGAGCGGGTTGAACGAAGGGGATGAAGTGTTGTTGTCGCCGCCGTTTGAGCAGCGGGATTTGGAGGGGGCAATTTTGGAGGAGGAGGAAGTCTCGACCTTGACGAACCGGGTGGTGCGTCCGGCAGCTGCCACGCGGAATGGGAATGGGAATTGGAATGGGGGTGACGAGTCTGCGGGGGGGCGTGTTGGGCGGCGGGGTGCTGATGGTGCGGGTGGGGAGGGTGCACAGGGTCGGATGATGGGGCAGGCTGGAGGTGGAGCACCGGGTGCGGGCGGGCAGGGTAGGCCTCCGGCGGGTATGGACCCGGAGACGATGCGGGCGCAGATGATGCAGCAGTACGACAAGGATGGGGATGGGCAGTTGAGCGAGAGTGAGCGCAGTGCGATGCAGGCGGACATGCAACAGCGATTTGGCAATCGTGGTGGTGGCGGCGGTGGCTTCCCCGGGGGTGGGGCTGGTGGCGGTGGTGGAATGGGTAGAGGGGGCGAGGGCAGCCGTTCGGGTGGTCCTCAGCAGTGATTTTTGAGGGAGGACGAGAATCGACATGTCTTCACGAACCGCATCTGGTGATGGAGGGGCTCATCCGGACTCGATGATCCGGATTGTGGGGTTGGAGAAGACGTATGAGCTGGGCGGGGAGAATCGGGTGCGGGCGTTGCGGGGGGTGGATTTGGATGTGAGGACCGGTTCGTACGTGGCGATCATGGGGCCATCCGGGTCGGGTAAGTCCACGATGTTGAATTTGCTGGGGTGTTTGGATCGGCCGACGGCGGGCGAGTATTTTTTGGGGGATCAGGATGTGGCACAGATGTCGGATGATGATTTGTCGCAGGTTCGGGGGAAGCGGATTGGCTTTATTTTTCAGTCTTACAACCTGATTGCCCAGTTGACGGTGTTGGAGAACATCCAGGTGCCGTTGATTTATCAGGGTGAGGATGTGCGGCATTTTCAGGAGCGCTGCGAGAAGCTGGCGGCCTTGGTGGGGTTGAGCGAGCGGTTGGATCATCGGCCGAACCAGTTATCGGGGGGGCAGCAGCAGCGGGTAGCGATTGCCCGTTCATTGGTGAACGATCCGTTGATGATTCTGGCGGATGAACCTACGGGCAATTTGGATTCCAAGACGGGCAAGGAAGTTTTGGACATCATTGATGACCTGAACCACAGCGGGAAGACGATTGTGTTGGTGACGCACGACGACAAGGTGGCGGCGCGGGCGCATCGGGTGATTCACATGAAGGACGGCAGGATTGACCGGGAGGTATGGAACCGTCCATTGGCGGATCATGTTGGGGGCGGGCAGGGGAAGAAGGCATTTCAGATCTGAGGGCCATGTTATCCTTTCAATTTACGAGCACGGTAAAGTTGGGCATCAAGAGTTTGATGCTGCACAAGCTGCGTTCTGCGCTGACGATGCTGGGTATCATCTTTGGTGTGTGCTCGGTGATTGCCATGTTGGCGATTGGGGAGGGGGCGTCTTATGAGGCGCAGGAGGCGATCAAGCGGCTGGGGAGTTTGAACATTATCATTCGCAGCATCAAACCGCCGGAGGACACGAAGCAGTCGGGGATGGGGCGGGGGATTGGATTGGATTACGGGCTGACTTACCGGGATGGGGCGCGGTTGCAGAGCACGATTCCCGGGGTGAAGCGGGTATTGCCGATGCGGATTATCCGGGAGAATGTGCGTTTTTCGCAGGTAGAGTTGCCCTGTCAGGTGGTGGGGACGTTGCCATTTTACACTGAGGTGGCGGGGGCGAGGCTTGTGGCGGGTCGCTTTCTGGCGGCGATGGACGAGTTGCATGAGGACAATGTGTGTGTAATTACGGTTGGGTTGGCCCAGCGTTTATTTCCTTATCAGGATCCGTTGCAGCATTCCGTGAAGGTGGACCAGTTTTATTATCGGGTGGTGGGGATAGTGCGTGAGCAGAGCAGTATGGAGCAGCGTTCACAGTCGGGGCGGAACGATGGGGAAGCGTTGGACAACAACGTCTATATTCCGTTGTCGACTTCGAAGGCGCGGTTTGGGGAGACCTTGATCCGGAGGTCAGCGGGCAGTTTTGAGGTGGAGCGGGTGGAGTTGCATCAGATTACCGTGCAGATGGAGAGCATTGAGACGGTGGAGACGGCGGATCCGCAGATCAAGACGTTGCTGGGGCGGTTTCACGACAAGATAGATTATGAGACGATTGTGCCCTTGCAGTTGTTGCGGCAGGCGGAGCAGACCAAGCGGATTTTCAACATTGTGTTGGGTTCTATTGCGGCGATTTCGCTTTTGGTGGGTGGGATTGGGATCATGAACATCATGCTGGCGACTGTGACTGAGCGGACGCGGGAGATTGGTGTGCGGCGCGCGTTGGGGGCGAAGAAGCGGGATATTACCACGCAGTTTCTGGTGGAGACGGTGGTTTTATCGGTGGGAGGAGGATTGATTGGGGTGGTGGTGGGGGTGTTGACACCGGTGATTGTTTCCCTGCTGACGGACATGAAGACCATTATCACCTTATGGTCGATTGTGTTGGCGTTTGGGATATCGGGTGCGGTGGGGATTGTTTTTGGGATTTACCCGGCTTCGGCTGCGGCGGAGCTGGATCCGATCGAGGCCTTGCGGCACGAGTGATAGGGGGAATACGGGAGATTGGATATCGGATGCGGGATATCGGATGCGGTAGATTGGATTGAGCATATGGGGGACAGGATCTCGCAGGCCGGGGCCTGAGTGCGGTAGGTCGGGTGTCGGATTTGGGAGATGGGAGATTGGATATTATGGGTAGGAGGTGGGAGATGGGGCGATGACATGTCGCTTGTCGGGCATGGGAAAAGGGTACAGTGTATCCGGCCATGAGAATTCACCGACTCGGTTGTTCTGTGCGTCGTTTGGCATGGGGGCTTTGCGTGTTGATCGCGGCTTGCGGGAGTGGGTTTGCTGGGGAGGAGTCTGAGAAGAACAAACCTGAATTTCCGCCGCACACTGAGGTTTTGGATGGGTTTGAGGAGGTGGTTTCATCCATCGACCGGGTTCCGAGTTTGCTGGATCTGTATGTTCGCAAGAAGGACAACCAGATGCTGGCGGTTTTCCCGCGGAACTTTGAGCAGAAGAAGTTTTTCGTGGCTTTGACTGTGGCGAGTGGCGAGCGCTACGCAGGGCTGCAGGCGGGGGACATGTATGTGTATTGGAAGCGGATCGACAAGCGGTTGGTTTTATTGTCGCCGAATTTGGAGGTGCGATCGACCGGGGAGGCGGAGTCGAAGGCGAGTGTGGAGCGGTTATTTACGGATCGGGTGATTGTGGATGTGCCAATTTTGGCTATGGTGCCGAACAAGGGGCCGGTGATTGATGTGGACGCGCTGTTGGTGGGGGAGGCGGCCAAGTTTTTTGGGCCGACGGTGAACGGTGCGAAGCGGGAGTTGGCGGTGATCAAGACGGCCAAGGCGTTTCCGGGGAATGTGGAGTTGGCTTTTGAGATGCCGATGGCGAACGGTTTGTTGAAGACGCTGCATTATTCCATTAGCGAGATTGCGCCGAATCCGTCTTACAAGGCGCGTGCGGCAGACGAGCGGGTGGGGTATTTCACGACGAGTTTTACGGATCTTGGCAAGTATCAGGCGGAGGAGAACCAGGTGCGGTATGTGAATCGCTGGCATTTGGAGAAGGCGGATCCGGGTATCAAGGTGAGTCCTCCGAAGAACCCGATTGTGTTTTATATCGAGCACACGACTCCGATTCGTTACCGCCGTTGGGTGAGGGAGGGTATTTTGATGTGGAACAAGGCGTTTGAGAAGGTGGGGATTGCGAACGCGATTGAGGTATATTACCAGGATGCGGCGACCAAGGCGCACATGGAGAAGGATCCGGAGGATGTGCGTTACAACTTTGTGCGTTGGTTGAACAACGATGTGGGGACGGCGATTGGGCCGAGCCGGGTGGATCCGTTGACGGGGCAGATACTGGATGCGGACATTATTTTGACGGACGGTTGGATTCGTCATTATTGGAAGCAGTTCAACGAGATGATTCCGACCTTGGCGATGGAGGGGATGAGTCCTTCCACGCTGGCGTGGTTGCAATCGAGGCCGCAGTGGGATCCGCGGGTACGGCTGGCGCATCCGTCTAATCGTGAGGCGGTGATGAGCGAGTTAGCGGCGCGAGGGCCGTTGGCTTACGGGGGGCATCCGATGGCGTCGGTTGATCCGACGTTGGTTGGGGATGATGATTTTGACGGGTTGGTGGGTCGGACGAGTCAGTTCAACGGGTTGTGTCGGGCGGCTGAGTGCAAGGCCTTGGATTTGTCGGTGATGCGGTTTGCCTTTGATTTGATGGCGGACATGGACGCGATCCGGTCGGACGAGGGTGGGGATAGCGGCAAGGGTGAGGGTGAGTCGAAGGAGGAGAAGCCGGAGAAGAAGGACGAGGCCAAGCTGGATGGGATACCGGAGTGGTTTGTGGGGCCGTTGGTGGCGGAGCTGGTGGCGCACGAGGTGGGGCACACCTTGGGATTGCGGCACAACTTCAGGTCTTCCAGCATTTACACCCTTGAGGAGATCAACTCGGAGGAGTTGCGGGGCAAGAAGCCGTTTGCGGGGTCGGTGATGGATTACCTGCCGGTGAATATTTACAACTGGGAGGAGAAGGATCAGCAGGGTGATTACGGCATGATTGATATTGGGCCGTATGATTTCTGGGCGATTGAGTATGGTTACTCGATGTCGGACAAGGGGGAGGATTTGAAGAAGATCCTGGGTCGGGCATCGGAGCCTCAGCTGACGTATGCGACGGACGAGGACACGATTGGTCCGGATCCGCTGGCGCGGCGGTATGACTTTGCGGCGGATCCGTTGAGTTATGCGGAGAAGCAGATGGAGTTGGCGCGGTATCATCGGGGTCGGTTGCTGGACAAGTTTGTGAAGGAGGGGCAGAGCTGGTCTCGGGCGCGGTATGGGTATGAGATGTCGCTGGCTTTGCAGACTCGTGCGTTGGGGATGATGTCGGCGTGGCTGGGTGGTGCGTTTATCAACCGGGACAAGAAGGGGGATCCGGGGGATCGGGCTCCGATTGAGGTGGTGCCGGTGGATCAGCAGCGTGCGGCGCTGCGTTTTGTGATGGAGAATGCATTTCGTGACGACGCGTTTGGTTTGACGCCGGACTTGCTGCGGCGGATGACGGTGGACAAGTGGCTGGATGATTCGTCCATGGCATTTCAGGAGTCGACGTGGCCGGTGCATGATCGCGTGATGGGCATTCAGGCGATGGTATTAACGCGTGTGTTGAACCCGGGGACTTTGGGTTGGGTTTATGACAATGAGTTTCTGACCCCGGTTGATCAGGACATGATTACGTTGCCGGAGGTATTGAAGGCGTTGGATCGCGAGATTTGGTCTGAGCTGGAGGGTGGTGAAGGGGAGTTTACCGAGCGCAAGCCGATGATCTCGAGTTTGAGGCGGAATTTGCAGCGCGAGTATGTTTCGCGGCTGGTGGATTTGAGCATGCCGGAGAGTTGGGGGCAGGCGGCGCACAAGGCCTTGTCGAATTTGGCCTTGATGCATTTGCGTTCGTTGAGTGCGAGGCTGGGTCAGGTGCAGGACAAGGCGGGTTTGGATGCCTACAGCCGGGCGCATTTGGTAGAGACCAAGCTGCGGATCGACAAGGCGTTGGAGGCGGGTTACACCCTGAACGGGATTTGATTCAGGGCATTGCTGCGAGGTGGCGGATTTGAAGTGGACACGAGACGTAGGCTCCAGCCTGTTGGGCTGGGGCCTATTGTTTTTGCTGGGTGTGGGGGGTGTGTTCGGTGCGGTGGAAGGTGGGGGGGTGTATGTGGGTTTGAGGGTGGAGCGAGTGGAGCCGGCGGTGGAGGGGGGCTTGGATTATGGACTACGGGTGCTGGAGGTGGATACTGCGGGGGCGGCGTATCGTGCGGGGGTGGGGCAGGGTGACGTTCTGGTGAAGTGGGATGAGCAGTTGTTATTTACACCGATGCAGCTGGGCATGTTATTGCGTACGCTGCCTGATGGTGGGAGGCACATTGTGGTGGTGCGTCGTGGAGTGGAGGAGTTGGTTGTTGAGGTGGAGTTGGGGCGGCGGCTGCAGGAGGAGGTTGAGGAGCGGGTGACGCGGGTGGTGCGTGTTCCATATGATGCGTGGGCGCAGGGGACGGCGTGGGTGGAGCAATTGGGGTCATTGGCTGTATTACCGGATGATGAGGTTGGGGAGGGGCGGGAAGTTTCGGCTGATTTGGCGAGGGTTCTAGCCAACTGGCTGGAGTCTGAGGGGACTGTGCCGGAGTGGGTGGTATTTTTGCAGGATGCTGGGGCTGGGGAATCAACGAATGTTGTGGAACGTGTTTTGCCGGTTCCCGGGGCGCCGGTGGTTTTGGCGGGTGCAGGAGGGGAGCTGGAGGTGGCTGGTGCTGACGGGGTGGTGGAGGTGCGGACGCGAGGGGGGCGGGATTTTGTGGTGATCCGGGATGCGCAGGGGGCGGTTTTGTATGAGGGGCCGATGGAGGGGGAGCAGGACGCGATATTCCTGCGCCGGCTGAATCCTGCGATGCGGCGGTCGGCGGAGGAGCTGCTCAATTCTGGTGGGGGGAGTGACGAGCCGTTGGAGGTGGAATTGTGGCGTTGGCGGGTGCCGGCGAAATTCCTGTAGGTTTTGGCCGGGGCGGCTTTTTGTGGGGAAGGGGTGAGGTTGACACCTGGTGAGTGGGGGGCATTATTTACTGCCTTAGCGTGACTCATATTCTCTCAACCCGTGTGGTGTGTTCACGGCTGGCGGCTGCGACCGGTGGCGTGGTGTTGTCGGCTGGTTTACTGGTGGGCGGGGTGGTTGAGGAGGAGTTCTTTGAGCGCGAGGTGAGGCCCTTGTTGGCGGAGCACTGTTATCGTTGTCACAGTGCGGTTGAGGGGAAGGCGAAAGGGGGATTGCGGCTGGATTTCAGGGACGGGATTTTTGTGGGAGGGGACAGCGGGCCAGCGGTAGTGGCGGGGGACGTGGAGGGTAGTTTGTTGATGAGGGCGGTGAGGTATGGGGAGGTGGATTTGCAGATGCCGCCGAATGGCAGGCTATCGGAGGAGGCGATTGGGGTTTTGGAGCGTTGGGTGAAGGATGGCGCGGTTTGGGGTGTGGAGGTGGGGGCTGAAGGGGAGGAGGGGGGTATGGCTGAGTTTGATTTGGAAGGTCGCAAGCGGTCGCATTGGTCTTGGGGGGCGTTGGAGGCGCCGGTGCCTCCACGGGTGGGGGCTGAACATCCCGTGGATGCGTTTCTGGGAGCGAAGCTGGAGGAGGCGGGGTTGCGTCCGGCGGTGCGCGCGGATTCGGGTGTGCTGTTACGGCGTTTGCATCTGGATTTGGTGGGTTTGCCACCCTCGCCTGAGGAGGTGTTGGGGTTTGAGGGGGGTAATGGGGAGGGAGTATGGGAGCGGGAGGTGGATCGGTTGTTGGCTTCGCCGCATTTTGGTGAGCGGTGGGCGAGGCACTGGATGGATTTGGTGCGGTATGCGGACACCCTGGGTCACGAGTTTGACTATGCGACTCCGAATGCGTGGCGGTATCGGGACTATCTGATTCGGGCATTCAACCTGGATTTACCTTACGACCAGTTTGTGCGGGAGCATATCGCCGGGGACTTGTTGGAGGAGCCGAGGTGGGGGTGTGACGGGGGTTTGAACGAGTCGATGTTGGCGACGTCGTTTTACTGGTTTGGGCAGAGGGTGCATTCTCCGGTGGACGCGAAGAAGAATGAGGCGGACATCATTGACAATCAGATTGATGTGCTGACGAAGAGTTTTCTGGGGCTGACTGTGGCGTGTGCGAGGTGTCATGATCACAAGTTCGATGCGATTTCGACGCGGGACTATCATGCCTTGTATGGGGTATTGGCGAGTTCGCGGTATTTGCAGCGGTCGTTGGAGAGTGATGAAGCGGGGAGCGAGCTGAGGTTGGCGTTGGGGGAGGAGCTGGAGGCGATTCGGGGGTTGGTGGGGGAGAGTGACGTGGATGGTGGGGAGTGGGTATTGCGCGAGGGGGACGAGGTTTTGGTGGATTTCACCCGTGAGGGTTTCGGGGGCTGGTCGTTGGAAGGTGAGGCATTTGGTGATGGACCGCTTGAGGCTGGTTCCGTTGTGGTTTTGGACGAGGGTCGAGTGGGGGTGTTAGCGTTGCCGGCGGCGCACAGTGCCGGAATTTCCCGTCGGTTACAGGGAGCTTTGGTATCGCCGAGTTTTGAGATTGGGCGTCGGTATTTGCACATGGAAGTGGCGGGGCGGGATGCGCGGGTGAACATCGTGGTGGAGAACCACACATTGATACGGGATCCGATTTATGGGGTGTTGAAGCAGCGGTTGGATCACGATGCGTTCCGGTGGGTGACGGTGGATTTGAAGATGTGGGAAGGTCGCAGAGCGTATTTGGAGTTTAACGATCTGGCTGCGTTGGATGTGGCAGACACGGTAGGTGGTTATGATTTGGCGGGGTATGTAGCGGTTCGGAGGGTGGTGTTATCCGGGGAGGCGGAGCCGCCGGCCTTGGCTGGTGGGGGAGGAATGCGGGTGGTGGATGTGATGGCGGGTAGTGAGTTGGCGGAGAGAGTGGCCGGGTTTCGGGAAAGGGAGGGGCGGGTGATGAATCCGCCTCGTGGGGCGGCGATGCTGGATGGGAATGGGGTGGACGAGCGAGTATTTATCCGGGGTAACCCGCATAACCCCGGGGAGGTTGCGCCGAGGGCATTTCTGGAGGCCTTGGATGGGGGAGGTGTTGTATTTGGAGGCGGTGGCAGTGGGAGGCTGCACTTGGCGGAGCGGATATTGGATGAGGGGAATCCGTTTGTGGCGCGGGTATATGTGAACCGTGTTTGGCAGCACTTGTTTGGTCGCGGGATTGTGGCAACGCCGGACGACTTTGGCGTTTTGGGGCGGGAGCCATCTCATCCGGAGCTGCTGGACTGGCTGGCGGTTTGGTTTCGGACGGAGGGTCAGTGGTCGACGAAGGCGTTGATACGGTTGCTGGTGACTTCGGAGGCGTATCAGCGGACCAGTCGTCCGGATGACAGGGAGGCGGAGGAGAGGGATCCGGGGAATGAGTTATGGCATCGGATGCCGATACGGAGGATGGATGCTGAGGTGATTCGGGACAGTATTCTGGCGGTCTCGGGTCGATTGGACCGGAGGCTTTACGGGCCTCCGGTTGCGACACATTTGACGGACTTCATGGAGGGGCGGGGGCGGCCGGGGAGCAGTGGCCCATTGGATGGGGATGGGCGCAGGTCGGTTTATCTGGAGGTGAGGCGGAATTTTCTTTCACCGATGTTGAGGGCGTTTGACGCGCCGGTGCCGTTTACAACGATTGGTCGGAGGACGGAATCGAATGTGCCGGCGCAGTCGTTGATTTTGATGAACGATCCATTTGTGGTGGGGGAGGCCCGGCGTTGGGCGGAGCGCCATTTGGCTGGGGCTGAACGGAGTATGGAGGCGCGGCTGGAGGGGATTTATCTGGAGGCTTTCGGTCGGCGGCCGACTGAGGAGGAGGTGGTCCAGTGCGTGGATTTTCTGGAGTCACAGGCTGGGGGTGGGGAGCAGGCTTGGGGGGATCTTTGCCATGTTTTGTTTAACGTGAAGGAGTTCATTTATGTCAACTAAGCGGGGGGTGATATGAGCGGTGGTCGCCATCATTGTGGCCGGTTTGTTGGCGGGGGGATTTCGCGGCGCGAGATGTTGATGCGTTGTGCGAATGGTTTTGGGGGGCTGGCGGTATTGGGTTTGAGGGGGGAGGGGGTGGATGCGGCGGAGGCTGGTGGGGCGCAGATTCACAAGGATTTGCTGCCGAGGGAGCCGCATTTTGCGGCGCGGGCGAGGAGCGTGATTTTCCTTTATATGGATGGTGGGCCGTCACAGGTGGACACCTTTGATCCGAAGCCGAGGCTGGCGCTGGAGAGCGGGAAGCCATTTGGCATGAAGATGGAGCCTACGCAGTTCAACAACAACGGGAGCACGTTGGGTTCGCCGTGGGAGTTCGCGCGGTATGGGGAGAGCGGGATTCCGGTGAGCAGTTTGTTCCCGCATGTGGCGGGGTGTGTGGATGACTTGTGTGTGATTCGCTCGATGGTGGCGACGTTTTCGGAGCACACCAATGCGAACTACTTTTTGCATACGGGGCTGGGTTTATCCGGGCGGCCGAGCATGGGGGCGTGGATGGGGTATGGGTTGGGGACGGAGAACCGGAACTTGCCGGGGTTTGTGGTTTTGAATGGCGGGTTGATACCGCCCGGGGGGCTGGAGAATTTTGGGAGCGGCTTTTTACCGGCGACCTTTCAGGGTTCGATTTTCAAGCCTACGGGCAGTGCGGTGGCGAACATCCGGCCTTTGGAGGCAGAGGTTGGATTACAGCGGAGCAAACTGGGATTGTTGGGGAGGCTGGATGAGGGCGTGTTGGAGCGGATGGGGCGGGTGGATGCGTTGGAGTCGGCTATTGCGAATTATGAGACGGCGTTTCGGATGCAGACGGCGGTGCCGGAGCTGATGGATCTGCGGGGGGAGGGCAAGGCCGTGCAGCAGGCGTATGGGCTGGAGTCAGATTTTGAGCCGACCCGGATTTTTGGGAGGCAATGTTTGCTGGCGCGGCGGTTGGTGGAGCGTGGGGTTCGGTTTGTGGAACTGACCTGTCCCAATACGGGCGGGGACCGGTGGGATCAGCATGGCGGACTCAAGAAGGGGCATGAGGACAATGCGCGTGCGGTGGACCAGCCGATTGCTGGTCTACTAAAGGATCTGAAGGCGTCGGGGTTATTGGACACGACATTGGTGGTGTGGGCGGGGGAATTTGGCCGGACACCGTTTGCGCAGGGATCGGATGGGCGCGATCACAATCCATTTGGTTTCACGATCTGGATGGCAGGTGGGGGTGTGCGGGGTGGGATGATTTATGGTGCGACGGACGAGTATGGGTATAAGGCGATTGAGAACAAAGTGAGCATTCATGATTTGCATGCGACGATGCTGCATTTGCTGGGGATGGATCATAAGCGTTTGACCGTGCGGTTCAGCGGTCGGGACATGCGTTTGACGGATGTGCATGGAGAGGTGGTGCAGGCGGTTTTGGCTTAGGCTGACAGGCGGAAAGGAACGATTGATGGAAACCAGGAGTGCATGGGGAGTTGTTGGAGGAGTGATTTTGGCGAGTGCGGGAATGGTAGCGGCAGCTGCTGAGGGTGGTGGTTATTGGCCGCAGTGGCGTGGGCCTACCGGGAATGGTGTTGCTCTGGCGGGCAACCCGCCGTCGAGCTGGAGTGAGCAGGAGAATGTCCGGTGGAAAGTGAGGGTTCCGGGTGAGGGGCATGCGACTCCGGTTGTTTGGGCAGACAAGGTATTTGTTTTAACGGCGGAGCCGGTTGGGGGAGGTGAAGCGGGGCAGAGAGGGGAAGCGGCGACGGTGGTTGGTGGCAGGCGTCAGGGGAGGGGTAATGCGCCGACGGAGGAGTATGCATTCAAGACGTTATGTTTGGATCTGAAGAGTGGTGCTGTGCGTTGGGAGCGGGTGAGTCGCAGGGAGGTTCCGCACGAGGGTCGGCAGGAGAGCAACACCCACGCGTCGGCGTCACCGATTACGGATGGGGAGCGCCTGATTGCGTTTTTCGGGTCGCACGGATTGTTTTGCTACGACATGGAGGGGGAGTTGATATGGGAGAAGGATTTGGGGGATATGCGGACGAGGAACGGTTTTGGGGAGGGGGCCACGCCCGCACTGCGTGACGGGGTGTTAGTGGTGCTTTGGGATACGGAGGATGAGTCCTATGTGGTGGCGTTTGAGGCGGCGAGCGGGCGGGAGATTTGGCGGCGGGAGCGGGAGGAGCGGACGGGGTGGACGACGCCTTATGTGCAGGCATTTGGGGGGCGTGAGCAGGTCATCATTAACGGGACGGGAGCTGTGAGGAGTTACGATTTGCTTAGTGGGGATTTGTTGTGGCAGTGCAGCGGGCAGACGGCGAATGCGATACCGGCGGTGGTGTCTGACGGTGAGCGGGTGTATGCGATGTCGGGGTATCGGGGCAATATGGCGATGGCGATCCGTTTGGGGGGTGAGGGGGATTTAACGGGCACGGAGCATATTGTGTGGAGCTTGGGGCGGGGGACGCCTTATGTGCCGTCTCCATTACTGGCGGACGGGTTGCTGGTTTTTTGCCAGCGGAATGATGCGATGGTGACCTGTGTGGATGCGTTGACGGGGGAGGTGCATTATGCGCAGGAGCGGGTGGAGGGGTTGTCCGGGGTGTATGCTTCTCCGGTGGCGGTGGGGGATCGGATATTTCTATCGGCACAGAATGGGGCGACTGCGGTGTTGGCCAAATCGAAGGCGTTTGAGCTGCGGGGCGTGAACCGGCTGGATGAGCCGATCAATGCCTCTCCGGTGGTTGTGGGGGATGTGTTGCTGCTACGCGGCAGCGAGCATCTCTACTGTATTGCGGAGGACTGAGGTGTGCGGGGTGATTTTGGCATGAAGGCGGGTTTACTGGTTCGTGTGATGGGGTTTTTGAGCGGTGGGTTAATGGTGGCGGCTGCGTCGGGGGAGCGTCCGAACTTCGTTTTCTTTTTGGTGGATGATTTGGGGTGGGCGGACATTGGGGTGAACGGGAGCCGGTTTTACGAGACGCCGAACATTGATGCGTTGGCGGCTGGAGGGGTTCGGTTTACCCAGGCATATGCGGCGGGGTCGGTTTGTTCTCCTACGCGGGCGAGCATTATGACTGGGAGGCATCCGGTGAGAGTGAACATTACCGACTGGCTACCGGGGAATGATGTCGCGCGGAGGCAGGTGAGGAAGTATCTGCATGTGGAGGATGCGGAGGAGCTGGCGTTGTCGGAGGTGACCTTGGCGGAGGTGTTGCGGGAGGCGGGCTATGAGACGTTTTTTGCGGGGAAGTGGCATTTGGGAGGGGAGGGTCATTTGCCTACGGACCAGGGGTTCGATTTTAATGTGGGCGGTTTTCACGTGGGTTCACCGCCGGGAGGCTATTATGCGCCGTGGAAGAATCCGTACCTCGAGGCGAGGCGTGACGGGGAGTATTTGACCGAGCGGTTGACGGAGGAGTCGGTGGGCTTTTTGCGTGGTCGGAGGAGGGACAAGCCGTTTTTGTTGTATCTTTCCTATTACAACGTGCACACCCCGATTCAGGCTTATGAGAGGCGGGTGGAGCATTTCAGGGAGAAGGCGGCGGGGATGGGGCAGAGACCGGAGCCGAGGTTAGAGCATGAAGGGGTGTCGCGTGTTCGGCAGGACAACGCGGAGTATGCCTCGATGGTATCGGCGGTGGACGACAGTGTTGGGAGGTTACTTGGGGTATTGCGGGAGCAGGGTTTGGAGGAGAGCACCGTGGTGATATTTTTCTCCGACAACGGGGGGTTATGCACCTTGGCGCGGGAGGGGCCGACCAGCAACCAGCCATTACGTGCGGGGAAGGGGTGGTTGTATGAGGGGGGGATTCGGGAGCCGATGATTATGCGTGTGCCCTGGTTGGAGCGGGGAGCGGGAGTGTGTGATGTGCCGGTTGTGAGCATGGATTTCTTTCCGACGGTGTTGGAGTTGGCGGGGCTGGGGTTGCGGCCGGATCTGCATAGGGATGGTGAGAGCATGGTAGGTTTGTTGAGGGGCGAGGGGGGAGCGGTGGACAGGGAGTTGGTTTGGCATTATCCGCATTATCACGGTTCCACCTGGGGGCCGGGAGCGGCGATTCGGGAGGGCCGATGGAAGCTGTTGGAGCTTTATGAATACGACGAGGTGGAGCTGTACGATTTGGATCTGGATCCTGGTGAGTTGCATGACTTGAGCGGCAAGGAAGTGGAGCGGACAGCTGGGTTGCGTGGGAGGCTGCGGCGCTGGCAGGAGCGGATGGAGGCGAGGATGCCTGAGCTGAATCCGGTTTACGGTGTTGGTCTGGGGGGCGGAGAGTAGGCGAGGCGGATTGTTGCAGTGGGGCAGAGGTTAGGGGAGGGTGGTGGGGTGATTTCCTCGTTCTGGTTTCGGTGTGCTGCACTGGCGGTAACAACTTGTTGGGCGGGGTGTGCTCAGGCGGGAGAGGGCGGGCTCTGTCGAGTGCGGGTGGTGGAGGACGGGACGGGATGGCCGGTGCCTTTGGTTGAGTTGCGGACGACGCATCAGGCTTCTTTTTTCACTGATAACGACGGGGTGGTTGCGGTGGACTTGCCGGAATTGATGGGGAGGGCGACTTGGTTTGAGGTGCGTGCTGACGGCTACGAGATTGCGGCTGACGGTTTTGGTTATCGGGGGGTGCGATTGATGCTGGTTGAGGGTGGTGATCTGGAGGTGCGGGTTCGGCGGACGGGATTGGCCTCGCTGGTGGGCCGGTTGACCGGAGCGGGGTTGTTGGCGGAGAGCCAGAGATTTAGGGAGAATAGCGGGTGGATGGAGTCGGGGGTGTTGGGTTGTGACAGCGTGCAGTGTGCGGAGTATAGAGGGCGAATGTTCTGGGTCTGGGGGGACACGACTTTGGCGCATTATCCTCTGGGGATTTTCGATGCGACGGGGGCGACGAGTTTGATTCCGCGGGAGGGTCAATTGCTGCCGCCGCTCAGGCTGGCTTTGGAGCATTTCAGGGACGAGGGTGGAGGGGTGCGTGCTGTGGCGAGGATGCCGGGGGATGGGCCGACTTGGTTGAGTGGGTTGGTGGCACTGCGTGATGCCAGGGATGTGGAGCGTTTAGCATCGATGTATACCAAGATTCGGCCGCCAATGGAGGCGTATGAGATTGGGCTTTGTGAATGGGACCCTGCAGTTGAGGAATTTTGCCCTACTCGGGTGGTCTGGCGGCAGGTTGATGGCGGGCCGCGTCCCGAATTGCTGCCTGACGGTCATGCGGTGCGGTGGGTAGACAAGGCGGGGGACGAGTGGGTGTTGTTTGGGAACCCGTTTCCGATGTTGCGGGTGAGGGCGAGCTTTGAGGCGTGGGAAGATCCTGGGCAATGGCAGCGTTTGGTGCCGCAGCGTGAGGTGGAAGGACTGGAGCAGCGTGTGACGGTGGAGCCGCATAGCGGGTCCATTGCGTGGAATGCTTATCGCAAGCGGTGGGTTGCGGTGTTTACTGAACGGTTTGGGAAGCCGTCGGCCTTTGGGGAGGTGTGGTATGCGGAGGCGGATAAGCCTGAGGGTCCCTGGGGACGGGCGGTTAAGGTGCTCAGCCACCGGAACTACACCTTCTATAATCCGAGGCAGCATCCGGAGTTTTCCTTGGCGGGTTCGAGCGTTTTGTTTTTTGAGGGGACTTACAGTCAGATGTTTGCGGACCGGCCGGAGCCGACGCCTCGGTATGATTACAACCAGCTGCTCTACCGCTTGGATTTGGATGAGCTGGTGAGAGTGGAGGCGGAGCGGGGGCACGGACAACTGGACAGGGACTGACACGGACGAGCGGTTGGGCTTCCGTGCGTGTGGCTTTTGAGCGGTACAGCGCGCGGAAGCCCAGGCATGTCTAGGGCGGTTTTAGCCGTTTTTGCGCTGCTTCAGGCTGAGGCAAGCGAGGCCCAGCGTCAGCAGTGCGAGGCTGCTACCGGCATCGGGGACTGCTTCACAGCTGGGGTATTCGACGATGTAGCCCTTCACGCCGGCTAGCCAGGAGCCTTCATCGTTCCAGGTTGCGTCCTCAAAGCGGTTGATGGTGAGTCCGGTCTCTACGCCGCCGACGTTATTGGGTTCGCCGGGTCCCCAGTTGGTGTAGCTCCAGCTTTCTCCGGTTACCCAGGACCAACCTGAAGCGGGGTCGGTTTCCTGCGTATTCTGTTTGAATCCCCCGATCCAGGCTTGTCCCACCTGGCTGAACATGGGGTAGACAATGTTTTCGTAGACCCAGAGGTTTTCCTCGGTGCTGGTCAGAGTGGCGAGGTAACCTCCCTTGGATTCAGCGGCGATCTTGGCGTCGGTCCAGACCGTGGAGTCAGCGAGGAACGCTTCGTAGGAATGGCCGTTTCCCGACCATTGGAGGGGTAAGGCGCAGGCGTTTGAGGCTAGGGCAGCCAAGGCCAGCACTGATAACATTTTCGTTAACGATTTGTACATATTACTACTTTCTGTCGGCGGTTGCGTCAGGTCTGCGCGTCGGGCTGCTCAGCCGCCTCGTCCAAGCGGGCCCCAAGAAGAACTACGCAATATGTCGTAGTAAAATGCCGAGGATTTAGCGTTGAAGGGGTCCGTCTCTGAGGTGCCGCGATTTTATGGTCGGGCGTTGGTGAAGAGGAAGGAGGCTTGCTGCAGCGCGATGTGGGGCGATGCAGAGCGAGGGAGGGGGGAGTTGAGGGCGGTTGGGTCGTTAGCCGGGTTTTTGGGCGTGGCTTTTCCGTTCTTGGAGTTCCTGTTGCCAAGCTTCGCGGGCTTGTTGGCGTCGGAGATCGAGTTTACGGGCTGCTTGGCGTTGTTTGAGCCATTCGTATACCAGGTAGGCGATGAAGAGGGATGCTATGACGCCTACGACGATCAGGGCTCCCAGCGTTTCGCTGGACAGCGGAGATTTGTTAGTCACGACGTCTGGACTTACGGTTGATGCCACGGGGCAAATTTAGACTGGTTTTCCGGATCCTGCCACTTAGAGTCTTCTCAAACCCTGTTTTCCTTATAATCCGAGGCTAACACTATGGATATTACCTTTCATTGCATCGGTTGCCGGCAGGTTCTGGAGGCGGATGCCAGTTTGGCGGGCAACGAGATTGAGTGTCCGACCTGCGGGCGGACATTGGAGATTCCCGAGCCGGATATGACCAACGTGAAGGTGGTGAATCCGATTGCGTCATCGGCTGCTGCGAAGGAGGAGAAGCACTTCAAGGTGCCGACGCATGATGGGCCTTCGGAGATCCTGATCAAGGCGCCGACGAAGGTGGATATTGTCCCGAAGGATGGTCGCCAGCATCTGCGGACGAAGACGATTCGGCGCATTGACTGTGTTGAGGTGGGTCATGATCGTTTTGATGAGGTGGTGACCCGGTTTTTGGATGGGGTTGGGGAGGAGAATCTGGTGACCGTCAATACGGTGAGTTACACGTATGTGGACATTGGTTCGCAGAAGCTGCTGACGGATTTTGGTGTTTTGATTGTTTACAAGGCCGTTTGAGCTCGGGTTGCGAGAGGGTGTTTGGCGGGCAACAAAAAAGGGCGCGATGAACGCGCCCTTCTTTTTTTTGAATGGGGTTGGAGGCCTAGCTGGCGGCGCTCAGGGCGGACAATTTAGCGCTGAGGCGGGCTTTTTTACGGCCTGCGGTATTTTTGTGGAAGATACCGGTCTTGCAGCTTTTATCCAGAGCGGAGCTGAGGGAGCGGAAGGTCGTGGTGGCTTCCTCTTTGTTGCCGGCTTGGATGGCTGCGTTGTACTTTTTCTCCAGCGTCTTGACGCGGCTCTTCTTGCTTTGGTTTAGCTCCTGGCGCCGGGCGCTGCTGCGCATGCGGCGTTCTGCTGACTTGGTATTCGGCATAGTCGTCTGCTCTCTCTGTAAAGCGGGGGAGCCTAATCCATCAGACTTCTTTGTCAATGGATTTGGTTGGGGGGGCAGGCAGGAGAGGGGTGATGAGGGAGCGGATGGATTGTTCGACGTTGTCGATGGTATCGGTGGCGTTGACGGTCTTGATGCGTTGGGGGTGGATTTGGGCCAGGGTATCGAAACCGTGTTCCACGCGTTGGAAGAAGGCGAGGTCGGCCTCTTCCATGCGGTCGCGGACGGGTTGGGAGGTTTGGCGGTGTTGGCGTCGGGCGGTACTGATTTCGATGGGGATGCGGAGGAGGAGGGTGAGGTTGGGGTGGGTGTGACCGATGGCGAAGTTGATGGTGCGTTGGACGTGGTCGAGGTTTAGGCCGCGTCCATAGGCTTGGTAGGCGAGGGTGGAATCGTAGAAGCGATCGCAAAGGACGACGTGTCCTTGGGCGAGGGCGGGGCGGATGATTTCGTGGACGAGCTGTGCGCGGCTTGCGTTGAAGAGGAGGAGTTCGGCCTCCGGGCACATGGCGTGGTTTTGGTGGCTATGCTGGAGGGTGTGACGGATTTCTTCGCCGATGGGTGTTCCTCCGGGTTCGCGGAGGGTGAGGACAGGGTGTCCGAGTGAGTGCAGGTGGTGGGCCAGGCGTTGTATTTGGGTGGATTTACCGCTGCCTTCGGTGCCTTCGAACGTGATGAAGAGGCCTGGCATGTTAGGGGATGGAGGGTGGGGTGGGGGTGATGCGTTTGGCTGGGGCGAGCCAATCGACGATGGAGTCGATTTGTTCTTTGGTGAGGGGTCCGCCTTCTTCTTTGGCGAAGGCGGGCATGAGCGTGCCGGCTTTGCCGTGGGTGATCCAGTTACGCCAGCCTTCGGCGTCGGGCAGGGGGCGGAGCATGCGGAGGTCGGGGACCATTTCGGCGCGGTGTTCG
>JBJOII010000057.1:0-32311 GCA_046047235.1 Verrucomicrobiota bacterium | reverse complement strand
GTGCTTTGTGATTTGGACACCTTGAAGACGTTGCCTGGGCGCGAGTTTCGGGCGGGGTTGGGAGAGGTGATCAAGTATGGGGTGATATGGGATGCGGCGTTGTTTCGTCGGTTGGAGCGTGGGATGGATTTGTTGCTGGCGCAGGATGCGGCGGAGCTGGGTCGGGTGGTGGCGCGTTGTTGTGCGATCAAGGCGGAGGTGGTGGGGGAGGACGAGACGGAGTCGGGGTTGCGGGCCATTTTGAATTTCGGGCACACATTCGGGCATGGGTTGGAGGCGACGACGCGGTATGGGAAGTTTTTGCATGGGGAAGCGATATCGATAGGGATGCTGGTGGCGGCGCGGTTATCCGAGGGGCTTTTGGGTTTTTCCGCGAAGGATGTGGAGCGTTTGGGGAGTTTGTTGGAGCGGGCGGGTTTACCGGTGCGGGTGGTTTTGAACCGGAGACAGCGGGAGGTTTTGACTGCGGCGATGCGGGTGGACAAGAAAGTGACGGGTGGGGAGTTACGGTTTGTATTGGCGGAGTCGATGGGGAAGGTGCGATTTGGGGAGCGGGTTTCCGTGGAGCAGGTTTGGGGAGCGTTTGACGGTTTGGCGGGGGAGGACGTGTCTTGAGGTTGTATGGCATCCCTGAGTGAGAATCTGGTGCGGGAGTTTTTTGAGCTGCGGGGTTTTTTGGTGCGGCAGCCGCGGAAGCACACGCCGCGGTCGGCGAAGGAGCCGGAGGAGGCGGATTTATTGGTATTGAACCCGCAGCCGGCGAAGGTTGCGGGGGAGTTGCCCTTTTTGCTGGAGGCGGGGGATGTGAATCGGTTGGGACGGGCTTTGGTGGCGGTGAAGGGGTGGCATACGGAGGTTTTCAGCCCGACGCGGTTGGAGCAGATGCCAGAGATCTTTCGGTTTACGGCGGAGTCGGTGGTGCGTCAGGCCGAGGCGGAGCTGGGGTTGGGCGGGGGATTGAAGAAAGTTCTGGTGGTGCCGGCTTTGCCAGCGGCGCGGGAATTGCGGGAGCAGAGTTTGGAGGTGATGCGGGCTCACGGGGTGGATGCGGCCCTGACATTTCACACCTTGTTGGCGGATTTACTGCAGCGGGTGGAGGTGAACCGGGATTATTTCAAGAGCGACACCTTGCAGCTGCTGCGTATCCTCAAGAACTACAACTTGTTACGTGATACGCAGCTGGAGTTGTTCAAGCCGCGGCGGGGCGGGAAGCGCGGAGCGTTAAGCGGGAAGGGGTAAGCGCAGAGCGTTAAGCGGGAAGGGGTGAGCGCAGAGCGGGAAGCGCATAGCGCTGAGGGCTGAGGGCTGAGGGCAAGGCGTGGTTCGATACCGATAGCGATTTCGATCCCGATTTCGACGGCGCGGTGGTGTTTAGGGCGGATCGAAGGCGTGTCCTCTCTCCTCTCTCCGCGCTTCTGTCTACTGAGCTAAGCGGGAAGGGGTAAGCGTTCGGTGCTTCGGTGCGTCGGTTTAGTCACGCGCGGCTGGTGCCGCGCATTGGAGCTCGCCGCTCATTCGAGCGGGCTGTACGAACTTCGGTTTTCGACACCGATACGCTGAGATGGACACAACTAACCGGTTGCATTCTTTATTGGCTGTGATAGAAAGCGCGTCTTTACGGCGGTCTTTGGCTGATGGACTGCCTTGGATTTGAACTATAAGCGGTTGCGGCGAAGGGTTTCCGGGGTGGTTGCTGTGGCGCTGGAGAATATTTGAAGTCATGTCACAACATAGCAGTTTAAGAGGCGGGAACACCCTGGGTGCGAAGCGCAATGTGCTGAAGCGTTTTGAGCGCGTGGCGGTTTTGAAGAAGCGTGGTGATTGGAAGGAAGGGGATCGCGTGACGGGTTTGCGCAAGACGCGCGTGATTGGCTAATACGCCATTTTTGGGAGGCAACCGTTATGGTTGTCGGGGTCTAGGTCTGGTGTCGTGCGCAAACTTCTTCAGCGGATGGTGACCGTTGAGTGATTTGATACGGCTGCAGAAGTTTTTGTCGGAGGCCGGTGTGGCCTCCCGACGGTCTTCTGAATTGTTGATCCAACAGGGGCGCGTGGCGGTGAATGGCCGTCGCGTGGTGGAGTTGGGGACCAAGGTGGATGCTGCCTCGGACCGGGTGGAGGTGGATGGCAGGAGGGTTGGTAGTCTTCGGAAGTATTACGTTGCCCTGCACAAGCCCGTGGATGTGGTGTGCACGCGCAGCGACGAGCGGGGGCGCAGGACGGTTTTGGATTTATTGCCGGCGGAGTGGGGGAGAGTGGTGTATCCGGTGGGGCGTTTGGATCGGGATTCGGAGGGTTTGTTACTGCTGACCAACGACGGGGAGTTTTGTCTTCGCGTGACGCATCCGCGGCATGGGGTGACGAAGTTTTATCGGGTGACTGTGCGGGGGGAGGTTGCGGAGGGGGCGGTGGAGAAGATGACGCGGGGGATGATTTGTCAGGGGGAATTTTTACGGGCGAGTCGGGGTCGGGTGGCTGAGGTTGGGTCGGGTCGGAGCGTATTGGAGCTGGAGTTGACTGAGGGGCGGAAGCGGGAGGTGCGTCGGTTGGCGGCGGCTTTGGGGATGGAGGTCTTACGGCTGGTGAGGACCCGGGTAGGGCCGGTTCGTTTGGGGACATTGCGTCGCGGGGCGTGGCGGATGTTGACACGGGCGGAGTTGGATGGTTTGGGGGTGACAGCATAATTGCGGGGGTTTTGCCGAAATCTGGTCCTGCCAGCATTGACATCGCGGGTGGGACTTACTCTACTGCGGGGATCTATGACAACGCACTGGCTTTGGTCGGCTCTTAGTCTGGGGCTGGCATTGGCCTGGCCGCTTCAGGCCGCAGAACAGACTGCTACGGTATCGGGTAACCGCGTGAATGTGCGCGGCAAGGCTTCCTTGAACAGTGAGGTGATCACCCAGCTTTCTGCGGGGGATGCCGTGGTGGTGTTGGAGAGGGTTCCGGTTTCGGGGGCGAAGGCTGGTGAGCCTGCGGCTTGGGCGAAGATCCGTTTGCCGAAGTCGACGTCGGTCTTTGTGTATGCCCCGTATATTGATGAGGGGACGCACAAAGTGAAGGTGAGCCGTTTGAATATGCGTGGGGGTCCGGGGGAGAATTACAGTGTCTTGGGGCGGATTGAGCGGGGTGCGGAGGTGAGGGAGATCCAGACGACGGCGAACTGGATGGAGATTGAGGCACCTGCTGAGGCGTATGCCTTTGTGGCGATGGATTTTGTGAAGGTTTCGGATGCTCAGGTGGCGGAGGCCAAGCCCGAGGAGTCGGCGGTGAGCGAGCCGGTTGAGGTGGTTGACGTGGCTGTGGTGGAGGAGGCTCCGGGGATTGTGAGTGAGCCCGTGGCGACTGAGGCTTGGCCTGAGGGTGAGGAACCGGTGGATGGTTCCGTGGCGGAGGTTGTGGATGGGACGGGAGCGGAGTCCACGGTGCCGATGGTGCCCGTTTTGGCGGCGGAGTCTCCGATGCTGCCCCGCATGGTTTACCGTGAGGGTCGGGTGGTGGAATCCATGAGCATTCAGGCGCCGTCGCGTTGGAGCCTGATGAGCCTGGAGACCAAGCAGACCATCAACTTCCTGCATACGGAGAAAGAGGGTTTGAGCCTGAAGGCATTTGCGGGCAAGGACGTGTTGTTGAAGGGCGAAGAGCTCTTGGATGCGCGCTGGAAGACGCCGTTGCTGGAGGTCGAGGACATTCGTTTGGCTGCTCCCCGATGACGGCTGGCAAATTACTGGACGGGCGGGCGGCTGCGGAGCAGTTGCACGGAGAGACGCGTCAACGGGTCGAGGCTCTGGTGAGTCGCGGCGTTGAGCCGGGTCTGGCGTTTGTGCGGGTGGGTGAGGATCCGGCCTCGCAGGTGTATGTGGGGATGAAGGAGCGTGTGAGTGCGCGGCTGGGGATTCGGTCGGTGACGCATGTGTTGCCGGAGTCGGCTTCTGAGGGGGAGTTACTGGGGTTGATTGACCGGCTGAACGAGGATCCCCAGTGGCATGGCATTTTGGTACAGGCACCGTTACCGCGTCAGATTGTGGGTGAGCATGTGTATGCGCGGGTGAGGCCTTCGAAGGACGTGGACGGGTTTCATCCGGAGAGCATGGGGCGGTTGTTGCTTGGGGATGCGAGTGGTTTTGTGCCGTGCACGCCTGCTGGGATTCACGAGTTATTGTTGCGGAACGGCGTGGCGTTGGCTGGGGCTGAGGTGGTGGTTTTGGGGCGGGGGAACATTGTAGGCAAGCCGATGGCGGCCTTGTTGGTGCAGAAGCATCGGGATGCGGATGCGACGGTGACCTTGTGTCATTCCCGGACGCGGGATGTGGCGGCGCACTGTCGGAGGGCGGACATTTTGATTGCGGCGATGGGTGTGCCGCATTTTGTGAAGGCGGACATGGTGAAGCCGGGGGCGGTGGTGGTGGATGTGGGGGTGAACCGGGTGATGGATCCGGCGGCGAAGGGGGGGAGTCGTTTGGTGGGGGATGTGGATTTTGACCGGGTTCAGGAAGTGGCGGGGTGGATTACGCCGAATCCTGGTGGTGTGGGGCCGATGACGATAGCGATGTTGATGCGGAACACGGTGAGGGCGGCGGAGAGCTGCCAGGTTTGAGATAAAGAGACAGAGAGACGTATGAATCCTTCCCGAATTCTTCCTGATTTACAGTGTTCACTGGTGGCTGAGGACGTGCGCCAGGAGATCAACGGCAATTTTATCTTGTCGGGGATTATTAGCATGATTCGCGTGCCGAAGATGCCGGTGGTGGCGTTTCGGTTGTTTATTTTCAACCGTTGGACTGCGGGAGTGGGCAAATTCCGGGAAGTGGTTCGATTGGTGGGGCCGGATCAGGCGACGGTTTTAAGGCAGGGGCAGACCGAGTTCAACTTGCAGAATCCGGCGCAGGCGATGACGAATGTGACGTTGTTTGCTCAGGTTCAGTTGCCGGCGGCGGGTGTTTATTTCATTGAGGTTTTGGTGGATGACGTGATGAAGCTGCGTTATCCGCTGCCCGTGGTATTGGTGCAGAAGCCGGGGCAGGAGGGGCAACCCGGGGCTGGTGGTCCGGCAGGTCAGGTGGAGGGTGGGGTTGCGGGGGATGGTGGGGCGTCAGCGATGGGTGAGGAACCGCCTTCCGGGGGAGAGAAGCCGCAGCAGTCGTGAGCGCTACATCGTCAGCGACGCCGTGGCAGCCGCTGACGTTGGGTGGGGTTGCGGCGTTTGCGACGGGGGGGTGGTTTCATTTTTTACTGCTGCAGCTGGTGATGGTGCTGGTGGCGGCCGGGGTGGGTTTCGCCTTTTTTGTAACGGCGTGTTTCCCCGTTCTGGACAGTGCGGTGGCTCAGTTGCCTGAAGAGGCGGGCTTCCGGGATCGCAAGCTGGTGTGGTCGGGTGAGCCTGCGGTGGTGTTGGGGGAGACGGGTTTGATCTCGTTGGGGGTCAATGCGGTTGAGGCGCGGTCTCCCGGGACGACGGCGGATTTGGAGGTGTTATTTGCTCCTGAGGGTGTGCAGCTGACTTCGTGGTTTGGTCATTGGTTTATTCCGTATTGGTCCGGGTGGAAGGTTGAGTTGACGCAGAAGAGTGCGAGGGCCTGGTGGGCGGCGTGGCGTCGGGTGGTGGCATTGGTGTTTGGATTGGTTATGGGGGTGCTGTCGGTCCTGTGGGTATCGTTGAGTGCGTTGTTGCTTGGGTTGCCGGTGTGGGTGTTGGGACGGGGGTTGTCGCGTCAGTTGAGCTTTTCGGGTGCGTGGAGGCTGGTGGTGGCGTCGTTTTGTCCGCCGGGTTTGATTTTGCTGGTGGCGGTGCTGTTGTATGAGACGGGGAGGATGGGTTTCCTGAGTTTGCTCGTGGCGGGGGTGTTCCACTTTCTGGCCCTGGGGTTCTATCTCTTTCTGGCGCCGTGGTATGTCCCGAGGGTGGTCCAGGCGGGGGGTAAGGTGAATCCTTTTGAGGGTGAGGAGCGGGGAGGTGAGTTGGAGCGGGGGAAACGGAATCCATTTTCCAAGCGCTGAGAGTGATTTTTGCATAGTTGCATGACAATCGGGCTGGTCTGGTTATAGTCCCGCGCATTGACCATGAATGAACCTGCCTGGACGCCGGTGGTGTTGTTAGCCGGCTATTGTATTTTTGTGTTGCTGGCCTCGTTGGCGGGGGGGTGGATTCCCATGGTGGTTCGTTTGACGCACACGCGTTTGCAGGTGGCGACGAGCGTGGTGGCGGGGTTGATGCTTGGCGTGGGGGTTTTGCATTTGATGCCGCACGCATTTCACGAGATGGGTTCGATTGATCGGGTTGCGGGGTGGATGTTGGGTGGTTTTCTGGTGATGTTTTTTCTGCAGCGGTTTTTTCATTTTCATCATCACGATGTGCCGGATGAGGATCCGGAGGGGTGTGACGGGGGGCATGCGGCATGTGGTCATGGTCATTCGCATGGGAAGGGTGGGGCAGCGGTGCATCACGACCACACCTTGGCGGGCAAGTCGGCGAGTCATTTGTCGTGGTGGGGTGCGGCGTTGGGGTTGACGTTGCATTCATTGATTGACGGGGTGGCCTTGGGGGCGAGCGTGGCGGTGGAGTCTGAGCATGGGGTAGGGTTGGCGGGGGTGGGCACGTTTCTGGTGATTGTGTTGCACAAGCCGTTTGATGCGATGGTGATTGGGACGTTGATGAAGGCTGGGGGTTGGTCGAGGTTTTCGCGGCAGGTGGTGAACGGGGTATTTGCTTTGGCGATTCCGGTGGGGGTGATGTCTTTTCATTTGGGGGCGGCGCAGTTGGCGGGAACTGCGGTGGGTCATTTGTTTTTGGGGTCGGCGCTAGCGTTTGCGGGGGGTGCATTCCTGTGCATAGCGGCGAGCGATTTATTACCTGAGCTCCAGTTTCATTCGCACGATCGGGTGCGGTTATCGCTGGCGATGGCAGCGGGAATTTTTCTGGCGGTGGTGATTGGCAGGTTTGAGTCGTCGGGCCATGACGACGCGGGGCATGTTGGGGAGCATGATCATGATCATGGTGGGACGGAGTTGCCGTTGGTGGAGTGAAATTGGTGATTTTATTGGGATTTCTTGGCAAAAGCGGTGTGTTTTAGGTGTCGGGGGATTTGTCAGTTGACGGTTTGTTTGGGTTTATTGCACGGTGGGTCGCGGTGAAGATATCTCGGTGTCGGTGTCAGTGTGACAGTGTGTGTGGCTAGAGCGGTCAGGCATTCAGGATTGGCGTGGGAGCGCATTCCTCCTCTCGGGTTTTTTCTTCAACAGGAACGAAAAATCATATGAGCAACATGTCCCGATTGTTTGTTGGCAACCTTTCCTACCGGACGATGGAGAACGAGTTGGAGGATCATTTTTCGCAGGCTGGAGTCGTGACCTCGGTGAACATCATGTTCGACAAGTTCACTGGGAAGTCTCGCGGGTTTGCGTTTGTGGAATTTGCGACTTCGGATGAGGCGAATCGTGCGGTTGAGCTGTTTCACGACCAGGATTTTCAGGGGCGTTCCCTGACGGTGAACGTGGCTCGGCCGCGTGAGGAGCGGGCTCCTTCGGGTGGTGGTTACCGGGATCTCCATTAAGATCTCGAGGAAGTTTTTTGGGTTGGCGTCCGCTGTCTCCGGGAGGGGGGCAGCGGACGTTGGGCAAAAGCGGCATTCCCCATTGACACTCGGATGGCGGGCACCTAGTTTGAGCCCGGTTGTTATGGCTGAGACCAATTCCAATTCCCCTGAAGGTGCTGTGCCGCCGAAGCCTGCTGAGGCGGCGAAAGTGCAGCCCAAAAAAGAGACGGTGAGGATCACGTTGCCGCCGAAGCCTACTGCGGCGCCGACGATCAAGATTCCGGCGCCGGCAATTGCGGCTGCGACGGCCAAGGCGCCTGCTGCACCTGCGGCGGCTCCGGCGGCGGCGGCGCCTGCTGCGGCTGCGCCTGCGGCGGCTCCGGCAGCTCGTGCGGGTGCTGCTCCGGCTCCGAGGCCGGCGATGGCTCCGCGACCGGCTGTTGCTGCGGTGAGCGGGTTGGACAAGGGGCTTGCGATTGCCGCAGTTGTTTTGAGTGTTGCGGTGGTTGTTCGTCTGGTGTTGATCACAATGGCTCCCTAGGAGAGGGGCATTGGATGGGACACGTTGGTTGAGAGCGCGAGGAGGCAAGTGAGTCTTCGTGGCAGGGTAACGTTTTAATGTGGAGGAAATATGGCTTCTGAGAGTGTATTGACGCTGACAGCTGAGAGTTTTGAGCAGGAGGTTTTAAAGTCTGCGGTGCCTGTTCTGGTGGATTTCTGGGCGGAGTGGTGTGGTCCCTGCAAGATGATTGGACCGATTGTGGACGAGCTGGCTTCGGAGTATGAGGGCCGTGCGAAGGTGGGTAAGGTCAACATCGACGAGCATCAGGGGTTGGCGGTGGAGTATGGGATTCGTGCGATTCCTACTTTGTTGATTTTCAAGGAGGGACAGGTGGTGGAACAGATCACGGGTTTGAAGAGCAAGCGTGATTTGAAGGCGAGTTTGGACAAGGTTTCGGCGGCTTGAGGCGTGTGAGTTGACCCTTTTGGAGGGCGACAGCCATGGCGATGCTGACCACGCCGCGGCATCTGAAGCAGCGGGCTGAGTTTTATCGGGAGCTTGGGGCTTTATTGGGGGCTGGGGTTCCGGCGATTCAAGCCTTACAGCAGATTACAAAGCACCCTCCGTCGGGAGATTACCGGCGGAGGTTGTTTCGTGTAGTGGGTCGAGTGCAGGGTGGAGCAGCGCTGTGGGAGGGTTTGGAAGCTGAGCGTGGCTGGTTGCCGGCTTTGGATTTGGCATTAGTTCGGGCTGGTGAGGAGAGTGGTCGGTTGGTGGAGGTGAGTCGTTCCCTTTCGGGGGAGTATACGGACCGGGCGCGTTTGATTGAGGGGTTTGTGGTGAAGGTGTTGTATCCGGTGTTGTTGTTTCATTTTGCGGTGTTGGTATTTCCGCCGGAGATGTTGGCGGGGTTGGTTTGGCGTGGTGAGGTGGGGGCCTTTGTTTTGCAGAAGCTGTGGGTATTGGGGCCGGTGTATGCGGGGTTGGTTTTATTGGTGGTGGGATTACAGACGCAGCGGGTTCCGGGTTGGTCGAGCTTTCTGGAGGCGGTGTTGCGGGCGGTGCCTGGTCTGGGGGTAGCGCGCAGGGAGCTGGCTTTGGCGCGATGTGCTGCGACGTTGGAGGCGTTGATTTCTGCGGGTGTGGGTATTTTGGAGGCTTGGGAAGTGGCTGGGGGTGCGAGCGGGTCGCCGGCGTTGCAGCGGACGGTGCGGGGTTGGCGGGGTCGGTTACAGGCGGGGGAGACACCGGCGGAGCAGATGACGCGGACGCGGTATTTTCCGGAGCTTTTTGCCAACCTGTATAGCACGGGGGAGTTAAGCGGGCAGCTGGATCGTGAGCTCAAGCATTTGCATGCGTATTATCAGGAGTCGGGTGTGCGCAAGCTGGAGCGGTTTGCTTTGGCGGTTTCGATGTTGATTATGATGGGGGTGATGGGTGGGATTGCTTTTTGGGTGATCCGGTTTTGGACGGGGTATTACAACCGGGTATTTGATGTATTGAACGGGTGATGTGGTGGAGAGGGACAGAGTTGAGCAGGCTGGAGCGATGATGACGCCGACAGAGATACAAGCGGATGAGGCTTTGCGGAACCGGGAATTTCCGGTTACGCGGGAGAGGATTTATTTGGCGCATGCGGGGGTGTGTCCGTTGCCGCGTCGGGTAGCTGCGGCGGTGGCTGCGGCGGCTGAGGGGGGCATGGGTGATGACCAGGAGGCGCCGTTTCGGGGCGGGTATATGGAGTCGACGCGGGAGTTGGCGGCGGGCTTGATTGGGGCTAGTTCTGAGGAGGTGGCGTTTGTGGGGCCTACTTCGAATGCTTTGAGCGCGGTGGCATCGGGGATGCGGTTTCGGCGTGGGGACAATGTGGTTGTGTATTTTGATGATTATCCTTCGAACGTTTATCCGTGGATGGCCTTGGCGGATCGGGGTGTGGAGGTGCGGTTTTTGAACATTCGCGGGTTGGGTCGGATTCGGGATATTGACGTGATGGGGCAGGTGGACGAGTGCACGCGTTTGGTGGCGTTGGCGTCTTGTCATTTCATCAGTGGCTACCGGTTGGATGTGCCGGTGATTGGCGAGTATTTGAGGGAGCGGGGGATATTGTTTTGTCTGGACGCGATTCAGACTTTGGGGGCGTTTCCGACTTTGGCGCAGCATGTTGATTTCATGGCGGCGGATGCGCACAAGTGGTTATTGGGGCCGACAGCTGCGGGTATTTTATACGTGAGGAAGGCGGTGCAGGACCGTTTGGAGCCGTGGGGTTATGGGTGGCACAACGTGAAGTGTCCGGATTTTGTGGCGCAGGAGGAGATGGTTTTGCGTGGGGATGCGAGGCGGTATGAGATCGGGTCGCACAACCTGGTGGGGTTGGCGGGGTTGAGGGCGTCGTTGGAGTTGGTGCAGGAGGTTGGGTTGGAGGCGATCTCGCGGGATTTGGTGCGTAAGCGGGGGAAGTTGGTGGAGGCGTTATTGGAGCAGGGTCATGCTGTGGTGAATCCTGAGCCTTCGGCGGAGAATGTGAGTGGGATTGTGTCGTTTGAGCCACGTGGGGGGAAGGCGATGGAGGTGCAGGAGCGGTTGGCGCCGGGGGGGGTGGTGAGTTCGCTGCGAGTGGATCGTGAGGGGAAGCGTTATGTGCGTTTTTCGCCGCATTATTACAACACGGATGCCGAGTTGGACGAGGCGTTACGGCTGGCTGGGCTGTGAGTTTGGCGGAGTGTTTTTTTCGTGATTTTCGGCATTCGCGGCCTATGTTGGCGGGATGCTTATCTGGTTGCTGACTGTCTTCCTTTTTGCCCTGTTTGCTGCGTTGGGCTATTTCAAGGGTGCGATTCGGATGGTGATTCCGCTGTTGGGGTTATTTGTGGCGATGTGGCTGGCGGTCCCTTTAGCTCCGATGTTCAAGCCGTTGGTGCCGAAGTTGGGGATGGAGAATCCGCTTTGGGCTCATTTGGTGCCGCCGGTGATGGCGTTCTTTTTGGTTGAGCTGGTTTTTGTGGTGCTGGGTTTCGTAGCCCATTTCAAGGTGGCCAAGTATTACCAATATCGGGCTGACGACATGCAGCGGATGTTGTGGGAGCGGTTGAACCAGCGGGTGGGAGTGAGCATGGGTTTGTTGGCCGGGGCGGTGTATTCGGTTTTGGTTGGGGTGGTGGTGTATGTGCTGGGCTACATGACGGTTCAGATTACTCCGGATGGTGAGGAGGGTGCGGTGCGTTACCTGAACCAAGCGCGCAAGGATCTGCAATCATCCGGGCTCGACCGGTTTGCGGCGGCGTTTGATTTTGCGCCTGATTCCTATTACGAGGCGGCGGACATCATGGGGCTGCTCTATCACAACCCGGCGTTGCACACCCGGTTGGCGGCTTATCCCCCCTTCATTTCCTTGAGTGAGAGTCCTGACTTTGCGGAGTTTGCCTCGGACACGGATTTCCTGAGCATGCTGGCGACACAACCGAACTTCGAGACTGTGCTGGGCAATCCCAGGATTCAATCGATCATAGGCAGCCAGGCGTTGATTGACCGGCTGATGTCGATTGATTTGGAAGATTTGGACGGCTTTTTGCACACGGGAGTTTCGGAGAAGTTTCAGGATCCGCCGATGCTTGGGCGTTGGGAGGTGGATCCGTATTTGACGTTTTTGATGGAGAAGAAGCGCAATCTGGACATGACGGCGGCGGATGTGAGGTTACTGCGGTATGAGATGGAGTTTATGCGCGGGTTAAAGCTGTATGTGATGCCAGACAAGCGGGTGAAGTTGAAGGGGCCTGACATCACTCAGATGGTGGGGCGGTTGGGGGACATTGAGAAGGCGGTGAGGACTGGTCGTCGGTCCAAGCCTCCGGTGATTTACATTGATGCGGGTGCGTCCTCGGCTCCGGCTGGCGGGGGTGGTGGGATTACGGGGCGTCCGGCGGAGAGTGATCGTTTGATGCAGGAGCGATATGGGGTGAGGGCGGGCGCGCGGGGGCCGCAGGCCGCCCAGCAGCCGGTTATGCAGGTTCAGCCGGTAACGGCGCGGGCTGAGGAGATACCTCCTCCGCCCACGATTGATGAACTGGCTGCGCAGATTGCGCAGTTGGATGTGGTGACGCTGGGTGAGGGGACTTGGGACGAGGTGGATGGCCGTCTGGTGGTGGACATCAAGCCCAAGCATGAGATGGATCAATTTCTGGTGACCCGCCGGACATCGGGTGGGGTATTCAGCTCTGTGCGTGAGGAGCGTTTGTATCTGACCGATCGCAAGCAGACGATTGTGATGGCACCCTTCTGATGGCTGGATGGTGGCGGGCAGCCACTGAATTCGGGGTAGCTTTTGTTCCGGGGAATCCGTGTTATGCGGGTTCCCCGGTTGGCTTTTTGGGCAGGTGATTCAGGGCATCACGGGCGGCTTCGCTCTCCGCGCTTTTCTTGCTGCGCCCTTCGCCCCGACCGAGGGCTGTGCCCTGGTGGTAGACGACGCTGATGAAGCGACGGTCATGGTCGGGGCCGCTGGTGGATTCGAGTTGGTAGACCGGGGCTTCGCGGCTGGTGGCCTGGAGTTTTTCCTGAAGTTCGCCCTTGGGATTATCCAGGTTAGGGAGGTGGGTGAGTGCGCCCAGGTCAGTCTGGAAGTGTCTTAGGATGAACTGTCGTGCGGGCTCGAAGCCTCCATCGAGGAACATGGCTCCGATGAGGGCTTCCAGTGCGTCGGCGAGAGTGGACTCGCGGTTACGGCCTCCGGAGGATTCCTCGCCTCGGCTGAGTTTGAGGTATTGGCCGAGTTGGAGTTGGCTGGCGTGTGCAGCTAGTGAAGCGCGGTTGACCAGCTGGGCGCGGGCTTTGGTGAGGGGGCCTTCTTCGGAGGCGGGGAAGCGATGGAAGAGTTCTGCGGTGATGGTGAGTTGGAGGACGGCGTCGCCGAGGAATTCGAGGCGTTGGTTATCGTTGGGGGACTCTTCGTCCCGCACGAGGGAAGGGTGGGTGAGAGCTTGGTGGAGTAGAGCCTGGTTCTGGAACGTATGGTCCAGCTGTTTTTGGAGCTGGCTGGGGTCAGGCACCTTGCTTGTCCTCGGTTGCGGGCTCTTCAGGGGAGGCTTCGGGCTGGTCCGTGTGTTCCGCCTTGGCAGCATCGTTCTCTTCTTCTGTGGCGGGAGGTGCGCTGGTGCTTTCCTGATTGGGGATACCTTCTTCGAGGAGGCGTGAGACCTCGCGCTGGACGGCCTCGAGTTGATCCATGCTCAGTTCGGGATCGGTGATTGCGAGGACCTCGCCGGACTTGGGTTTTTCGTAGATGAGGAGGCGTTTGCCGTCTTGTTTGACCTGGTCTTTGACTTTGAGCAGTCGTTTACGTTCGAGCATGACTGCGAGGATGAACATGGGGGCCAGGTATTGGGGGTCGTTGAGTTCGGCCAGTTTGAAGAGAATGCCTTCGGCGGTTTCCTTGCGGATGACTTCGGTGGGCGGGGGTGGGGCTTCGTAGACGCCCTGCCATTGGGAGATGACCTGGTTCTTTTCGGAAGCGGCCTGATTTTTCTCTTCGGGCCAGCAGGCACGGCAAACATCCCGTCTTTCGTGGCCTGCCTTGGTACTGAAGAGGAGGGTGTGGTAGGGCTGCTTGTCTTCGAAGGGGTTGGAGCAGCGCTGGCAGGAGTGGGCGCGCGACTGGATGTTCCAATCGATCATGGGGATGTGTAAGGGGGGTTAAACTCCAAGTCTCCGCCGTGGTGGTTGGGGGCCTCGGCGGAGACTTGGACTGAAGGGGATGCCGGGGCTTAGTCCAGGCGTTTCACGCGGATGTTGCGATAACGGATGACGCTTTTCGGATCATGGGCCTGGAGGGCGAAGGTACCTTCATTGATTTTGCGTTCGAAGCCTTGGCCGGGTTGGGCGCCGGCGGGTTCGTTGTATTGGAGAACCGTGAGGCCGTCGATTTTGACGGTGACACTATTGCCTTGGACGATGACTTCCTGGGTCCACCATTTGCCGTCTTTGGCGGCTTGCTGGCCGATGGAGGCGAGGCCGTAGAGGCTGCCGGTTTTGATCCAGTCACTGTGGGTGTTATTGACCTGGCATTCGAAGCCACCGCGGGGCCAATCACGTTCCTGGTAGCGGGTATGGAAGTAGATACCGCCGTTGGAGCCGGGTTCCGTTTGGACTTCGACCTTGAGGTGGAAGTTTTTGAAGGGTTTCTCGTCGCCGACGTAGAACAGGTGGCAGCGTTCGCCTGCGGCGATGAACATGCCGTCCTTGACGGTCCAGGTATCGGGGTTTTCCACGGCCTTTTTCCAGCCGGCGAAGGATTTGCCATCCATGAGGGAGACGAAGCCTTCCTCGGTATCAGCGGCGGCGCAGGTGAGAGTGATGAGGGCGAGTCCCAACAGGGACTTGAGAGTGGTTTTCATGGGCGGGAACAATAGGGTCTGCGGGGGTTTCTGCCAACTGCCAAAAGCGTCGGAGAGGGGACACGGACTGGCGGTTGGCGGTGGTGTTGAGTTCTAGGTGGAGGAACAGCAGAGGGTCCGTTTGCGACGGACCCTCTGAGGCCTGCTTGTTTGTGGTTTTTGGGGGGTTAGAGGTGGCGGACGAGTTTTTGGGTGGTGGGTCTGACTTTTGCGACAGTGGCGTATTTATCCTGGGGCGAGCGGTAGCCGAGGGCGCAGCAGACGACGGCTGTCAGGCCCTGTTGAGGGAGGCCGAGGATGCGGTCGTATTCGGCGGGGGCGAAGCCTTCGATGGGGCAGGCATCGATACCGAGCGTGGCGGCGCTGGTCATGAGTTGGCCGATGGCGATGTAGGCCTGGCATTTTGCCCAGTTGGGGATTTGTGGGGCGAACTGTTCGGAGAGGAGGCTGCCGGTCATCATGCCGCGGTAGCCTTGGAGGGAGTCGAGGGGGACGTTTCGGGTTTCTGCGGTGAGCTGGAGGAATTCATCGATTTCCTGTGTGGTGAACGTGGTTCGGGCGGCGAAGACGACGTAGTGAGAGGCATCGACTACCTGGTTTTGTTTCCAGGTATGGGGGAGGAGTTGTTCACGGAGGTCGGCATCACCGATGACGAGGAAGCGATAGGGCTGGAGGCCGAAGGATGAGGGGGAGAGGACGAGGGCGGCCTCGAGCGTAGTCCAGGTTTCGGCGGGGATTTTCCGTGAGCGATCGAAGATTTTGGTGGCGTAGCGCCAGTGGAGGGAATCGAGCAGTTGTTGGTTGGTGATGAATTGAGGTTCCATGATTTTTGATATAACGGCGGTGAATGTGGCACGGGAGGGCGGCTGGGGCAAGTGGGTGGCGTTTGATGCGGGGCTGGCATTTCGTCCGGGGTTAGCGTATAGGGGTAGGTTATGTTATTCCGCAAGATCGGTGCATTGATTCGAGGACGGGCGACTCCGTTTCAACTGATGGCGGCTTGTATACTGGGGGCGGTGGTGGGTTTTTTACCGGGTTGGGTTCAGGCGCCTGGGTTGATGGCGGTGGCGACGTTGTTGTTGGTGGTCTTGAACGCGAACCTGCTTTTGGCGGCTCTGGTGGGTTTTGGGTCTCGGCTGCTGTCGTATTTGGTGGTGCCGGTGTTGTTTTCGGTGGGGCGTTGGTTATTGGACGGGCCATTGGGGGGGGGATTGGAATGGATGATCAACGCGCCGGTCTTTGCGTTGATGGGGTTGGATTATTATGTGGTGACGGGTGGCTTGGTGGCGGGGTTGCTGGTGGGGTTGGTGGCGGGGTCGGTGTCGGTGGGCATTATCACCGGTTATCGGCGCAAGATGGTGGATTTGGAGAAGAACTCGGAGCGGTTCAAGCAATATTCATCGAAGGGCTGGGTGAAGTTTCTGACATGGGTGCTGGTGGGAGGCGGGCCGGGCAAGAAGGTGACTTACGAGCAATTGCTGGAAAAGCGGATTGGGAATCCGGTGCGTCCTTTGGGAGTGGTGTTTGTGCTTGTGGCGGCTTTGCTGTTGTTCCTTTTGCAGAGCTTCGCACGGGGGCCGATTGTAACAGCTGCGGTACAATCGGCTCTGGAGCGGGTGAATGGCGCAACCGTGGATTTGGCGGGGGCGGATTTAAACCTGAAGGACTCTCGTTTTACGATTCAGGGTTTGGCGATGGCGGATCCGAACGATTTGGAGCGGGATATTTTTCGGGCGGTGACGATTGAGGCCAATGTCAATGCCGCCAGCCTGTTGAGCAAGCGCCTGCATCTGGAACGCGTGGTGGTAAGCGGTGCATCATCGGGGGAGAAGCGGAGGGCGCCGGGGTTCAGGTGGCGTCCTCCGGTTCCTGAACCCAAGGAGGAGGAGAAGGCGACCGGTTTCAAGACCCTGGATGACTATTTGAAGGATGCGGAGGTGTGGCGGGAGCGGTTGGCTCAGGCGAAGCAGTGGATGGAGAAGATCTCGGGGCCGGCGGAGGAGGGTGAGGCGGAGGTGCCGGCTGAGGGTGGGCCGAAGGAGAAGCCGGAGACATTGGAGGAGCGGTTGCGTCGGCAGGTGCGGGAACTGGGGTATCATCGTGTGCGGGCGGAGCATTTGATCCGGCGGACGCCGACCCTGACCATCAGCGAGTTGGCGACGGAGGGGATGAAACTGGACAGCATGCCCGAGGAGACTTTGACCGTGCGGGGTTTGAATTTATCGACGCATCCTGCGTTGTTGGGTGAGGTGCCTGAGTTGGAGGTGAGTTCGAGTGGGGGGACGATGGGGTTTGCGACGCGGCTGGGGCAATTCGGGACGGCTCCGAGCACGAACATGTTGGCGGTGCATTACAATGGGTTGGTGACGGATGAGGTGGTGGGGCAGTTGAAGATTGCCGGGGAGAAGCCGTTGCGGGGCGGCACGATTGACTTGGCGGCGCAGGGTTCCTGGACCACGGCGTCCGGGGTGTCGGTGAACTTGCCGCTGATGGCGACCTTGCATCAGGTGACCGTGGCGATTCCGGGTGTGCAGCCGACTGAGGTTGAGCAGCTTCAGGTGCCGATTGGGGTGGAGGGGCGGCTGGATCGGCCGAGGATTGTGGTGGACGACAAGGGGTTGAGCAAGGCGCTGGTGGATGCGGGAGTGCAGCGGGCCAAGGATGAACTGCAGAACCGGGCCAAGGATGAGTTGAACAAGCAGGTTGGCGGAGCTCTGGGAGATCAGTTGGGTGAGCAGGGCGGGAAGATTCTTGATGGCATTTTTGGAGGGAAGAAGAAGTAAGGGCAAAGCGGCAAGCGCTGAGGGCGGAGGGCGGAGGGCGGAGGGTGGAGGGTGGTTGCTGTGCGAGGCGCGAAGCGTGGTGCGAGAATTCGGTGAGGTAGGGCCGAGCTGTGTCTCGGCCGGGGGAGGTGGTGGGTGCAATGGGTTGGTGGACGCGGGGCAGCGTAGAACCCCGTGAATACCGCGTCCCTACCTCTGCGAGATTGGTGAAAGGGATTTGGCTGAGCCAAATCCGGCGCATTCCTTCTTCGCTCGTTGAGCTGCGAAGGACGGGCGGTGCGTCAGTACAGGTAGGCGCCTCTGGTGAGGGGCGATGGGGGCAGGGCGCAAAGCGGGAAGCGTTCGGTGCGTCGGTTGAGTCACGCGCGGCTGGTGCCGCGCAAGGAGGCTCGCCGCTCATTGGAGCGGGCTGTACGAGCTGACGCAGCGCCTGCCGCGACCTTCGGTTTTCGATCCCGATCCCGATAGCGATTTCGATTGCGATGGCGTGGCAGTGTTGCGGGGGGATCAACGGCGTGTCCTCTCTCCGCTCTCCGCTCTTCTGGCTACTGAGCGAAGCGGGAAGAGAGAGGGGAGGGTGGGACTCAGGTGTTGGCGGGGTTTGTGGTTGAGGGTTCGGTTTTGATGACGTGGTCATCGTAGCTGGGGATGACGCGTTGGCCGGGTTCCACGACGAGGAACGTATGGGGATCCCATTCACCGTCGACCCAATGTTGGAGGAGGCGCATGTCCCCTTCGATTTCCTCGAAGTCCCAGCCGTTTTCGACGCAGATGGACCGGACGTGTTCGTGGAGGTGGAGGGGTTTAGTGAATTCGAAATCGATGAGGACGCCGTGGGTGTAGTTTTCGGTCCAGCCCTTCATGACTTCGAGCAGTTGGCGGGCCTTTTTCTCGCCGTACTTTTCCACCCAGTGTTCGAAGGCGGCGTTACTGCCGGTGCTGTCATCGGCGCGGTGCTTGAGGTAAGCGGGGTGGCCGGGGGTGACATCGGAGCCGCGACGGCGGATGCTTTCGAGCCAGCCGGAGGTGTAGAAGTAGGCGCCGGGGAAGTGTTCGCTGAGTTTCTGGTAACGGTCACGGGAACCGAGGAAGAACGTGATGCAGTCGTGGGCTTTGGGAACGACGAGCCGCGTGTGGCGGGCTTGGAGCCCGCTGAGGAGATTACCGCAGAGGGCGTAGCCGAGCAGGATGGCGTCGTATTTATCTGCGGGAACCGAGTCGATGCGTTCCTGGAGGGTTTTGCCTCCCAGTTGAGGTCGATCGTGCAGGCCTTGGGAGATGAACTCGGCGTCGACGATGTTGACCGAGCGTGAGATGGCCTGGCTGATTTCGCGGACGGCGACTTCGCATGCGAGTACTTTGAGGTACATGGCTGGTCAGTGTTTGTGGGCGACGTATTGGATGGCTTGGGCGATGAGTTGTTGGAAGGCGGGGTGAGCGTAGGCCTGGTGGTCGTGGCCGAGTTGGAGGTAGACGACGTGTCCGGCACCTTCCTGGCGGTGCCAGGCGAGCACGGGGCCGCTTTTGGGGTGTGTGGTGCGGAGGAGGGGGTGGGCGTCCGGTTTGACTTCGAACCCGCCGTAGACTTCATCGTGGATGGTGAAGTTGTGGAGGCCTTTTGTGACGGGGTGTTGGGGGTCGACAATTTCTACCGGGACTTCCATGTCATGTTCGTAGGTGGAGGCGGGCATGTCGTGTCCGTTGAGCTTCCAGGGCGTTTCATGGTATTGGCCACCGATGAGGTTGGGGTATTCGGGCCAATTGGGGAATGAGGCGAGGCTGTGGTGGAGGGCGAGGAGTCCTTTGCCGTGGCGGACGAGCTGGAGCAGGTCGGTTTTGGCGGTGTCCGTGATCGTTTTCCACATGTCGTAGGCGACGAGGACATCGAAGTTGTTTGCTTTCTCGGGGTTGAACCAGGCTTGTGCTTCCGGGTGGACTACGTGTGTGACCTGGATGGAAGGGTTGGAGGTGAAGATGGCGTGGAACTGGTTGGTGTCGTAGCCGTGACCGCCGGTGATGAGCAGGACGCGGATTGTTTCGGGGGCGGCCTGGGAGGAGGCGGTGATGATGGTGAGGAGGGAGATGAGGAGCAGGATGAGCTTCTTCATGGGCAGGTAGGGTGGGGTGTGCTTGTCGTATTTAGCCACGGCCGCTTTGGTGCGGAAATCCTTATTTTGGATCGATTAACAGCTCCCGGCGGGCGGTATAGCGTGCAGGGTTCCAAATGAGGGCTGGTTTACCGAAGGCGTGGAACACGCGGATGGGTAAGGTTGGATGACGGGCTCACCTGGGGCGTGCAGGTGGAGGGATGCGAGAAGCGTCAGGAGGTCCGTGGTGATCCGTGCCGCATTCATTTTCCGGATGCCGGTTGAACCGGCGGGGGTCAGGGGTTTTGTGGTGTGAGGATTCCGAGGCGCCAGGGGATGGCGCCATAGCCGTTGGACTTGTCCTTTTCCCAAGCGCCTTGAAACAGGAACCGCAGGTTGTCCGGGTCCACGGTCAGTGTTTCATACGAGTCGAGGCGGAGAAGTTCCCCGTGGCTGATGTTGTCGGTCCAGGGTTCCACTCCCGCGGCGGGAGTCACGTTAGCTGCACCGGCGAAGGGGTTTGCTTCGCTATCCGCCAGAGGCCGCCATTCGCCCTCGAGACGGTCGGCGAGGTAGGCCTTGTAGTAGCGGCGACCGGAGGGGTTGGCCTCGATGAGGGTCAGGTAGGCGTTGCGATTTTGGAGTTTATAGGTGTGGCTGGCCTCGAAGATGTCGTCTTGGAGTGCGACCGTGCAGTCGCGGAATCCGGACGGGAATTCGGAGAGCGTTGTCCGGAGGCGCCACATGCGTCTGTCGAGGCTGGTGAAGAAGAGATAGGCGTGTTGGTTGTCACAGATGATCCAGTAATCGAGGCCGCCGACGGTGCGGGGGTCGGAAGATTCGTCCGGGAAGATCCACTGTGCTTTGGACCACGAGGTCGGGTCCGCGATATTGGCGGTGGTGGAGTAGGCGACGTGCATGAACTGTCGTTGGGGCAGGCCGACCTGGTAGATCAGGTACCATTTTGCATGAGGCCGGAAATAGAACACTTGCGGGGCGCAGTAATAGTCACTGTGGGCAAGATTCAGGACTGTGCGCGGGGCCTGGTGGGCTTGGGACCAATCTGTGAACGAGCAGGTTTCCATGATCGTGCGGCCCTGGCATTTGATGGTCGTGAAGACGTGCCAGCGGTTGTCATGGAAGACGACTGTGGGGTCTTTGGTCGCATGTGCGACATGGGTGGTGCGTTCTTCGGGTGAGATGAGCGGGGCGGATGCGGTCCAGTGTTTGGGGAGGTTGAGATCTGCGGGGAGGGTTGAGTGGGTGAGGAGGTTCAGAGTGAGGAGGAACTTTGTGCTGCTGATGAATGCGTGGAGGGGGGTAGAACACAATCGACCGAAACGGGCGAGGGATTTCACGGTTGAAAGCTACTCCTTCGAGGTGGGGTGTGCACGAGGAAAGCGACGGGCAGTGGGATTGTTCTGGAATTGCTGGCGTAGGGTATTGACCTGTTCGGGTGCTTTCCCTCATTCCCTTGCCTGTGTTCTTGCTGCGCTAGCATTTGCTTTTGTGGCGAGCGTGGGGGTAAGTTCGGGGCGATTCACCACTGAGGAAGAGCTATGAAGAAATCCATGCGAGGAATGTTTTTGGTGTTGTTGTGTTCGGCAGGTTTAGCCCATGGGGCGGATAGGGTGGAGCCGTTTAACGGGAAGGATCTGGCCGGGTGGAAAGTGAAGGGTGGGGAGGGGAAGAACCTGTGGCTGGTGGGGGCGGCTGAACTGGATGAGCGGGATTCGCGTCGGTATGTCGTTTTGCCCGGTGGACATGAATTGATCAACAACACGCCGGCGCACGGGAAGAGTCTGGACTTGTATAGTGAGGCGGTATTTGGGGATGCGATCATTCGGTTGGAGGTGATGGTGCCGCGGGAATCGAACAGCGGGGTGTATGTGATGGGTGAGTATGAGGTGCAGGTGTTGGACAGTCATGGGAAGGATGCGAATCCGGGGGCGGGCGACATGGGTGCGGTGTATGGGGCACAGCCACCGAGTCATCCGAAGTATCGGGCTCCGGGGGAGTGGAACACGTATGAGATTCACTGGCGTGCGCCGCGGTTTGATGGGGCGGGCAAGAAAGTGGAGAACGCGCGCTTTCTGAAAGTCATTCTGAATGGGGTGACGATTCATGCGGATTTGGAGATGCCCGGGCCGACGCCTGGAGGTGTGGACGGTCGGGAGAAGGCTGAAGGGCCGCTGATGTTTCAGGGGAATCACGGGGCGGTGTCGTATCGGAACATCCGGGTTGAGAAAGTGAAGTGGCCGTAGGTCGGGGGGGCAGAGGTCGGGAGTCGGGCGAGTTATGGATGATTTGATTGAGATGGGTGCCGGGTTGATTTCCGGTGATCCGGTGGAGGTGGTGTTTTCGTATCATGAGCGGACGAAGCATTATCCGGGGCGGTATGCTCGTGGGCCCGGGGGGTTGGATTGGGCGAGCCAGCCGGATCCGTTTCGGCGATTTGCGGGTGCGCCTGAGGTGGTATTGCCGTTGGCGAGTCATGAGGTCGGGGTGGGTTGTGCGGTCTTGGTTGGGGGTGGAGAGGTGCGTTCGAGGGAGTTGAGTTTGGCAACGCTGGGCGGTTTTTTGGAGTTGGCCATGGGGTTGTCGGCGCGGAAGGAGATGGGAGGGGATGGCTGGTATTTACGGATGAATCCATCGAGCGGGAATCTGCATCCGACGGAGTTGTATCTGTTGTTACCGGCGTTGGAAGGGATTGGGGAGCAGCCGGGGCTGTATCATTATGCGTGTCGGGAGCATGTGTTGGAGCGTCGGGCTGAGTGGGGTCGATGGAATGGGGAGGGAGGGTTTTGGGTAGGGTTGAGTTCGGTGCTGTGGCGTGAGGCGTGGAAGTATGGGGAGCGGGCTTTTCGTTACTGTCAGCATGATGTGGGGCATGCGTTGGGTGCGTTACGTTATGCGGCGGCGACGTTGGGTTGGAGTGTGCGGTTGTGTGCTGGCCTCAGGGGGCAGGAGTTGGGGCGGTTGTTGGGAGTGGATCGGGAGGAAGATTTCAGGGGATGTGAGGAGGAGGAGGCTGAATTGCTGGCGTGGGTTGGGGTGGATGGGCGTGGCGGGGAGGAGGGTGATCCGGATGCGGGTGAGGCGGTGACCTGGTGGGGGAGGGCGAATCGGTTGAGTCGGGACAGAGTGGAGTGGCCGGTGATTGGGGCGGTGGCGAGGGCGAGTGGGGGAGTGGCTGGGCGCGGATTGGTTGGGGGGATTCGTCGTGAGGAGCATTGGGGTGAGGTGCGGATTCCGGAGTGTGGTTTGGGAGCAGGGGAGGTGATTCGTCGACGTCGGAGTGCAGTGGCTTTTGACGGGGAGACGTCGGTGAGTCGCGAACAGTTCCTGACGATATTGGATGCGACGTTGCCGCGGGTTGGGGGGGCGTTGTTTGATGTGTGGCCGTTGGCTGTGCGGGTGCATTTGGTTTTGTTTGTGCATCGGGTGGAGGGGTTGCCTTCGGGGTTGTACTTGTGGTTACGGCGTGGGGAGGATTTGGAGGGTTTGAAGTTGGCGATGGGTGTGGAGGCGAAGTGGGAGCGGGTGGCTGGGTTGGATGAGGGGGTGCCTTTGTATGCATTGGCGGAGGGGGATTTGCGGGAGTTTGCGGAATCGGTTTCGTGCATGCAGTCGATTGCTGCGGACAGTGCATTTAGTTTGGGGATGCTGGGGCGTTTTGAGTCGGCGATTGGTGAGGGTGGGGCGGGGGTTTATAGGGAGTTGTTTTGGGAGGCGGGTTTGGTGGGGCAGGCGTTGTATTTGGGGGCGGAGATGGCCGGGGTGAGAGGGACGGGGATCGGGTGTTATTTTGATGACATGCTGCATCGGGCTTTACGGTTGGAGGGACGGGAGTGGCAGAGTCTGTATCATTTTACGGTGGGTGGTCCGGTGGAGGATGGGAGGCTGCGGACGGTGGCGCCCTATGTGGGCGCCGAGCGGGAAGGGGTAAGCGCAAAGCGGTAAGGGGTAAGCGGGAAGGGCTGAGGGCTGAGGTCGTGCGCATTGGCGGGGCGCAGGTGAAGCAATGACCCGGAGGGGTCAGAATTTGAAACGGAGGAAGAGGACGATGCTGTGGTTTTCGTTGTCGTCGACGAGCAGGGGGGTGGCGTTGGCGAGGGGGTCGCGGTAGTGGTCGGTATTCCACTGGGCTTCGGCGCCGATGAATCGGTAGGCGGCTCCGAGGTAACTGTTGGGGGAGAGGGGGATGCCGAGGCCGAGGCCGAGTTCGTGATCGGGGATGGCATCGAGTCCGGGGAATTCTTTTAGTCCGTGGTAGGCCTCCACGTTATCGGCGGCGGTGACACCTCCGCCGGAGGTGCTGCCGAGGAGGGACAGGCGATGGTTGAGCGGGAGGATGAGGGCGGGTTCGGTGGTGTCGGTGGGTTGCCAGAGGACGCGATCGGGGTTGAGGACAATATCGGGAGTTGGGTCCTCGGGTGTTTGCAGCAAGGAAGGGGAAATGGACCGGGTGAGGGAGTCGGCAGGTGGTGGCGTTGAGTTGGCGGAGAGTAGGGTGCTGTAAGGCTGATACTCAGGAAGAGAGGGGGCGGGTGGAGTGGTGTTGTCGGTCTGGATGTCGGGTGAAGCCTGGGCGGATGGGGACTCGCCCGTGAGTTCCTGATCCGCTGCTTCGTTGATGGCCTGGAAGCCCTGACCATCTGACCTTTGGGCCACGAAGAGAGACATCGCGAGGACCGCGAGCACCACTCCCCCTTTCCTCCCCTTGCCTGTCGAGCTTGGCTTCATATGGGGTACGGATTTGAAGCTTAAGATAGTCCTTTTTGGTGGGTGTGCAAGGGGCGGGCGCAGAGAGCTGAGAGCTGAGCGCAGAGCGCAGGCGGTTGGCGGTTGGCGGTTGGCGGTTGGCCTGTGCCCTTTGGCTTTAACCGCGAATGGACGCGAATGGATGCGAACAGCCGACTCCTGACTCCTGACTCCAGACCTCTGCCCTCTGGCTTCTGGGGTTGGGGTTTTGTATAGGTGGGGGGTGATGGCGAAAGCAGATTGTGAGCATGGGGGTGTGATGGAGCCGCCGGCGGGTTTATGGGGGGCGTTGCGGTATATGGGGCCGGGGTTGATTTTATCGGCGGCGATTGTGGGGAGTGGGGAGTTGGTGGCGACGACGGCGTTGGGTGCGCGGGCGGGGTTTGCGTTGTTGTGGGTGGTTTTATTGGGGTGTGTGGTGAAGGTGGCGGTTCAGGTGGAGTATGGGCGTCAGTGCGTGATGTGGGGGGAGACGACATTTCAGGCGTGGAACCGGGGTCGGGCTGGGGGTGGGTGGCGGGGTTTGCATTGGGCGGTTTGGGTGGGGATGGCTTATATGGTGGCGAACATGGTGGGGCAGGGCGGTGTTTTGGGTGGGGCGGCGCAGGTGTTGATGCAGGGTGTGTCCGGGGTTCCGGTATGGGGCTGGGTGTTTTTGTTGGCTGGGGTGATTGGTTTGATTTTGGTGTGGGGACGGTATGGGTGGGTGGAGGGGGTGGCGATTGGGTTGAACGTGATTTTTGTGCTGGGGGTGTGGGTTTGTGTGTGGATGGTGCAGGGGACGGAGTATCGGTTTAGCTGGGGGGATTTGGCGGGAGGGTTTTCGTTTCGGTTACCAGGGGAGGTAGTGGGATTGGCGGTGGCGGCATTTGGGATTACGGGGGTAGCTGCGGGGGAGGTCTCGATGTATCCGTATTGGTGTTTGGAGAAGGGGTATGCGAGGTGGGTGGGGGAGCGGGATGGGAGTGAGGCGTGGGTGCGGAGGGCGCGGGGATGGATGCGGGTGATGGTGGTGGACGCGGTGGTTTCGATGGCGGTGTATACCGTGGCGACCGTGGGTTTTTATTTATTGGGGGCGAGTGTATTGCATGGGGAGGCGGTATTGGCGGACGGGGATGCGTTTGTGGTGCAGCTATCGCAGATGTTTACGGGGGTATTGGGGGGTGGTGCGAAGTGGTTATTTTTGGTGTGTGCGTTTGCTGTTTTGTTTTCGACGGTCTTTGCGAACACGGCTGGGTTTTCGCGGGTGTGGGTGGATTGCTTTGGGTTGGCGGGGTGGTTGGATTGGCGGGATGAGGGGGTGCGGAGGCGTTGGACGGCGGTGGTGGCGGTGGTGTTTGTGGGGTTGGCGGCGTTGACGTATTTGGTGGTGCGGAAGCCGTTGTTGCTGGTGACGTTTATGGGGATCAGCAATGCGTTGTTTTTGGTGGTGGTGGGGTATGAGGCTATGCGGTTCCGGTATCGGGCGACTGTGCCGGAGTTGCGGCCGGGGTGGGCTTATGACGTGGCGTTGTGGGTGAGTCTGGGAGTGATTGGCTTTATGGCGTGGCGTGCGGTGCTGAGCCTGTTGCCGGGGTGAGGTGGGCTCAGTAGGGGAGGATGGTGAATTCGTGGTCGAACCAGAGGCCATTGAATTCGAACTGGAGGAGGGGAGGGTCGAAGGTTCCGTTGACCCAGAAGACATCATTGCGGGGCTGGAGGAGGTCAGTCATTTCCTGAACCATGACGGCGTCGAGGGCGAGGATCTGGTAGCGGTTGGTTCGGAGACGCAGGCGTTGCATGGCCTGGTGGAGGGTGGCGGCGTCTTCAGGGGAGGGTTGGAGGATCCAGATTTTGGCATCGGGAGCCTTGATGGCGAGGCGGTCGAGTTTCTCGGTGGTGACGGGGCCGCACTCGACCCAGAGGATGGGGCGGAGTTGGTAGTCGAGTTCGACGAGGTCGGGGCGGAAGGGGATGTTGTCGTTTTGGAGGTTGGCGGTGATTTCGAGTCGTTCGCGGAAAAAGAGGAGGTAACCGAGGAGTCGATGGAGGGTATGGGTGGGGGTTTCCTCGTAGTCCTGGGAGAGGAGGAGCTTATGGGGGAGTTCGCGCCGGGGGTCGCTACTTTTGAGGCGGAAGCTATAGCGCGTGCTCATGGTGTGGTTGGGTTTGGGGGTTAGTGGGTGATATCGACGGGCATGCCGGGCCAGGAGAGTTGGGCGAGGAGTTGGGCGTCCCAGTTGGTGAGGCGGAAGCAACCGAGGGATTCGGCTTCGCCGATGCGTTCGGGGTTGGGGGAGCCGTGGATCCCGTAGCCGGGTCGGTCGAGCCCGATCCAGACGAGGCCGACGGGGTTATTGGGACCGGGTGGGATGGAGAGGTTTTGTTTGATTTGGCGGACTTCGGGGGTTTGGCGGAAGCGGGAGGGGACGAAGAGGTATTCGGGTTCGTGGGCGATGGTTGTAATTTGGAGGCGGCCGACGAGGCGGTTTTGGACTTCGCGGGCGATGGAGCAGGGGAAGAGCGCGACGCGGTTGGTGATGGCGTCGAAGACCTCGAGTACACGGGAGTCGAGGTGGATCTTGATGGAGGCGGCTTTAGCGCGGACGGTGGGGGGGCGGACGCTGGGGACGGTGAGGGCGGAGCCGGGGTGGAGGTTGCGCCAGTCGAGGTTCTGGTTGAGTTGGCGGATGAGGTTGGGGTTGGCGTGGGAGCGTTCGGAGACCATTTCGATCAGCGTTTCGAACTCGAGGCGGGTTGCGTTGGCTTTGCCGATCCAGGTGGTGGGGATGGGGGTGAGGCGTTGGAGGTCCTGGGTGGTGATGGTGAAGCGGGTGAGCGGGGGTTCAGTGAGCAGGAGGTGCGATTTGGTGGTGAGGTCGAGCTTCCCGGTTTTGGGGATGTTTTGGAGTTGCTGGAAAGCCTCGACGGCGCGTCGGGTTTTGGGGCCATTGAGGCCGTCGATGGGGCCGCAGCTGAAGCCGAGTCGGCCGAGGGCGATTTGGGCTTCGAGAACAGTATCGACAGGGCGGGCGGGCCAGGTGTGGGAGGGGGCGGGGGGGATGATGAGGCTGGGATTGGGTTTGAAGGGGGTTAGGGGTGGGGCGGTGGAGACAAGACTGTCGGCGATACGGGAAGGCAGGAGTTCGAGTTCGGGGGGCAGATCAATATCCGGGAGGTCGACCGGGTTTTCCGTGGGGGGCGTGGGCTGGTTGGTAGAGGGGCTGAAGGTTGTGCGGGGTGCGTAGCCGAGGAGGTCGCGGGCGCTTTCGGTTTGTTTGGAAGGGGGTTGCCAATCAAGCCACCAGATGAGGCAGGCTGTGAGCAGGACTGCGCCCATGACGAAGCGAGGGAACCAGGGGTTCCGGCGTTTTCGCATCGGATAGTGGGTCATCCATCTCACTCTTGGGATGGACTATACGCATGGAGGGGAGGGGAGCGCAAAGCGGGAAGCGTCGCGGCGCGCGGGGGCGTGCCGCTGGGAGCCGGGGGATGGGGCGCTTCGCGCGAGGAGGGGGGAAGGGATATGGGATATCGGATATGGGATATCGGATATGGGAGGTGGGGTAGTGAGAAGAAAAAGCCCGGGTGGTTGGGGCCACCCGGGCTGGACGTTGTTTGGGGGGGGTTAGACCTGGTCTGCGGTGGGGCAGACGAAGCCGTCGCGGTAAGCGCGGGTTAGGAGGGCATTGGCTTCGCTGGAGTTGGTGAATGTTTCTTGTGCGGGATCGAACTTGAGGTGGGGTCCCATGGAGATGGGGTATTTTTCGAGGTCCACGCCGTTATCGGTGAGGTGGCGCAGGGTGCGTTCGAGGGTGGCGACGTTATCGTCCTTGCTGTTGATGCGGGAGAGGATGCGTTTGGCTTCCCTGGGGGAGACGAGGTTTTGTTCGCCGAGGTAGTAGGAGATATTGGCGAGGTGGGCGACGGCGGCGGAGAGGTGGCCCTCCCACGCGTCGGCATTCAGGGTGTCGCTTTTGCGGCTGATGCAGGCGTCGATGAAGTTGCCGAAGTGGTCACCACCGCCGTTGAATTCGCGGATGACATTGAGGTTGAGGTCATAAGCGACGCAGTGGGTGTAGCTATCCTGCACGAGGTAGCCGCGGGTTCCGTAGAAGATGACGCCGATTTTGTTCCCTTTGGTGCTTTTGAAGAGCATGTTGACTTCGTAGTCGGCGGAGTCATCGACGGAGAGGCCGCGGGTTTCGAAGACCATGCAGCGGTCGCCGTAGTCGTAGATGGCGACTTCGGTATTGGCGGTATCACCGGCATCGACGTAATTGGGGTCGTTTCGTTCGGCTTGGTAGCCTAGGCGTCCGCCGTAGGCGATGACGGATTGGGGGTGGGCATCGACGTTAAGGCCCCAGCGGGCGATATCGGTTTGGTGGGGGCCTTGGTTGCCGGAGTCACCGTTGCCGTAGTGGCGTTGCCAATGCCAGTCGTAGTGGAAGCGTTCGCGGGTGAGTTTGGGGTCGGTGTAGGGGGCGGGGCCTGACCAGAGGTTGAAGTCGACTTCGGCGGGGATGGGGTAGTTGCCGAGGGCGCCGATGGATTTGCGGCGTTTGTAGCAGAGGCCGCGGGCGAGGCGGACTTCACCGATGCCGCCATTGTGGAGGAATTCCATGGCTTGTTGGATGGCGGCATTGGACCGGCATTGGGTGCCGACCTGGCACATGCGGTTATATTTTTTGGCGGCGGCGACGAGGGCTGCTCCTTCGGCGACCGTGTAGGAGATGGGTTTTTCGATGTAGATATCTTTACCGGCCTGCATAGCCCAGACACCGGCGAGCGCGTGCCAGTGGTTTGGGGTGGCTGTGCTGACGATATCGACGTCATTGGAATCGAAGGCTTCCCGCATGTCTTTGACGACCTTGGGTGCTTTGCCCTGTTTTTTTGCGACTGACTCGGCGCGGGAGGCGCCGATTTTTTCGTCGATATCGATGATGAAGCGGACTTCTGTTTTTGCGCTACTGGCGAAGGCATCGAGGTGGGAACCCCCGCGGCCGCCGACGCCGATGACGGCGGTGCCCAGGGTGGAGCCGGGTGAGGCTGCTCTGAGGAAGGCTGGGGCGGCGAGGATGCCGGTGGTGGTGAGGAGTGTTTGTTGGAGGAACTGGCGACGATGGATTTGTTTCATGGTACGGGGTAGCGCTGTGGCGCGGTTAGCGTTTGGGTTGATGGGGATGGATTGAGCCACAAGCCGTGGTGGAAGGCAATGACTTGGGTGGGGTTGGGAGGGTTTATTTCAGGTTGAGGGCATGGGGGAGGGCGAGCGTGATGGCGGGAACGTAAGTGATAAGGAGGAGGGCGATGAGGAGGGCGGCGAAGAAGGGGAGGAGGGCTGGGGTGATGCGGGTGATGGAGGTTTGGCCGACGGAGCAACCGACGAAGAGGCAGGTACCCACGGGTGGGGTGCAGAGGCCGATGCAGAGGTTGGCGATCATCATGATGCCGAAGTGGACGGGATCCATACCGCAGAGCTGGGCGACGGGGGAGAGGATGGGGGTGAAGATGAGCACGGCCGGGGTCATATCCATGAAGGTGCCGGCGGCGAGCAGGAGGGCATTCATGAGGAGGAGGAGGAGGAGGGGATTGGAGGAGATGGAGAGGAAGAGTTGGCTGACGTATTGAGGGATGGATTCGAGGGCCATGATCCAGGACATGGCCATGGAGGTGGCGATGAGGAGGAAGATGACGGAGGTGGTGATGGCGGTTTGGAGGAGGATTTGGGGTAGTTGGGAGATTTGGACTTCGCGGTAGATACAGACTGAGAGGAGGAAGGCGTAGGCGACGGCGATGGCGGCGGCTTCGGTGGCGGTGAAGGCGCCGGTGAGGATTCCGCCGAGGACGATGCCGACGAGGAGCAGGCTGAGGAAGGATTGTTGGAAGGCGCGGAGCGTTTCCTGCCAGGAGGCGTGGTAGGTGGTGGAGCCGTAGTGGTGGTGGCGGCTGAGGAGGCTGGCGACGAGCATGAGGAGGAGACCGAAAGTGAGGCCGGGGCCTACTCCGGCGAGGAAGAGCGTGGCGATGGAGACACTGCCGCCTGAGGCGAGGGCGAAGACGATCATGATATTGCTGGGCGGGATGAGGAGGCCGGTAGTGGCGGCGGTAGTATTGAGGGCGACGGCAAAGTTCCTGGGATATCCCTTTTGCTCGAGTTGAGGGATCATGAAGCCGCCGACGGAGCTAACAGCTGCGGTGGCGGAGCCGCTGATGGCTCCGAAGAGCATACATGTGAGGACATTGACCAGGGCGAGGCCGCCGGGGAAGCGGCCGACGAGAGTTTGGGCGAGGTGCACGAGGCGTCGGGCGATGCCGCCCTGGCCCATGAGGAGTCCGGAGAGGACGAAGAAGGGGATGGCGAGGAGGGAGAAGCTGCTGGTGCTGGTGGCCATGCGTTGGGCGATGACGGCGGTGGCTGTATCAACGGAGCCGAGGGCGATCCAGGCGGCTGAGAGTGTGGCTATGGCCATGGCGACGGCGACAGGCGCATGGGCGAGCAGGAGCGTGAGGAAGACCAGAGCCAGGACGAGGGCGGGGGAATCCATGAGTGGGTGTTAGTTGGATTTCCGGGTGAGCGTGCGGACGATGTTCTCGAGCGCGAACAGGAGGATGAACGTGCCGCTGATGGGGAGGGCGAGGTAGACGTGGCCCATTTTGACGCCGAGGGCTGGCGAGACCTGGTTGGTGAGCCAGGTCAGTTGGACGAGGTGGATGCCTCCGAGGATGAGGATGAGAGAGGCGAACAGTGCGACCATGAGGTGGGAGATGGTTTCCGTGATGCGGCGTTGTTGGGGGGTGAGGTGTTGGGTGAGGAAGTCCATGCCGAGGTGGGCTTTGCGGCCAAAGGCGGCGCTGGCGCCGAGGAGAGCGAGCCAGATGACGAGGAGGGTGGCGAGTTCGTCAGTCCAGGCGCTGGGTTGTCGGGCGATGTAGCGGCTGGCGACCTGCCAGAGGACATCGAGGACCAGGGCGGCCATGAGGACGATGACCGTGGCATCGAGGAATCGGGCGAGGAGATGTCTGACTTGGGTGACAGAGGGGGGCATAGGGTTCAGGGGGTGGCTTGGATTTGCCGGATGAGGTGGCCGACGGGGGAGTTTTGGTAGGCTTGATGCAGGGGGATGGCGGCTTGTTGGAAGCTGGTGATATCAGGGGTGTGGATCGTGACGCCGGCGTCCTGGACTTGCTGGAGGGCTTCGGCGGTTTGGGTTTTCCAGAGTTGGCGTTGGAAGCGGGCGGAGTTATTGGCGGAGGATTGGAGGATCTGCTGGTATTCGGGGGTGAGCTGGTCCCAGACGTGGGTGTGGATGAGGAGGATATCGGGGACGCGGGTATGCTCATCAAGCGTGTAGTGTGGGCAGACCTCGTAGTGGCGGGAAGTGAGGAAGCTGGGCGGGTTATTTTCAGCGCCATCGACGACGCCCTGGTCGAGGGCGGTATAGAGTTCGCCGAAGGAGATGGGTGTGGGGGCGCCGCCCATGGTTTTGACCATATCAATGGCGGTGCGGCTGTTTTGGACCCGGATTTTCAGTCCTTGCAGGTCGGAGGGGGTGAGGATGGGTTTGGATTTGCTATAGAAGCTGCGGCTGCCGGCGTCGTAGTAGCAGAGGCCGCGGAGGAGTTGATTGGTGGCGGCGAGAAGGAGGTTTTGTCCGATGGGTCCTTCGATGATCTTCCAGAAGTGCTCTTCGCTGGTGAAGACGTAAGGGATGGAGAAGACGCCCATGACGGGGGCGAAACCCTCGAGGGGGGAGGTGGAGGTCTTCACCATGTCGATTGCGCCGAGCTGGGTGAGTTCGATCATTTCGCGTTCCGAACCGAGCTGGCTATTGGGGAAGATCTGGATTTGGAGTTGGCCCCGGGAGCGCTCGTTGACTTCCTGCGCGAGCGCTTCCATGGCGAGGTGGACCGGGTGCTCTGTATTGAGCGAGTGCCCGAGGCGCAGCGTGGTGGTGCGCATGCGGTTGCGTGAGGTGGTGATGAGCGAGATGAGGGAGAGCGCAGTAAGGAGGGTGAGGATGAGAATGGCCCAGTGTTTGCGCATGAGGTGGTCCGGGAGCTGGGAGATGGGATAGCTGAAATGAGAGCGGAGGGCAAAGCGCAAAGCGCAGAGCGCTGAGCGCTGAGCGCTGAGGGCTGAGGGCTGAGGGCTGAGGGCTGAGGGCTGAGGGCTGAGGGGCGCAGTCAAGACATAGGTAACACTTTTGGGTCAGAACATAGGTAACACATGTTGGTTTAGGGGTTACAGGTTTTGGGCTGGTTTTGGGGAGCTTCA
>JBJOII010000056.1:0-24728 GCA_046047235.1 Verrucomicrobiota bacterium | reverse complement strand
AGGGCTGAGGGCTGAGGGCTGAGGGCTGAGGGCTGAGGGCTGCCTGTCCGCCATAGTCCGAAGGACGGCGGCGGAAAGGCTGGGGTTGTGTCTGTAGTTCGGTTGCGGGCGACGCTAAGCGATCCTCGAGATTCGGTATCGGGTTCTTCCAAGAGCCAAGTTCAGCATTCGATACCCATTTCGATTTCGATTTCGATGGGGCAGGAGCGCATGGCGCTGAGGGCTGAAGGGCTGTTGCGCGATGCAGGGAGAGGGGGGAGAGGAGACGGAGTAGGGGCGCTTCGCGCGAGATGGGACCTGGTTCTACGGTCGTGCGTAGCTCTTCGGAGGCACGGAAGATCTGAGACTCGGGTTGAGTGGGGGTGCTGGTGCTTTCGGGGGTTTGCTGTTTCCTGTCTCCCCTCTTCAGTCTTCTGAGCTTGTTGAGTTACCAGGGTTGGAGGAGGTCTTCGTGGGGTTCGTGGTCGTTATTCCAGCGGCGGAGGGCTTCGGGGGATTTGGCGTAGAGTTGGTGGGCGGGGATGCTTTCTACATGGCCGTCGCCGAAGGTGGTATTGACGCGGTTATTATGGCGTTTGCGGTTGGCGTCGAGGATGCCGGTGCTACCGAAGTAGTTGGGGCGTTCGACGCCGTTACGGACATTGATATCGATGAGGCCTTTGCCGTCGTAGCCGTCGCGTTCGTCGGTGGTTCCATAGAAGCCCCTCATCATGGCGTTGGGGACCCAGATGAGGGTGGCGTCGCCGATGGCGATCATGTCACTGGGTGCGCGGACCTGGTTTTCGCTGATGCGGTATTCGGGGTGGTCGGCATTTTCGGGGGCTTCGGCGAGGGCGACTTGGGTGAGGGTGCCGCCGAGGCCGAGGGTGCTGGGGGTAAACTTGGAGCCGTTGGCGTTGTAGCCGTAGCTGCCGAGTGGGGTGGCGTATTCGGTTCCGTTGAAGGTATGTCCGCGGTAATCGGCGCAGCGGTAGAGTTCGTTGGTCCAGTCGGAGTCGGTGTAGGGTTTGAGGGCGGCGGGCCAGAAGTTATTTTCGACCTGGAACCAGGGGTCGACGTTGAAGACAGGGTAGTAGCCGTTGTCCATGACGTGCAGCGTGAGGGCGAGGCCGATTTGCCGGATATTATTTCGGCAATCGATGTCATGGGCTTTGCTTTTGGCTTTAGCGAGGGAGGGGAGGAGGAGGCCGGCGAGGATGGCGATGATGGCGATGACCACGAGTAGCTCAATGAGCGTGAAGCCTCGATTGTTTTTCGGGCGGTTCATGCTACTTGGGCTTGGGGTTGGGTTGGGTGCTTAGGGCAGGGATACGACGCGATAGAAGCGGGCAGTTTGGGAGGGGCCGGCGGGGTCGAGGATCAGTTTGTCGGAGGTTTCGGTACCGACGGGTTGCCAGGAGGCGGGGTCCATGGGGTTATTGGAATATTCGACGCGGTAGCGGGTGGCGTTGGCGGCGTCGCCCCATTTGACGAGGACTTTGCCGTTACTGATGATGACCTGGAGGTCGGGGGCGGGTTGGACGGAGTTATCGACGGGGTCGGTTTCTTTATTGGTTTCGAACATGCGGAGGAAGGCGGTGGCGGTGGCGAATTCGTTATCCGGGGTGAAGGAGCCCTGGGAGGAGTTGAGTTGGGCGACGATGCCGTGGCCGGGGCTGAGCCAGTAGTAATTTCGCAGGTAATCGGTTTCGAAGTAGGTGTAGCTGCCTTCCTGGTCGGGGTCGACGGCGACGTCGATGGAGATATCGACCGACTGGGTTTCGTTGATGCGGAGGACATCGACGACGCCGATTCCGGGGAGGAGGGCGGTGCCCCAGGCGTCGGCTTTGAAGGTGCTATGGAAGTCGAGTTTGACGGGGAAGACGGCGGAGGCTTCGGGGTCGCTGTAGGCGATGGTGGAGTAGACCGTCATGTCGGTGGCCCAGGTTTGGTTGTAGCGGATGGTTTCGGGGAAATCGACGATGGAGGGTTCGAAGACGCTGGAGGGGGTATAGGGGGCGAAGAGTTCGTCGTAGAAGCCATAGACGACGCGGCCGACTCCGGGGGCGGGATCGAAGAAGAGCCAGGCCACTTCGCCGGTGCCTTCGATGGTTTTCTTTTCGGCGACTGTGGCGAGGGGGAAGTCGAGGGCTTCCCAGCTGCCGGTGGGGTCGATGTAGTCGAAGCGATGGACGACGGTGGTAGGGCCGGTGGAGAAGTCCCAGAGGAGGTTTTCGCCTGGTGGTTTGATGAGGCCGGTGGGGACGTTGAAGCGGGTGGTGGCGTCGAGGGGGTCGTAATGGTTGCCGTAGGCGCGGTAGTATTCGCCGGTTTTGTAGAACATATCTACGGAGCGGATGGTTGGGGCTTCGGCGAGGGCGGCTGCGGAGGTGAGCAGGAGGGCGTTGAGGGTGAGGATGCGGAGGTTCATAGGCTGACCTGGATTGATAAGGTTGCTTATAGGTGAGTTAAGCTGCCACAGGAGGCGCTAGGGCGCCAGTGTTAACCTTTTACGCAGGGGTTGGTGTGGGTTTTGGGGTGTTTTGCAAGGCGCGGTAACGATATCGCCTCGGAGGTATAGTCCTTGTTGGTGAGGAATGTGCTTGGGGCTGAGGGGGTTGGGAAGGGGTTGGAAGTCTAGGTTTCGGGGAGGTTTTTGTGGGGGATTTCGAAGTGGTAAGGGACGCAGAGGATGATTTGCTGGAGGCCGGCGGCGGGGGTAAAGCCTTCGAGGCGGCCACCGGATTGGCGGATGAGTTCGAAGGCGGCGAGGAGGCCGAGATTTTCGTAGCGTTTACGGATTTCGTCGATGGAGAAGGCTTGGGGGGATTTCCAGGTGAGGCGGATTTCGAAGTAGGTTCCGCCTGGGAGGAAGGCGGTGTCCTGGTCGGGGTGGATTTGGCGGATGCGGGCATCGCCTCCGGAGTGTTGGAGTTCGCGGAAGATCTGTTTGAGGGAGAAGAGGATCCAGGATTCGGGGAGGACGAGTTTTCCTTCGATTTTGCCTTGGATTTCGATTTTCCAGCCGGGCTGGGAGAGGAGGTAATCGTGGGCGATTTGGGCGGCTGAGGTGCCGTTGCTCAGGGGGAGGCCGGAGGTGACTTGCCGGCGGAGGTCGGCGCACTGGCCGAGGATGAAGGAGAGGTGTTCGCCGGCTTTGAGGATCGCATCGACGGCGCGGCTGACCTGGGCGGGGTCGGCGAGCATCATTTGGGCGAAGGTGGCATTGCCGGAGATGATGCACATTTGGTTGGCCATGTCGTGGATGAGGCGGGAGCCGCGGGCGCCGAGCTGTTCGAGCCGGGGGGGGGAGGGGATATCGGCTGTGGACATTGGGTGGGGCGGGGGTGCGGTTAGGGGTTAGAGGAAGCGGGGGTCGTCCTTACGGCGGAAGAGGTCATTGGGGTGGGGTTCTGTTTCGTCTACCTGCGGGGCTGCGGGTGGGGTGGCGGGTTCTTCATCGGGTGGCTGGGGTTGGGCTGGGGCTGGGGGCAGGTAAGAGTCGGTGGGGGTTGGTTGGGGGAGGCCTTCATCCTGCATGGCTTGGAAGAAGGCGGTATCGGCGGAGTCGCGAAAGTCGCTGGCGAGCTGGGAGGTGAAGTCGTTGGGGTCGGCATCCGGGGTTTGGGTGGGGGTGCCGTCGGGGTTTTGGAGGGTGACCAGGGCTTTGCGGACGAGCTGGCCCTGGAAGCGGAAGCCGGTGGCGAGGGTTTCGTGGATTGGGGAGTTGGGGTCGTGGGGTTCGGAGCCATCGGGGGTTTGGTGGAGGTTGGGGTCGAAGTGTTCGTTGCTGGTGGGGATGACGGGGGCGATGCCGACGCGTTGGGCGGCGTCGCGGCAGGCGCGTTGGAAGAGGCTGAGTTGGCCGACGAGGTTGACTTTACCGGAGAGGACGGCGGCGCGGTAGAGGGCCCAGACGTGGTCGAGGATGCGGACGGTGGTTTGGAGCCATTCGGCTTCGGAGCGGCGGAGTTTATCGACTTCCAGGCGGAGGTGGGAGCGTTCCGTGTCGTGCGCGCGTTGGAGGAATTCCTGGAAGGCCTGGGCTTCGGCTGCCATTTGGGCCTGAAGGTTTTGGGCGGAGGCGACGACTTTGCCGGCGTCATCCTGGACGGCCTGCCAGCTGGAGGTGGCGCTATTGATCTGGCGGGCGACCTGTTCGATGTTTTTGATCTGCTGGAGGCCACTTTGGACGCGGTCGAGTTCATCCATGCGGGTGGCGACGCGGTATTCGAGGATGAAGGGGATGACGGCGAGGCAGGCGCCGATGGCGAGGCAGGCGGTGAGGACCCAGCCTTCCCAGGGGTGGAGGCCGGTGGAGGAGCCGAAGGGCCAGCGGCTGCCCTGTCCGTAGCAGAGCAGGGCGACGGCCACGAGGATCGCATCGCCGAGGAAGAAGGGCCATTTTGCGATCCTGGGTGGTTTGGGCTCGAGGAACTCGGTCATGATCGTGTTAGCTCTAGCGGATTGGTTTTTTCAAAGCGATGGAAAAAGGGATGGGGGAGGATGCAACTGTTACCGAATCGGATTTGCAGGGTTGGCCGGCATCCTCTACGTTGTTCCGCTTGCAGATGAAGAAGGCAATTTTTCTCGTGATATTGGTTTTGGTTGGCGTGGTGGCGTGGCCGCGGTTGCGTGATTTGCAGCGGGGTGAGGTTGCTGGCGGGGGTGGGGCGGACATGGCTACGGCGGTTGCGACCAACCGGAACATTCGTTTTAGCGTGACGGCGGCGGGGGATATTAGTCCTCGTGAGCAGGTATCGGTGAGGCCGGAGGTGAACGGGAGGATTGCGGAGTTGGCGGTGGACATTGGAGACAGTGTGGCTCGGGATGCGTTGTTATTTTCTTTGGATGACCGGGATTTGCAGATTGAGAAGGAGTCGCAGGAGAAGGAGACCGAGCGGGCGAAGCTGCAGTTGGACCAGGCGGAGCGGAATTATTTGCGGGCGCAGCAGCTGTATGAGGAGAACCTGATTGCGGAGGAGTTGTTTGAGCAGAGCAAGACGGACTATCAGCTGGCGCGGAATGCGTTGGAGCGGTCGCAGAAGTCGTTGGATCTGGTGAATGACCGGATTCGCAAGACGCGGATTTTGGCGCCGTTTTCGTGCACTGTCCTGACGCGGCCGGTGTCGGTGGGGCAGGCGGTATCGGGCTCGGGCGGGTTCAACAGCGGTACGGAGGTTCTGACGATTGCGGATTTGAACGAGATGATTATCAACGCGCACATCAACCAGGCGGATGTGACGCGGTTGGCGGTGGAGCAGCAGGTGGATGTTGAGGTGGAGGCGGTGCCGGGTTTGAAGGTGGTGGGGACGGTGGAGCGGATTGCGCCGCAGGCGACGATCAAGAACAACATCAAGGGATTTGCGACGAGGATATTGTTGCGCAACGTGGACAAGCGGATTCGGCCGGGGATGACGGCGAACATCCGGATACCGGTGGCTAGTGCGGACAATGTGGTTTCGGTTCCTTTGGCGGCGGTGTTTACGGATATTGACCAGGAGACTGGGGCGCGGGACCGGTATGTTTATGTGCGGCGGGGCGGGCAATTTGAGCGGCGTCCGGTGCAGGTGGGGATTTCGGACCTGTTTTATGCGGAGATCCAGAAGGGGTTGGAGTCCGGGGAGGTGGTGGCGCTGGAGGTGCCGCAAGCCGTGATTGACGGTCAGGCGAAGGGACAGGCTTCGGCCAGTTAATTCAACCCGGGAAATCACATGGCGCTGGTTGAGCTACGCAACGTTAGCAAGATCTACCACTTGGGTGGGGAGGTCATTCGTGCGCTGGACTGCATTGATTTGGACATTGATGCGGGGCAGTTCATGTCGATTATCGGTCCTTCGGGCAGTGGTAAATCGACCTTGATGCATATTCTGGGGTGTTTGGATTCGCCGACTGAGGGGACGATTCAACTGGACGGGGTCATGATCCAGAATGCGAGTGCGCGCCAGCTGGCGGCGATTCGCAACCAGAAGATCGGGTTTGTTTTTCAATTCTTCAATCTGTTGCCGAAGTTGAGCGTGTTGCAGAACGTGGAGTTACCGATGGTGTATGCGGGCTTGAGCGGGAGGGATCGACGGGAGCGTGCGATGGCGGCGTTGAAGATGGTGGAGATGGACAACCGGGCGAAGCATCGGCCTTCGCAGTTATCCGGGGGGCAGCAGCAGCGGACGGCGATTGCGCGGGCGTTGGTGAACAATCCGCGGATTGTGTTTGCGGACGAACCCACGGGGAATCTGGATTCGCACACGGGCGAGGTGATTTTGCAGTTGTTTCGTGAATTGAGCGGGGAGGGGCGGACGATTGTATTGGTGACGCACGATCCGGAGATAGCGGCGGTGACGCCGCGGCGGATTGAGATTCGGGACGGCAAGATTATGGAGCAGGTGGATCCGACCCTGGCGGGTTTGGACCGGATACCTTTGGGTTCATGAACCTGGGCAACTGCATTGAGCTGGGTTTTAGGGAGATGTGGTCTCACAAGGTGAGATCATTTTTGACCATGTTCGGGATCATTCTGGGGGTGTCGAGTTTGGTGGCGATGTCGGCGTTGGTGAAGGGGATGGAGCGTGGGGCGAAGGAGGCTTTGGTGGCGATTGGAGGGTTGCAGAAGGTGCGGATTGAGCCGGAGGAAGTGCCGCCGTATCAGAGGCATTTGGCGGACCAGGCTCCGGGGATTACGTTGTCGGACGTGCGTGCGTTGCAGCAGGGTGCGCCTTTGGTGGCGGGGTTATCGCCGGAGATGAGTTTGGGTCGGGTGACCTTGGCGGCGAACAATCGCCGGTGGCGTCCGTGGATTTGCGCAGGGGTCTGGCCGATTGCGCTGGAGTTGAGCGAGCATCGGATTGCGCACGGGCGGATGTTCAATGCGATTGATGCGGAGGAAGCGCGCAACGTGTGTGTGATTGGGACTTTAGTGAGGGACGAGTTGTTTGGTTCTCCGGAGGAGGTGGGGAAGGAGATTATCCCGATTGGTGAGAACATTGAGATCAACGGGCAGCCTTTCACCGTGATCGGGATGTTTGAGCATTACGAGGGGGAGCAGGAGAGGAAGGAGCGGGAGTTGGCGGCGAAGCAGCCCAAGGCGGCGGCGACCGGGCCGGCGCGGAGTCGTGGTTGGAGCGGGCGCGGGAATTTTGTTTTCCGGCTGAAGAACGCCACTGTGTACATGCCCTTGAACACTGTTTGGGTGAAGTTTCGTTCGGGGGCGGGGAGTCGTTCGCGGGATGGGGAGGTATCGACGGATCCGGATCCGCGGTTATCGGTCTTGGAGGTGAAGCTGAAGGATGTGGAGAAGATGAACGAGGCGTTGATGCAGATACGCAACGTGATGTTGGGAACGCACAAGGGGATTGAAGATTTTTCATTTCGAACGCAGGAGGATCGGGCGGAGGAGGCGAACACCTTTATTCGCAATGCGCGGATGACGGGTTGGATGATTTCGGGCATCAGTCTGTTGGTGGGCGGGATAGGGATTATGAACATTATGCTGGCGAGCATATCGGGTCGGATTCGGGAGATCGGGATTCGGAAGTCGGTGGGGGCGAACACGGGTGATGTTTTTGTGCAGGTTTTAGTGGAGAGTGTGGTGCTGGCATTGCTGGGCGGGCTGTTGGGTTTGGGGGCGGCTTTTGGTCTGGTGGAGTTATTGAAGGATTTGTCACCGACGGGGAACACGCCGGTGGTGACCGTGGCTGCGATGGCGGCGGCGTTTGGGGCCAGCGTGATGATTGGGATACTGGCCGGGTTGGTGCCTGCGGTGAAGGCGGCGAGGCTGGATCCGATTCAGGCGTTGCGTTACGACTGATTGTGCGATGAACCTGTTTAACGCGATATTAATTGGTTTGAAGGACATCTGGTCGCACAAGTTCAGGTCGTTGCTGACGATGCTGGGGATTATTCTGGGTGTGGCGAGTTTGGTGGGGATGTCGGCTTTGGTGAAGGGGATGGAGAACGGGATGAAGGAGTCGATGGTGGCGATGGGCGGGGCGGACAAGGTGTTATTGAACGACCAGGAGGTGCCGGCGTATCAGGAGCATTTGGCTGACCAGGCGCCGGGGAGGACGATGGTGGACGTGCTGGCCTTGAGGGAGAGTGCGCCGTTATTGAAGGTGGTATCTCCGGAGATGCGGTTGGACTGGGCGATGTTGACCCGGGGTGACAAGTCGGTGCGGCCTTCGGAGTGTGTGGGGGTTTGGGAGGCGGTGATTGAGATGAACCTGCACACGCTGGAGCACGGGCGGTTTTTCACGCAGCTGGATGAGGACAATGCGAATCCGGTGTGTGTGATTGGGACGGGGATACGGGATGAGTTGTTTGGGGATCCGGAGCAGACGGGGCGGGAGGTGATTCCGTTGGGGGAAGTTATTCTGATCAACGGGCAGCCGTTTACCATCGTGGGGATGTTTCAGCGGTATGAGGGGGAGCAGGAACGGCGGGAGAGGGAGGCGCGGAAGAAGGCGGGTCCGGAACAAAAGCAGGCGGGGCCTTCGCGGTCGCGCGGTTGGGGACGGAGGGGGAACTGGGCTTTCTGGCGCAAGAACTACACTGTTTATATGCCCTTGAACACGGCGTGGGTGCGGTTCAGGTCAGCGTCCGGGGAGAACAACATCCCGGATCCCCGGTTGACGGACATTGACCTGAAGGTGGCGGACATGGAGCAGCTGGAGGAGGCTTTGCAGCAGGCGAGGAATGTGTTGTTGATGACGCACAACGGGATTGAGGATTTCAGTTTCCGGACGCAGGAGAACCAGATTGAGACGATCAACGAGCAGATACGCAACACGCGGCTGAGCGGCGGGGTGATTGCATTCATCAGCCTGATCGTGGGTGGGATTGGAATCATGAACATCATGCTGGCGAGCATTAACGAGCGGATCCGGGAGATTGGGATTTGCAAGGCGGTTGGGGCGACATCGGGTGCGGTTTTCACCCAGATTCTGGTGGAGAGCATTGTGGTTTCCCTGCTTGGGGCGGTTTTGGGGCTGGGGGTTTCGTATCTTTTTGTTGAGCTTCTGGAGGTGGTGTCGCCGATTCAAAATGCGCCGGTGATCACGGGGGATGCCATGGTATTGGCGATGTTATTTAGTGCTGCGGTGGGGGTGTTGGCGGGGCTTTGGCCGGCGTTCAAGGCGGCGAGCCTGGATCCGATCCAGGCCTTGCGTTACGAGTAGGTGCGGGCAGGCGTTGGGGTGTGGATTAGTCTGGCGCCTTCGCCGGCTTCCAATCTTTAGCTCGATTTCTTTTTCGCCAGTGATAGCCTTTGGCCATTCCCATGAATACGGAGCAACTCTACCGGGAGCGACTGAACCGTTATGTGACCGCGATGCGGAACGAGAAGCCTGACCGGGTGCCGATCCGGCCTTTTGTGGCGGAGTATACGGCGCGGCACACCGGGATGACCTGTCAGCAGGTGGTGCATGACTACCGTAAGGCTTTCGAAGCGGTGATCCAGTGCGGGAAGGATTACGACTGGGATGCGATGGTGCCGAACATGGTGTATGTGTGGACGGGTTTGGCGCAGGCGGCGGGGTTGAGGTATTACGGCATTCCGGGGATTGGGATGCCGCATACCGTGGGGTTCAACTACATTGAGCCGCCGGAGGATCAGGCCTGGATGCGGGAGGACGAGTATGATGCGTTGATCGATGATCCGACGGCGTTCTTGTATGAGGTTTGGTTGCCGCGGGTTTCGGCGGAGGTGACGCGGGTGGGTGAGGCGACGACATATCGCAGCCAGTTGGCGTTGGTGAAGGCGGGCATGGCGATGTTGAGTTACTTTTATGCATTTGGGCCGCAGGTGAACCGGATGCGGGAGGAGTGCGGGGTCGTATCGGCTATTGCGGGTATTTTCAAGGCCCCCTTTGACATCCTGGCGGACAAGTTACGGGGGTATGTGGGGTTGGTGATGGACATGCACACGCAGCCGGAGAAGGTGTTGAAGGCGTGCGAGGCACTGATGCCGCATCTTTGTCATGTGGGTTTGACCACGGCTGATCCTGCGCGGCAGGTGCCGATCGGGTTTTGGATGCACCGAGGGTGTGTGCCTTTTTTCAATCCGCGGCAGTTTGCCTCTCATTTTTGGCCGACGCTGAAGCCGATTATTGAGGAGTTCTGGAAGCATGGGCACCAGACCCTGTTTTATGCGGAGGGGAAGTGGAACCATCACTTGGAGACCTTCTGCGAGCTGCCGGATGCGAGTATTGTCTTTCATGTGGATCAGGACGATGTGTTTGAGGCGCACCGGAAGGCGGGGCACAAGTTTTGTTTAAGTGGGGGGGTGCCGAACATCCTATTGAGCCATGGGTCTGAGCAGGAAGTTCGGGAGCATGTGGCCCGGGTGATTCGCGAGGTGGCGGTGGAAGGGGGATACATCATGGATGCGGGGGCGATTATGCAGGATGACACGCGGCCGGAGAACCTGCGTGCCTTGACCGAGGTGACGCGGGAGCTTGGGGTCTACTCGACTGGTGTGTCGGGGGGCGGGGCGATGGCTCCGGCGGAGACGGAGTCGGCGAGGGCGAGTCGTGCGGCGGTGAAGGGGATGGGGGGCAGGGCAGCGGCGCGGGTGCGGCCGGGGGTTTGTTTGCCGTGGGAGGAGAAAGTGAAGGAGTTGCCGGCGATCACGGGTGATCCTGACCTGGTCAGGTCGGTATGGGAGGAGATTGACGGGATGGGGAACAGCTTTATCTGGCAGATGCTGTTGAGCTTTTAGGTTGCTGAACCGGCCGGGGGGGAGGTCCCCGGCCGGTTTGGCTTTGCGCTGTTTTCGGCTTAGTGGGTTGGGGTTTTGCGGCGCCACTGATGGAGGACGCCGAGGCAGCCGAGGCCGATGAGCAGGGTGGCTGTGCTGGCGGGTTCGGGTACGGCCGCGATGGGCGTTTGAATCCGGAGGTTGTCCAGAGCGTAGAGTCCATCGCTGCCGGTGTTGTCGGAATCGAACCAGCGCAGCGAGAGGGTGGTGTCGCTGGACCAGACGAGTCCGGTGAGCTCGGCATTGAGGATTTGCTGGTTCTCCGGGTGGTTGCCATCGAGTGCACCTGCTGAGGTGGACGTGGTATGGAGTTCGTTCAGGTTGAGGTCCGGGAGGGGGGACCACTGGGCCTGGTCATCGAGGATCGATGCCGCGTTGATGCTGTATTCCAGGACGATGGATTCGTCCTGGTTCGCGTTACTGCCTGAGCGCCATTGCTCGAGTGTTCCGGTGAAGTAGAGGGAGTTGATGTCCTGGCCGGTGTTGTTGAGCAGTTGCAGGCCGAACACGGGGACTGTGCTGCTTGAGGCCAGCGTGCCGAGGGCGCGGTCGGGGTCTCCTGCGGCGCCGGTGTTGTAGATGCCGCCGCTATTGGCGGTTCCCGCGGTGATGCCGGGGGTGATGGGGGCGCCTGTGGTTCCGCTGCCGGACCATCTGAAGGCGGTCCAACCTGCGGGCAGGGTGGTGCCGGTGGCTCCGAGGCTGTCGAAGTTCTCCAGATAATCCCCGGAGAAGAGGATTGCGGCCTGAATGGTTTGAACCTGGTTGCAGCAGCAGGCTGCGGCAACAGCGATGATGGGACGGATCCCTTTTCTGAACATATAACCTCCTTTTGGTTAGGGTTGACAGATGCGTCCAAGGCGGGTGAGCGCCTTTTGATCGTCAGGTGACATCCTCCTTGGACATCAGGAGCAGTTCATAGTGCCGCGGCTATTCTGAGGACAAGCAAAAAGCTGTACGGGATTGAGGTGGGCGGAGTGAGAGTGCAGTTGCAACCGGGCGGGTCGGGTGGCAGCTTTTGACGCGTGAGTCATTTGAAACGGGCGCGTCAGGTATTTGATGTTGAGATTGCGGGGCTGAGGGCTGTGCGGCAGCAGTTGGACGCAGATTTCGAGGGTGTGGTGGAGCTGCTGGTGGAAGTGTTGCGCAAGCGGGGAAAGGTGGTGGTGGTGGGGATTGGGAAGTCGGGGAGCATCGGGCGCAAGATTGCGGCGACGTTTACCAGCACGGGTACGACCAGCGTGGTGTTGCACAGTGTAGATGCGTTGCATGGGGATGTCGGGGTGGTGAACGACGGGGATGTGATCCTGGCGCTGAGTTATTCCGGTGAGTCGGAGGAGTTGCTGAACCTGTTGCCGGCGGTGAAGCGATTTGCGGTTCGGGTGGTGGCTTTGACCGGGGTGGCGACATCGACGTTGGCGAAGCACAGTGATTATGTGTTGAACGTGCGGGTGCCGCGGGAGGCGTGTCCATTTAACCTGGCTCCTACGGCGAGCACGACTGCGATGCTGGTTATGGGGGACGCCCTGGCGATGGCGGTTTTGAGTGCGCGCGGTTTCAAGCAGGCTGACTTTGCGAGGTATCATCCTTCGGGGGCGATAGGCCGGGCGCTGTTGCTTCGGGTGAAGGACATTATGCGGACGGGCGAGCGGAATCCGGTGGTAAGAGAAACCTCGACGGTTCGGGAGGGGCTTTGGGTGATGGGGAAGGCCAAGGCGGGGAGCGTGAGTGTGGTGAATGCGCGTGGGCGGCTGGTGGGCATTTTCACTGACGGCGATTTGCGCAGGTGCATGACGGAGGACGAGGGGGTATTGAAGCGTCCGCTGAAGGAAGTCATGACGCGGGGGCCGGTGACGTTGCGGGAGGACTCCCTGGCGGCGGAGGCTTTGCGTCTGTTCAACGAGCGTGCGATTGATGATTTGGTCGTGGTGGATCGTGCGGGGCGGCCGGTGGGGTTGGTGGATTCGCAGGATTTGCCAAGATTAAAGGTGATGTAGGCGGGGTTGGAGGCCGGGTGGTTGTCTTGACAAGTTTGTGTCGATTGCGTGACGCTGTGGGCTTTGCTGATGCGGCAGCCTCGGGCTTCCGGTCAGGCAAGGTTGTATGGCAGAAGACCGCATGCAGCTTCAGCGTTTTGAGCTGAAGTATCGAATCAGACAGGAAGCCGTGGCGCTGGCAGTGCGCGACTTCGTGAGCATGTATTTGGAGGTGGATGAGTATGGTGCGACGCTGCCGCATTTTTCCTATCCGGTTCACAGTCTTTATTTGGATTCCCCTTCACTGAAGTTGTATTGGGACACGATCAACGGGACCAAGAACCGGTATAAGCTCAGGTTGCGCTTCTACGAGAACAGGCCTGAGGCGCCGGTTTATTTTGAGATCAAGCGGCGGATGAACAACATCATTGCCAAGCAACGCGGCGGGGTGAAGCGTGAGGCAGTGCCGTTGTTATTGGCGGGGCAGTTGCCTGAGCCGGGTCATTTGGTTTCACGCGATCCCAAGCATCTGATGGCCTTGGAGAACTTCTGTCATTTGGCCCAGAGCATCCGGGCTACGCCGTGCACGCACATTGCGTACTTGCGTGAGGCGTGGCTGAGTTCGCACGACAACTCGGTGCGGGTGACGCTGGATCGTCAGGTGAGAACCGAGCCCGTGAATTCGGAGGAGCTTTCGACGGAGATGAGGGCGCCTCATTACGTGTTTGGGACGGACATTGTCTTGGAGCTTAAGTTTACGAACCGGTTTCCGAATTGGTTTGGGGATTTGGTCCGGCATTTTGGCCTGCAGCAGTGTGGGGCGGCCAAGTATGTGGAAGGTGTAACGCAGCTGGGTGAGGGGCAACTGTCTCGGAGATTTGCTCTATGACACTCGGCTGGGATGGAGAATTCGTGCGACTTAACCTATTGAAACGGCTGCCGAAATCCCTGAGGATACGCCGATCTAGCCTGCATGAGTGATTTTTTCCTTCACGACGTCTCATTGGTGCCGACGAATGTTACGGCGCTGGTGATGGGGTTGTTACTGGCCTTTTTGACCGGCCAGATTTTGGCGTGGGTGTACATGTGGACCCACACTGGACTTTCTTATTCGCGGACGTTTGTGAACTCACTGGTGGTGATACCGATGGTGGTTTCGCTGGTCATGACCGTGTTGTCGAACAATCTGGTTACGGCGTTCGGGTTGATGGCGGTTTTTGCGATCGTGCGGTTCCGCAACATTTTACGCGACACCTTGGATACGACGTATTTGCTGGCGGTGATTGTTTTGGGCATGGCGGCAGGGACGATGAAATTTGCGACGGCGCTGGTGGGGTGTCTGGTGATTGCTGGGATACTTTATTATCTCTACCTAACGGGTTTTGGGCGTCGCTTGAGGTATGATCTGGTGGTGAACCTGCATTGGGGGCGCCCCTTGTCGGAACTGGACGAGCTGCGCAGTTGTCTGGACCGGCACACGATGAACCCGATGATGGCGAGCCAGAGGACGCATGAGGGTTATCAGGGGACGGATTTGTCTTATCGTTTGCGCATGCGGGATCCTGATCGGATGGAGGAATTGTTGACGGATTTGCGGGAGTTGCCGGGGGTGTCGCGTGTTACGGGTTTGAAGGCTGAGGAGGAGTCTGAGGTATGAACAAGGGTTCAGTGATTCCCCGTCCGGCATCGTTGAGGTTCCGGGACAACATGTTCCGCATGGGGCCGCCCCTGGTGGCGTTGGTGGCGGCCTTGGCGGTATCGCTAATTTGGAAGCAGGAGGTATTTCCCACTAATTTCGTGGGTGAGGCCCAATCGCCTGCGGCGATTCTGGTTTCTCCGGTGGACGGGTATTTGGTTTTGGACGGCGAGCTGGATTTGTTCAGTCACGTTACGAGCAATCAGGTTGTGGCGCAGGTGCAGGTCCGGAGTGATGCGTCGGTGATGCGTGAGGTGGCGGTTCTGCGGGCTGATCTGGAGGTTATGCGGATGCGGTTGATGCAGGATCAGCAACGCAACGATCTGAACTACCTGCAGAGCCAGGCTTTGTTGCGGGAGCATCGGATGGAGCTGGCGTCGGCGCAGGTTAGCTTGCGGCAGGCTGAGAGTGAGCTGGAGCGGATGAAGCAGTTGTTGGACAAGGGGATTGTGTCGGCGGGTGTGGGGGATGGTGGTCGTGGTGGTTATGAGGTTGCGTTGCGGAACCGGGATATGCTGGTGCAGCAGATTGAGGAGCGGGAACTTTTGATAACGATGCTGGCGGGCGGGCTGGTGGCGTTGAAGCCGCTGGAGGGAACCAACGCCCTGCAGGAGATCAATGCGACCATCAGCCAGGCGGCAAGGATTGAGGAGGAGGCTTTGGCGAAGTCGATTGAGCCGTCCATCATCCACTCTCCCATCGATGGCATGCTTACGGTGAGGAACCATCTGGGTGGCGACTTTGTGCGCGAGGGGGAGGAATTGTTTGAGGTGCGGGGTGAGCAGCCGGAATGGATTCTGGGATATATCCGCCAGCCGATTGCTTACCGGCCGGAGCGGGGAGACAAGGTGAGGGTGATGTCGAGGAGCAGGCCGCGGAGGATTGCTGAGGCGGAGGTATTGCAGGTGGGATCGAATCTGCAGCCATTTGCTCAACCGCTGCGAGTCAGGGGCTTTGATGCTTCGCAGGAACGGGGTTTGCCGGTGTTGATTGCGTATCCGAAAGAGTTGGAATTGAGCGCTGGCGAGCTGGTGGATCTGGTGCCGGTGCAGAAATAGTCCGGTGGAGGAGGGGGTGGTGCTGGGAGGCTGGCTGGTGTTTCGGGAGGTTTGCCCTGTTTTCCTGGATTCGAGGGAAGTCTTCCATTACCCTCTGCGATAAGTTCTATTAACGATCTAAGTATTGCCGCAGAGTCGCTGGAGGAGGAGGATACTGGGGTTGTCCTGCGTAACTTCAACTTGATTCTGCGATGAAGACCTTAGGCTCCAAATTGTCGGGTTGGCTCGGGTTGTTGGTTTCGGTGGTGATGTGTTTTGGGCAGGGGGTTGTTGTCTTTGCTGGCTTCACGCCTTTGGTGCCGTTGGATCCTCCGGTGATTTCAGCTGCTTCGGAGGACTATCCTGGAGGCAATCATCGAGTGTCGTATCTGATCGATGGGGATACCAACACAGAGTATTCATCGGCCAGCAGGGGGGTGGGGACATTTGTGGAGTTTGATTTTGGGCGGACCGTAATGTTGGCCGGTGTGAAGCATGTTGACCGGAACGATCCGGCGACTGTGGCTGGGGCGAGGTTGTTGTTGGAGGATGAGAGTGGGCGCCGGGTTGGAATGGTGGAGATGCGGCAAGCGAACACGAGGTCGGGCGTGAGTTTTCAGGCTTTTGATCGGCCGATGCGGGTCAGGCGGGTGCGGTGGGAGGTGACTGCATTGGGGCCCCATGGCTACGGCACTGTTGGGGGGGCTGAGATGTTATTTTTTGAGGCCGGCGAGACGGAGCGGGTTCCCGGGACGATTGGGTTGGAGGCTCGTCCCGTGCCGCGGGCGGATCGTGTGGAGGGAGGGTTGGAGCAGCCGATTCGGGTTGTGGTCGACTATTTGTACCGGGAGCCTCTACGTGCGTGGATACGTTTGGGTGAGGTGGAGCCGGTGTGGATGGATTTGGCAGCGGGGACACATTCGGTGGAGCTGGCGGTCCCGGTTGCGGCGGGTGATCGAGTGTTGCGGCTTCAGCTTGGGGTGGAGGGGGGTGAGGTTTTGGAGGAGCTGGAGGTGAGGGTGCCGCCTTTCAGGAAGATGACGGTGTATGTCCTGCCGCATTCGCACACGGACATTGGTTACACCGAGCTTCAGACGGCGATTGAGGAGAAGCAGGTGAACAACCTGTTGGCTGGGATGGAGGCGGCGGAGCGTACGGCGGGGTATCCGGAGGGTGCGAGATTTGTCTGGAACGTGGAAGTTTTGTGGGCTGCGGACTTATTCCTGCAGCGGATGGGCGAGCAGCAGCGGCAGCGCTTTCTGGATGCGGTGAGGGCCGGGCGGGTTGCGCTGTGTGGGATGTATCTGAATGAGCTGACGGGGTTGTGCCGGCCTGAGGAATTGGTGCGATTGTTCCGGTTTGCGACGGTGTTGCGTGAGCAAACGGGAGCTGCACTGGATACGGCGATGATCAGTGATGTGCCGGGGTACACATGGGGAACAATTCCTGCGATGGTCGAGGCTGGGATCCGTTATTTTTCTGTCGCGCCGAACTACTTTGATCGCATCGGCACGATTCTGGTGGAGTGGGAAAACAAGCCGTTTTGGTGGGTGGGGCCGGACAAGGAGAGTCGGGTGTTGGTTTGGATTCCGTTTTGGGGCTATGCGATGTCGCATCGATACGGGGAGATGTCGGATCAGATGGTGGAAGATTTCCAGGAAGGTTTGGAGCGGAGGGATTATCCGTATGACATTGCTTATGTGAGGTGGGCGGGGCACGGGGACAATGCGACTCCGGATCCGGTGATTTGCGAGTTTATCCGGGAATGGAACGAGCGGCATGCCTGGCCGAGATTTGTGATCAGTTCAGCCAGCGAGGCATTTCATGCTTTCGAGGAGCGTTATGGAGCTGACTTGCCGGAGGTGTGCGGGGATTGGACGCCCTACTGGGAGGATGGAGCGGGGTCATCGGCAGCTGAGACGGCGTTGAATCGTGCGAGTTCTGATCGGGTGACGCAGGCGGAAGCACTCTGGGCCATGTTGGGAGGGCAGGAGTATCCTGCAGAGGCGTTTGAATCCGCCTGGAGGAATGTCCTGCTCTATTCGGAGCATACCTGGGGAGCGTGGTGCAGCGTGGGAGAACCGAGTCGCAAGGAGACTATGGAGCAGTGGTCGATCAAGCGGAGTTACGCTGCGGCGGCCGACTTGGAGTCGCGTGCTTTGTTGGATCGAGCTGCCGCCCTGTCGCTGACTGGGGAGGTTGAGTCAGCGGTGGATATTTTCAACACGACTTCGTGGGGTCGCACCGAGCTGGTGGTGTTGCCGAGGGATTTCACGGAGGGACGGAATCGGGTGGAGGATGCGGAGGGGCGTGGGGTGCCATCGCAGCGTTTGGCGAACGGAGATCTGGTGATGCTGGCGAGTGAAGTTCCTGCATTGGCAGGTTGTCGGTACGGAATTGTGGAGGGGCCGATGCATCGCGAGGGTGAGGTGCGGGTAGAGGGGTTGGTTTTGGACAACGGGTTGATTCGTGTTGAGGTTGATCCGGTCACGGGTGGCATCAGTTCGCTGCGTCGGCACGGTGTGGAGCACGATTTTTCCGAGGGAGGCCTGGAGGGGGTATTGAACCGCTATCTCTACTTACAGGGGGATGATGTGAGCGCGCTTCAGGATTGTGGCGCGGTGACGATACGCGTGAGGGAGAAAGGTCCGTTGGTGGCGTCATTGGTGGTGAGTTCGGAGGCGCCGGGGTGTCATCGCTTGGAGCGTGAGATCAGGGTGGTGGCGGGTTTGGATCATGTAGAGGTGATCAACCTGGTGGATAAGGCCCGCCTGGTGGCGGGGAGTTATCACGCGCGGGAGGGCAAGGAGAGCGTGAACTTCGCCTTTCCGTTTGCCGTTCCGGGAGGGCAGGTTCGTGTGGAGGTGCCGTTCGGGGTGGTGCGTCCGGATTTCGACCAGATCCCGAGTGCGTGCAAGAACTGGTTTACCCTGGGGCGGTGGGCGGATGTTTCAAACGATTCGTATGGGGTGACCTGGGTGAGTGTGGATGCTCCTTTGGTTCAGGTGGGAGGAGTGACGGCTAACCTGCTGAATTCGCAAACCGACCCCAAGGTGTGGCGTCGCGAGGTGGGAGAAACGCAGGCTTTGGTTTCGTGGGCGATGAACAATCACTGGGGCACGAATTACCGGGCCTATCAGGAGGGGCCGGTGGTTTTCCGGTATTTGTTCCGTCCGCATTGGGGATACGACCCTGCGGGATCGAGTCGGTTTGCGGTGGCGGCGTCGCAGCCTTTGCTGCCCGTGCGTGCTCGAGGATCGGCTCCGCAGGGGGAGTCTTTAATACGGTTGGGGTCAGAGCAGTTATTGGTGACCGGGTTGAAGCCGGCGGACGATGATCGGGGCGTGGTGGTCCGCATCTGGAATGCCGGGGAGAATGAGGCGGCGGCAGATTTACAGTGGCGGGGCGATGCAGATGTGACTTTCTATCGAAGTGACACGAGCGAGCGGATGGGGGAGAGGATCGAGGGTAGTGTGACCATTCCTGCCTGGGGACTGGCTACGGTTCGGGCGGAAGTGCATGCGCGAACTCGATGAGCGGGAGACAAGCGCGAGGTAATGCCTTCCCTGTTGTCGTGAAGCGTTTGTCGGATTGGCGGCTTTGCACTGATTGAGCTGCCGGTGGTGGTAGCGGTGGTTGCTGTTCTGGCGAGGGCGGCTTGTTGAGGTGCCGCTTGCGCCAACGGTGATCTGGCTGAGATTTCCTAACATCGACAAAACGGTTCCGGCACCACAGCATGCGCGGGTTATGTGGAGAGTGACGCGTGGCTGGTGTCCGCCTCGGTCTTCAAAACCGATGTCGGGTAGCTAGACTATCCGAGGAGTGTTCGATTCGCTCCCTCTCCGCCAGACTGTTGACGAGGAGTTGCAGCCTCCCGTGTGGTTTACCGATGTGACATGAAACGTGATGCGAAAGCTCGACTGACGGCGCTGGCTTCCTGCGCTGGTTGAGCGGCCAAACTGGGCCAGAAGGCCCTGAGGCAGGTCCTGCCTCAGCAAAAGGGTCAACGTGACCCGCGATTGATCGTCGGCTCGAACACGGCCGATGATGCGGGAGTTTTTCGTCTGGATGCGGGGCGGGCGCTGGTGCAGACGGTCGACTTTTTCACTCCTATTGTTGATGACCCCTATACGTTTGGGCAGATAGCGGCTGCGAACGCTTTGTCGGATGTTTACGCGATGGGGGGCAGGCCGTTGACGGCATTGAATGTGATGGGGATGCCGGAGGGTGCGGTTTCGGCGGGTGACATCCGAGCCATACTGCGGGGAGGGGAAGCAAAGGTGAGGGAGGCGGGATGTGTGATGGTTGGCGGGCATACCATTAAGAATCCTGAGCCGGTTTACGGGCTATCGGTGACCGGGTTGGTGAATCCGGGACGTTTGATTACGAATGCGGCGGCGCGACCCGGTGATTTGCTGGTTTTAACGAAGCCACTTGGGACGGGGATAGTGACGACCGCGATCAAGCGTGGGATTTCTGTGGTGTCGCTTGAGAAGAGGGCGGTGGCGTGGATGCGGATGCTGAACGATGTGGGGCCTGATTTGGCGGAGAAGCGGTGGGTGCGGGCGGGGACTGACGTTACGGGTTTCGGCTTGCTGGGGCATTTGGGGAGTCTCTGCCGGGCGAGTGGGGTTGGGGCGGAGATCGAGGCCACGGCAGTTCCGGCTATCAGCAAGCAGGTGCGCGGGTTGATCCAGGAAGGCTGCGTGCCTGGTGGGACGAAACTGAATCTTGAGACGTGCGAAGAATGGACGGAGTGGGGTTCTGGAGTGACGGAGGTCGACAAGGTGCTGCTTTCGGATGCGCAGACCAGCGGTGGTCTGCTGTTATGTGTCCCCCGGAGGCATCTGGACAGCGTGATTCGGAGCATCATGTTGCGCAGGCAGCGGGTTGCCGCTGTGGTTGGACGCATTGTGCGGTCGCCGAAGGGCCGGATTCGCGTGGCGTAGGCAGGCGTCGGCAAGCGTGTATTTCGCGCTTCTGCTTGGTGCGGGAAAACCCCAGTGTTTGCCCAGTATGAAGAAGGCTGCGCGGACCGCGAAATCTTCCGGGAATCCCTCCGGGCTTCGAGCTATCCCTTCGGTTGATCGCATCATGGGCGAACTTGGTGGGGTGGATTTACCGAGGGTGATGATCCTTGCTGCCGTGCGGCGGGAGCTGGGGCGTTTGAGGAGATCCAGGTCGGTAGTACCGCCATTTCAGGAGATTGTAGCGGGGTTGGGGAGGCAGCTGGCTTCGATGGAGCGGCAGCGCATCCGGCCCGTCATCAATGGGACAGGGGTGTTGATCCATACCAATTTGGGCAGGGCTCCGTTGTCGGTGGAGGCAGTGAAGCAGATGAGTGCGGTGGCTGCCGGCTACAGCAACCTGGAGTTTGATCTGGAGACGGGACGCCGGGGAAGCCGCGGCAGCTATTTGGAACAGGCATTGGCGGTGTTGTGTGGGGCTGGTGCAGCGACGGTGGTGAACAACTGTGCCGCTGCCTTGGTGTTGATCCTGCGACATTTGACGGCGGGCCCGGCCAAGGAGGTTGTCATTTCCCGCGGTGAACTCGTGCAGATTGGCGGCGGATTCCGCATTCCGGAAATATTGGAGACGAGCGGTGCAGTTCTGCGTGAAGTGGGGACAACAAACCGCACGAATATCGAGGACTACGCGCGAGCGATTTGTCCGGAGACAGCCATGATCCTTAAAGTGCATCGCAGCAATTTTTTCATGGAGGGCTTTGTTGAATCCGTCTCGAGTCAGGAGCTTGGGGCGCTTGCGAAGCGCCGACGGGTTCCTTTCGTCGAGGATCTGGGGAGCGGTGCGGTGGTGGACACTGCCCGATTTGCGGGGTTACGCCATGAGCCAACGGTGGAGGAGGTGTTTCGGAGCGGTGCTGACTTGGTCTGTTTCAGTGGGGACAAGCTGCTTGGTGGGCCTCAGGCGGGGGTTATCGTTGGAGACGGCAAGAGGGTGGCGGCGCTGAAGAAGGAGCCATTCTTTCGCGCCCTGCGATGTGACAAATTGGTGCTCAGTGCGTTGCAAGCTACTGTCGATACCTGGCTGGGCCGCGGCGTGGGGAAGGGGGATCCGGTTGCTCCGTTGGGAGTGCCTTGGGTGGACCAAGCCATGGTGGGTGCAGATGAGTTGCGAGCCCGGGCTGCGGCAATTATTGGCGGATTGGATGGGGTGCCCGCGAAGTTGGCAATAGGGGGCGCCTCCGGTCAGGTGGGCGGCGGCACCATGCCAAGGGAGATCGTTCCTTCGGTTGCGCTTGAAGTGCGTCCCGATAGCGTCCCTCTTCCGGAGCTGGTCGAACGTCTCCGCCTTGGAATGCCAGCAGTGATCGGGGTCCTGGGCAGACAGCGGTTCTGTCTGGATTTGCGAACAGTGTTTCCCTCCCAGGACCAGGTTCTGGTGGAGGCGCTTCGGCGGGCGCTCGCTTGTGGATCGTGAATGCGACTCTAGTTGGATGGATTTGCTGATGCCATGGATACGCCCAGCGATGCAAAGCCTTCGGAGAGGTCCTGCACGGCTTCGATGACGGGGATGGCGTCGGTCATGGCTTTCTTCAGCGGCTCCTTGGCGGCGCTCACACCATCCGTGGTCAGGTCGAGTGAAAGGAAGCGCTGCACATCCCGCAAGTCGGCAATGAACGGTTTAAAGGTCCTTGCGGCGTCTTCGTAGCGGACCTTGATCTCGAGGAGTTTTGCAGCCACTTCATCGCGTCGGCTCTGGCTGCGCGCCCGGATGTCCTCATTGTTGATTTCCGCCAGCTGGCTATCCCAATGCTCGAAGAAGGCCTTGCCTTTGTCGGCCATGGACTGACGTGCCGCGTAGATATGTTCTGCCGACCTTTCCACGGTCTTTACATCGGCGGAAAAGCGTTTGAATTGCGGTTTGAGATTGGGTTGAGGGTTGTTTACGAGATCGCTGAGGCTTCCCAGTGCGCGCTCGATGTCCTTGTTGAGCAGGGCGATTTGATCGGCTGCCTTCCGGATATTTGCGGCGGTTTTATCGCCTTTGGCGTAGCCTCCCGAGGAGCAGCCGGTGTTGCCGAGAAGAAGTGCAAGGAGCAACAAGGCTGCGAGTGAGTGGATCGCGGAGCTAGTGATGGCTTTCATGCTGGGTGATCGAAAACATTCACTCGTTAGCGGGTAAACCCTGAGGATGCAATCGGGTTTTTCGGGATGGGACCCTTTTCAAGTAGGTTGCCAAGTCCGCAGTTCTCATCTGAGAATCGTCCCGCATGTTGAGGCACCACATTTTAGCCACTGCAGGACATGTGGATCATGGCAAAAGCAGTTTGGTCAGAGCCCTAACGGGCATAGATCCTGACCGGTTGCCTGAGGAGAAAGCCCGCGGGATCACCATCGAGCTGGGGTTCGCGCAGCTTACCCTCAAAGGAGGTGAGGCTGAAGGTCGCCCTGCCTCGGACGTTTTCGAATTGGGGATCGTGGATGTGCCGGGGCACGAGGATTTCGTGAAGAACATGGTGGCCGGGGTTGGGTCTGTAGATTTGGCGTTGCTTGTCGTTGCAGCAGATGACGGATGGATGCCCCAGACAGAGGAGCATCTGCAGATCCTCACCTATCTGGGCGTGAGTCATTGTGTCATCGCATTATCTAAAGCAGACTTAGCCCAGGACATTGAGAGGGTGAGAAGCGAGGTTAGGCGACGTTTGTCAGGGTCGCCATTTCAGTCGGCTGCGATCGTTCCAACGGACGTTTCAGTCGGGCGAGGACTGGAGGAGTTGAGGTTGGCAATGCTTGATGTGCTGAGAACCATCCCACCTCCGATGAACATCGGAAAGCCGAGGCTGAGCATTGACAGGGTCTTCGTGGTTCGTGGCGCGGGTACGGTTGTGACGGGAACGTTGACCGGCGGGCGGTTGCGGAAAGCAGATCCGGTATGCATCACGCCACGTGGTGTTCAGTCCCGGATTCGCTCCCTGCAGTCCCATGGCCGTGAACTGGACCACGCCCAGCCTGGCCAGCGCGTTGCGTTGAATCTGGCGGATATCGATGCGGCGAAGGATGTGTCGCGGGGTGATGTCATCACCACGGGCTCCCTGGCAGGTTCGAGCTGCGTTTTGGAAGTTGTGGTGGGCAAGTCGGATCGTTTGGTCGGACAGAAAGTCCTGGCGGCGCGCGCTCTTTTACACGGGAGCCAAGTCTGGGTTCACCTCGGCAGCGCCAGGGTGAAGGCCAAGGTGCGGCTTCCTGCGGGTTCGAGCTTGAAGCCCGGCCAGAGCTCCTGTGCGCAATTGCGCCTGCAATCAGCACTGCCGGCCTTTGTGGGTGACCGGTTCATTCTGCGCGATGCATCCGAGCGCAATACTCTTGCGGGTGGAACAGTGCTGGCAATCGATGGTCCTGACCGCGGTTGGAACCGCACCCTTCACCAGCAATCACTAGCGAAGATCAGCGCTGGCATGACGGATCCTGAGCTGCTGATCGAAGCTGTTCTTGAGCAGCATCACGCCCTGATGCTGAAAGGTCTCCTGGTTCAGTCCGGATACAGTGAACAGAGGATTCAGCAGGCGGTGCAGGCGTTGGTTGCTGCCAGCAAGATCATTGAATGGAACGGGTGGCTTTTTGATCGATCCTGGTGGAGCACCATCATCGAGTCCGCACTGCGCTATGTTGACACGTTTCATGCCAGTCATCCTGATTTGCCGGGGGTTCGACTAGCTGAACTCAGGTCCGTGCTAGAGCACAAATCGAATGAGTCCCGGGTTTTTCAGGGTTTAATGGAGGCCCTCCTTGCCCAGGGGATGACGATTGAAGGGCATACAATCCGTAGATCGGACTTCCATCCGTCTCTCCCCCCCAAGCTTCAGAAGGCTGCAGAACGGCTCAGGTTTCAACTGATACAGCGGGGGCTCGAAGTGCCGTCCTCCAAAGATTTGACTCCCGATACAACGAGTCGTCAGGCATTGGCTTATCTTCTGCAGTGCGGGGATGCGGTCCAACTGGCTGCGGACATCGTTGTGAGCCACGCGGCATTTACTCAGGCACGAATCACCGTGCGGAGATTCCTGCGATTGCACGGGAAAGCCACGACGAGCGAGCTGCGTCAGGCGCTGAACAGCAATCGTAGGGTTACTATCCCGCTGCTCGAAACACTCGATCAGGCGGGGCTTACGCGACGTGAAGGTGACTTCAGAGTCCTGAGGTAATCTCGACTCGGAGTTCAGATCTTATCCGAAGGCATTTTTTTTGAGGTCCCTGAGGGTGAAGAGGTGAGTGTCATTGAGAGCGCGTAGTTTGCGTGCGCCGGACTTGCGGTTTGGGCCGAAGAGG